>JBILAD010000105.1:0-4073 GCA_044354355.1 Candidatus Planktophila sp. | reverse complement strand
TGGGCCTGTGACTAGGTCCGCCTTTTCGCAGACACCTTCCATGCCATAAGCAAAGAGGGCAATCGCTTGGGCTCCCCCGACTGCATAGACCTCTGTGATTCCAAGGAGTGCACACGTTGCAAGAATTGTTGGGTGCGGCAATCCACCAAAATCTTTTTGTGGAGGCGATGCAACTGCAATTGATTGAACCTTTGCAATTTGTGCAGGAATTACATTCATCATCACACTGCTGGGATAGACCGCGCGCCCACCAGGAACATAGAGCCCAACGCGATCAACTGGAACCCACTTTTCAGTAACGATTCCACCATCTACAACGGTGGTTGTTTTCTCACTGCGCACTTGATCGTTATGAACCTTTTTCACTCTCACAATTGAAAGCTCTAATGCAGTTCTAATTGCTGGTGCTAATTGCGACAGCGCCTTATCTAACTCATGTTGTGGGACCCGAATACTTGCCGGAGTCACACCATCAAACTCTTGGGCCAGGGCAAGTAGATCTGCCTCTGTTCCATTCTTTACTCGATCTAGGATGGGCTGGATCAATACCATCGCCTCTGCAACATTGAGCGTGGCGCGAGGCAGCTCGAGGTTGTATTGGGCTTTAGATAGGGCTCGCCCGCGCAGGTCAACGGTACGAATCATTGGGTAATTGTAACGGCTTACCCCTTGCCTTTGACGCTCAATTTAAACGAGGCAGTTAGGCCCCAAAATTGATTTCAGATCTGCGCTCAAACTTGGTGATGATGTGATTAATGCATCTACCTTCATAACGGTGCTATTTCCATTGTCATTTAATTGCAAATGGACTTCACGCTTTCCAGGATGTGAACGCAAGATCTCCTTGATTCGCTCTACGACAGGTGGCGTGCACTGTTGAATTGGCAAAGAGATAACCAGTGGTCCAGTTGGTGCCGCGTTGATATCTGGCATTGACATCTCAAGTGCCGTAAAACGCAACTTATCTTCTCTGCGATCAACTCGTCCTCGGATTGTGACGATGCGGTCCTCAGTCAATGACATTGAATACTGATTGTAGGTATTTGCAAAGAACAATACTTCTAACGAGCCCTCAAGATCTTCTACTGTAACAACAGCCCAAGAAGCACCCTGGCGAGAAACCTTTCGTGTAACGCTGGTGATTAAACCTCCGATTGTCACAATGGATTCGTGCTGTGCGCCATCATCCACAATTTCGCTGATGGACATATCAGTATTGGCACGCAAAACATGTTCCACTCCAAGTAGTGGATGGTCTGAAACGTAGAGCCCCAACATTTCACGTTCATAGGTCAGTAACATCGATTTGTCCCATTCACCTACCGGAACTTCGATATCCAAACCAGAAACTGCAGTAACTGCTTCCCCACCAAACAAATCAAACTGCCCAATAGCTTCGGCTCGCTTTGATTCAATAACTGAATCGATAGCTTCAAGGTGAACAGCAATTAGGCCTTTACGACTAGAGCCAAGTGAACCAAAGGCACCAGCTTTGATGAGTGATTCAATTGTTTTCTTATTGCAAACCTGAGCATCGACCTTTGCAAGGAAGTCACCAAATGATGTGTAGCGGCCCTTAGCTGTGCGGGAATTCTTTATTGAAGCAACAACACCTTCTCCAACATTTCGAATAGCAGCCAAACCAAAACGGATGTCCACACCACGTGGTGTGTACTCAGCATCTGACTCATTGACATCAGGAGACAAAACCTTGATTCCCATGCGACGGCATTCAGATAGGTATAGGGCAGATTTGTCTTTGTCATCACGCACAGATGTCAGCAGAGCAGCCATGTATTCAGTTGGATAATTAGCCTTGAGATAGGCGGTCCAGTATGAAACAACGCCATATCCAGCAGAGTGTGCACGGTTAAATGCATAATCAGAAAATGGAATCAAAACCTCCCATAGGCGCTTGATTGCCGCTGTTGAGAAACCATTTTCTCTCATTCCCGCTTCAAAGGGAACGTACTCTTTATCCAGAATCTCTTTGTTCTTCTTACCCATAGCCTTACGTAAAAGATCTGCGCGTCCAAGTGAGAAACCAGCAACCTTTTGTGCAATCGCCATTACCTGCTCTTGATACACAATCAAACCGTAGGTATCACCAAGAATTTCCTGAAGTGGTTCAGATAATTCAGGATGAATCGATTCCACCGGTTTGCGTTTGTTTTTGCGATCGGCGTAGTTGTTATGCGCATTCTCTCCCATTGGTCCTGGGCGATACAAAGCAATAACTGCAGAAATATCTTCAAATGAATCCGGTGACATGCTTTTGAGCAAACCACGCATTGGCCCACCGTCGAGCTGGAACACACCTAATGTGTCTCCCCTACTCAATAACTCATATGTCTTGGGATCATCAAGAGTTAGAGTCTCTAGAACAACATCTATTCCTTGGTTTGCCTTGATATTAAGCAAGCAATCATCCAAGACAGATAAGTTTCGAAGTCCCAAGAAATCCATCTTGAGCAATCCAGTTGCTTCACATGCACCCATATCAAACTGAGTAATGATGGCGCCATCTGCTTCACGACGATGAATTGGAATAACATCGAGTAAAGGTTCGCGAGACAAGATAACTCCAGCTGCGTGCACGCCCCATTGACGTTTTAATCCCTCAAGACCTCGAGCGGTATCAACTACACGCTTTGAATCTGGATCAGAGTCATAGAGAGCGCGGAACTCTCCTGCTTCTCCATATCGATCATCTTTGGTATCAAAGACTCCACTTAAAGAAATGTCTTTACCCATAACAGTTGGTGGCAAAGCCTTGGTTAACTTCTCACCAATGACATAGGGATATCCAAGTACTCGTGTTGAATCTTTAATGGCCTGCTTGGATTTAATGGTTCCGTAGGTAATGATCTGGGCAACACGGTCTTCACCATATTTGTTTGTTGCATAACGAATCATTTCGCTGCGTCGACGCTCATCAAAGTCCAAGTCAATATCGGGCATAGAAATACGCTCTGGATTAAGGAAACGCTCAAACAAAAGCCCATGCTCTAGTGGATCAAGTCCGGTAATCCCGAGTGCATAGGCAACTAAAGAACCTGCAGCAGAACCACGACCTGGGCCAACGCGGATACCAACCTCTTTGGCATGTCCAACTAGATCTGCAACTACAAGGAAGTAACCAGGAAAACCCATCTTTTCCATAACGCCAAGCTCATACTGCAAACGCGCTTCATGCTCTGGGGTTAAGCGATCCCCCATGCGCTCTTTGAGGCCACGTTCTGCCTCTTTCTTGAGCCATGAATCTTCACTTTCACCTGCTGGCACCTCAAACTGCGGCAGTAAGTTCTCACCTTCCCGAAGTGTGATCTCACAACGCTCAGCAATCAGAAGTGTGTTGTCACAACTTTCAGGAATCTCCTTGAATAACTCGCGCATTTGCGCCGCGGTCTTAACATAAAAGGAGTCATTATCAAATTTGAATCTCTTGGGATCTGCCAACGTTGACCCAGACTGAACACATAGAAGTGCCTCATGTGCTGGAGCATCTGACTGCTTTGTGTAGTGAAGATCGTTGGTGGCAAGTAATGGCAAACCCAGCTCTTTACCAAGCTTTAAAAGATCTTGCTTGACTCGTGTTTCAATTTCAATTCCGTGATCCATTACCTCTAGATAGAAGTTTTCTTTCCCAAAAATATCTCGATAGGCACTAGCAGCTGCAATCGCTTCCTTGTATGCACCCATACGTAATCTTGTTTGGATTTCTCCACCTGGACACCCAGTCGTTGCAATTAATCCCGATGAATACTTCGCAAGTAACTCTCGGTCCATGCGTGGCTTGTAGTAATAACCTTCTAGTGATGCAAGAGATGACAATCGAAATAGATTAGCTAGACACTGATTGTTCTCAGCAAGAATTGTCATGTGCGTATAAGCACCACCGCCAGAGACATCATCTTCTCCGCCCGAGGCCCACTGAACGCGCTTTTTATCAAAGCGTGATTCAGGAGCAACGTATGCTTCGATACCAATGATTGGCTTGATATCGGCCTTTTTGGCTGCTTTATAAAAATCAAATGCCCCAAAAACATTGCCATGATCTGTCATCGCAATAG
>JBILAD010000019.1:0-15359 GCA_044354355.1 Candidatus Planktophila sp. | reverse complement strand
GACTACACGCTGTGCTGAGTTACCAACGTTAGTAACACCGATACCAGAACCAAGATCAATGATCTGGTTTCCGTCGATATCAAGCAAAATCGCATCACTCGCGCGCTCGATAATGACGGGAATGGCCATACCTAGTCCCCCAGAGGTCGCCTCACTGCGGCGCTGTAGCGCCTCGAGAGATTTTGGTCCCGGAATTGCGGTAACCAACCGACGCTCTTGAGTCAATGCGGTAAGTGTTGTCATGGGTAAAGTCTAAGCCATCATTTCCTACTCGCGAGTCCAATGGTTAGGCTTAGAACATGAACTCAGAGTTAAGAAAGAGCGCACCGCTACTAGATGCCTACCTGAACTACTTCGAAACTGAGCGCACAGCATTCACAATTCCGGGTCACAAGCAGAAGGCTCATCGATTAGATGAGGGGTTAGGTGCTGTGGTTGATTCAGATACTCCGCTCTATGGTGGTCTAGATGAAATCAAGTTAACTGAAGGAACTTTAAAGAAAGCTGAAGAGTTAGCGGCATCACTATGGGGCGCAGATTACGCGCGCTTTTCAACTGGTGGTTCCACGCATGCAAACCAAGCAATCATCTTGGCCCTTGGCAAACCAGGTGAAAAAATTGCAGTTACCCGCACCGCTCACAGATCAGTCCTGAGCGCACTAGTACTTACTGGCCTTGAACCAATCTGGTTAACACCTGAGATTGATGTGGCAACGGGTGTTCCAACAGGAATTCCTGTTTCTGAACTAGAACGGGTCTTAGATCAAAAACCAATTGCGCTACTTCTCACTGAACCCGGCTACCTCGGAACTATCTCGGAACTATCTGCACTGATTAAGAAGGCCCATGAGAATTCAATCCCAGTAATTGTTGATGCTGCATGGGGCGGACACTTTGGGTTTAATTCCCAGATTCCGCAGCATGTATTGCAGTTAGGCGCAGATGCACTGATTACTAGCGTTCATAAAGCATTGCCTGGCTATAGCGCATCGGCTTTGTTGTTGGCTCAAGGAAAGCTTCTTAATTTAGATCGCATTGAACAAAGCTTTGAAACAACTCATACCACTTCACCTGCTGGCGCTCCCCTTGCATCAATTGATGGAGTTCGAGCATTACTTCAAACCAGAGGAAATGAATTAACAGGAGAGCTAGTCTCACTTGTTAACTCCTTTAAGGAATCAGTTCAAGCACACTTTGATGCAACAATTTTTCTTAATGCATCTGATTTTCCCTCCAAGCGCTTTGATCCCGTCAAGATCGTTTTACGCGCAAACATCCTTGGTCTATCAGGTGTGGATGTTGAGAAAGAGTTGCAGAAGGCAAACATTCGGGTTGAGATGGCAGATCAAGATGCAATCGTTTTCCTAGCCACATTGGCAGATACTGCAGCTGACTTTAAAGTTCTTGAAAACGCCCTAGTTCCTATTCTGAAGAAATTACAAGGTCCAACTAGACAAACACAAACATCTCTTAGTTGGTCTGTTGTGCCAACAGTTGCCATGTCTATCCGTGATGCTTACTTTGCAGATACTGAGTTTGTTTCAGCCCCCGATGCCATCGGGCGCATTAGTGCTGATTTGATTGCGCCATATCCCCCAGGTGTGGCTGTGGTTGCACCTGGTGAATTACTGACAGAGCAGATTGTTAATGGCTTAGCAGCGACTCAAAAGGCTGGCGTGCGAATTGCATATGCAAGTGATTCAACCCTTTCAAGTTACAGTGTTATTAGCCTTTCATAGCTATTTTTTGAATCGAATCGAAGTCCAAGCCGGACCAAGCTCTTGTAAGTCTGAATTGATATCTGTACGACTGATATCTGAATACAACTCATCAATTGAGTAAATCTTTTTTCTGCCTAAGTCGGCAAGAGCCAAGTTATATCCGCCGTGAAAAATCATCGTGTCGCCCGAAACAAAGAAGATTATTTTTTTAGCATCCTCATATGGATATGAGTCTGATGTATCCCAATCGGTTGAATTGAAGAAGTAGTTCTCAGATGGAGAGCCATCATAAAAACCCTTCATGATTGAATCATGTTTGTTGTACTGAATTCGTGTGTATAAGTACGAGTCCATATCGACTCCAATTGGATAATAGGAAGAGAGCCCTTCTCCTGCAAACATCTTTTTCTCCACGCCATTCTGCAGGAGATAGATGTCGCCTTCTCGCTCAAATAAAACATCTTTGCCATTACTTCTAAAGTAAGGCATTGAGGATTGAGGTTTACCAACAGTTAGATAGGTTTTTGCACCGCCATTGACTGAGACAGTTGTGAGCACCCCATTTTCTTTGTAAATGATCCTTGACCCATCGGGTGAAAATTTGGGATCCTCATCGCGAGCGCCATTTGGTCCCGTAATGTTTATAGGCTCTTGCCATTGGCCGTTCTGCCAGCGGGAGGTAAAGACATCCCACTCATTCTCACTCAGGCCTGCTTGGCTTCCCATAAAGGTGATTGTCTGAGCATCAGCCGAAAAATGGGCATTGATGGGTGAGACCATGTCATTCCAATCGGCACCGACTTGAGTTAGCTCCCCTGTTGGGAGGTCAATGAGCCACATCGTGGCATCCCACGCGCCGTACTCTGTGTACCGATGGTAGATAAGAGACCCATCCAATGGAGGGATACCTGAATCTCTGCGATCAAGGGCCATTACTGAAGCGATTACGGCAAACACAAGCAGAAGTACTCCTGCGACACGCCCTTTCATAAATCCCCCTCAAAGACCCTTGACCATCCCCAAAATCTCTGTAAGGTAACCTAACACAAAGCGGTAGGTTTCCTAACACAATGGCGTGGGCTACTTGTGGATCTACCAAAAGTTATTGTGACAGGAGTAAAACAATGAAGAAAAGCTTCTTCGCCTCACTCACAGTCGCGGTGCTAGTTTTGAGTGGTTTAGTTGCGGTCTCCAGTTCCGCTTCAGCTGCCTCAAACACCGTAACTGTGTGGACACCACATACCCGCGCCTGGCAGGTTGCGGAATGGAAAGCTGCAATTGCTCGAATTCAAGCAGCTAATCCCCAACTCGACATCGTGTTAAAAACTGGAATGGACATGGCTACTTCGATGAAGGCAATCGTGGCCAACAAATCAGATGGTCCAGATATTTCAATCTCTAATGGAAATGGCAACTTGGGATGGTTCTGTGCTGGTGGAGAAGGTATTTGGCTTCCACTCAACACAATGATTTCAAGCCGCACGACAGGTGTAAACCTAGGGGCAACATTTAAGCCTTCTGCGGTTTCTGCAACGATTTCTGGTCGCGTTCGCTGCGCACTTCCAATGCCTGGTACCGAGGTTTTTGGTTTCTTCTATAACAAGGATCTCTTGGCCGAGGCGGGATACAAGAACCCACCAAAGACAACAGCTGAACTTATGGAGTATTCAAAGAAGTTAACCACCTTTGACAAAGATGGAAACATCACACGCGCAGGGTTTGTTCCAAAGTCTGGTTACTACGGCTGGGGTATGGAATCTATGTGGCTCGGTCAAGCATTCGGAGCGCGCTGGTATAACTCCAATGGAACTTCAGCCCTATCTTCTGATGCACGCTGGGCAAAGATGCTCACCTGGCAGAAGAAGTTCATCGCTGATGTATATGGTGCTGGAGATTTCAACGCCGGAAGTAAAGCGCTCACTAAGTTCACCGCGGGACGTGGTGGCGAATGGGGAGAAAAGCATGACTTCATTACAGGACGTGTAGCGATGAAGATGGATGCAAACTGGATGGCTACCTTGTACTGCACAGGTGATGCTTGGGCTCTTGCGGATAAGTGCACAAAGGTCAACATGGGTGTTACAGGATTCCCAACTGATGCTTCAGTGACTGCGACTCATCGCGGTTCGGGTGTTGTTGGATATCCGTTAGCAGGCATCTCAAAGACATCAAAGAATGTAAAGGGAGCATGGATCGTACTTAAGGGTCTTGCAACTGACACAACTCTTTCATATCAATATGACAAGGTTGGTGGTGCACCATCACCATTGAAGAGCTCGACAGCTAAGCCAACAGGTCTTCCAAGTTGGTATGAGCCATTCTATTCAATCCAATCTAATCCAAAGTCTGTGTACCACTTGCTACCAAATACTGGTGAGCACAAAGATGAGGATCTAGTTGCAACTCTTATGGCCGCTTGGCAGGACGGTGCAATTAGCGACCTCAAGGGCGCACTAGAAGATACTGCAGGAAAGATCGATGAAATAATCTCCCGAAATCAGAGAGATTAAGGCGTACCAGTAACAAAATGTCTACGAATGGACTAAGAGCAACCTCCCTCTTCAAGAAGAAGGGGGAGGTTGCTCCTCCACGCAGAAAATTAAAGGTTCCCTATATTTTTATCTTTTTGTGTTTGCTTCCTTGGCTTTCAGGATTAATTCTCTTTACTGCCTATCCGATGGTTTCAAGTTTTTATCAATCATTTACAAAGTTCAATATTATCAATCCTCCAGAGTTCATTGGTCTAGATAACTATCGACGCATGTTTTTTGAAGATGACGATTTTATGAAAGCTCTAAAAAATACAATCTGGATCTCGGTTAAAAGCATTCCCCTACGTATTTGTTTTGCAATTTTTACCGCATGGTTACTAACTCGTCCAAAGCATGGCAGCAAAATATATAGAACTCTCTTTTTTATTCCTTCAATGGTTCCAGCAGTTGCTGCAACAATAGTTTTTACATTCGTTTTCAATCCGATTTACGGTCCAA
The DNA here is from genome assembly GCA_044354355.1 of Candidatus Planktophila sp. Taxonomy (GTDB): domain Bacteria; phylum Actinomycetota; class Actinomycetes; order Nanopelagicales; family Nanopelagicaceae; genus Planktophila. The sequence continues at coordinate 10,648 of JBILAD010000019.1, read as the reverse complement.
TCAATAGGACTTTGGAAGGTGTTGGAATCGACAATCCTCCATATTGGTTCTTGGATCCAAACTGGTCTAAATGGGGTCTGATCCTCCTTGGGCTTTGGGGTATTGGCGACACCATGATTATCTTCCTAGCCGGATTGCTAGATGTTCCTAAATCTCTGTATGAAGCCGCTGAACTTGAAGGCGCATCTACTTGGCAAACATTTAGATACATAACTCTTCCGCTTTTGACTCCAGTAATTTTCTTCTCTGGTGTAACCGGCGTCATTGGTTCATTCCAATACTTCACACAAGCCTTCGTAGCTTCTGGACAGGTCAATGACTACTCAAAGGCGATGTATTTTTACGCAACACACATTTATGAAATGGCTTTCAAAACTTACGAAATGGGATATGCATCAGCACTTGCGTGGTTCCTACTATTGATAACTCTTGTATGCACTCTGATCATTCTAAAGACTCAAAAGCGATGGGTCCACTATCCAAACGGGAGCTTATTCAAATGAGCCATTTGATGGTTGATCAAATCAAAAGGATTGACGAAGAAGCAGTAATCCTGCGACGCAAGAAGCGCATGAAGGATTTTTTGCAATCTGCTGGAGATCACTCAGCATTAATCGTCATGTCATTAATCTTCGCATTTCCACTGTATATGGTTGTAATCATCTCTTTCATGACAGGTGGTCAGGCTGAAACTCGTTCATTCTGGCCTTCTCCATTTATCTGGAGTAACTACGTTGATGTATTCACTACTGTCCCATTCTTGAAGTGGACACTCAATACATTGTTTATTTCTGTGATGGGAACCATCGGTACCGTAGTCTCTAGTGTTCCAGCAGCATATGTACTCTCGCGTTTGCAGTGGCGTGGGCGACATACAACCTTTATTGTGATTCTTGGAACCATGATGCTTCCTGGACAAGTTACCCAAATCCCTGTTTACATTATGTTTGCCAAACTTGGTTGGATTCCCTCTTTCCTTCCAATGATTGTTCCAAGTTTCTTTGCTAGTGCTTTTTCAATTTTCCTACTTCGACAATTCTTCACTTCGATTCCTGATGAGATTTCCGATGCAGCAAGAATTGATGGGTGCAGTGAGTTTAAGCTGATGATGCGGATTGTGATCCCATTGGCAAAACCTGCAATTTCTGCGATCGCATTATTTGCTTTCTTGGGCTCATGGAATGACTTCTTTGGCCCACTTTTATACTTAGCTGAAAACCCTGATCTTTACACACTAGGAATTGGATTGAACGCATTTAAAGGCGATCATCATACCGAGACAAATCTCATGATGACTGCATCGGTTTTGTTCATGCTACCTGCTATTGTGATTTTCTTCTTCTCGCAACGAGTCTTCCTCGAAGGTGTAACTCTGACTGGAGTCAAGGGATAAATGATTTCCAATGTAACGCCTGCGGTTCCTTCTCTAATCCGAGAGTTGAATGAACGTCGCGTTTTAGAGACGCTAAGGCGCAATGGTGGATTGCATGCTGCTGAGGTTGCACGACATATTGGCCTTTCTCGACCAACAACAGCAGAGATTTTGCGATCGCTCATTGAAACAGGCTTGATTCAGGAGTACACCCCTGGAGCTGAAGACCCAAAACGTGCTCGTTCAGTATTTGAAGCTGTTAGCGATCTGAAGATCTCACTAGGAATCGATATCGGCTCTCGATTCATTCGCGCCGCTGTTGGGGATCTCAATGAAAAAATGCTTGCTCAGATATCTGTTCCCGTTAAATCTTTGAAACTAAAAGATTTGTTGTCCGTCATACATGCCGCAGTAAACCAAGCACTTAAGGATTCTGGCTATTCTTTAAAGGACGTTGCATCCATCGTTGTGGGAACTCCAGGTGTAATCGATCAGAACACTGGAGTCGTTTCTATCGCCGGAACAATCTCCTCACTCGATGGTGTAAATCTCACTGAACTCATAAAAAGCGAGTTTGGCATAACTCCGACTGTTGAAAATGATATTAACCTAGTGACAGTTGCTGAGCAGACTGCTGGTCATGGAAAAGACGTTAAAAACTTTGCTGTTCTTTCAGTTGGCTCTGGTTTGGGCTCAGGGCTGGTTTTGGATGGGAAAATCCACCGAGGTCATCGTGGTGCTGCCGGCGAAATTTTCTATATACCGTTTGGCGATCCACTAGATACTCATAGAGATGCAACTAATCCTTCTGGTGATCGTGTTGCTGTGATTGCACGCTCATTAGCTAAAAAATACAAAGACTCCGTTCTTGCTGAGCCATATTCAACTGTAGATATTTTGAAGGCTGCCAAAGATGGTGACGGGCTTGCCAAAGAGGTTATCCATATTGAGGCAGAGCGAATTGCCTTGTATATAGCCGCTATTTCAGCTGTTACAGATGTCGAACTAGTTGTTCTCTCTGGAGGAATTGGTCGCCAAGCCACATTTTTTATCGAACCAATAATGAAGTTAGTAAGTTCGATTGTCCCCTTTCCTCCTTCCATCGAAGTTTCCACCCTCGGTGACACTGGAATTCTTGTTGGCGCGCTTAGCATTGCAACATCCACGAGCCGTGAGATTGTCTTTCAAGAAATGCACAAATCCTCAGGTCGCCCACTAGCTGAGTCGATGTAATGAAATTAGCGGTAATCGGAGGGGGTTCTACATATACCCCCGAATTAATTGACGGAGTCATCAAACGCCATGCTCGCCTACCGATAACCCACATTCATTTGGTAGACATCGAACCTACCAAACTAGAAATTATTGCAGCTTTCGCCAAGAGAATGATTGCTGCTGCCCAGCTTGATATTGAAGTTGAATTTGGTACTGATTTACGCACTGGGGTTCGAGGATCTTCATTTGTTGTGAGCCAATTCCGCGTGGGAACACAAGCTGCACGGCACCGCGACGAGTTGTTAGGCCGCAAATATGGTTTGGTGGGTCAGGAAACTGTGGGTGTTGGGGGCTTTGCTAAGGCTCTGCGAACAATTCCCGTTGCACTCAATGTTGCGCGCACAATAGCTGAAGAAGCTCCACATGCAATTCTGCTCAACTTTACAAATCCTGCTGGGTTAATTGCTCAAACCATCATTCAGGAGGTTCCACAACTCACAACTATTGGTTTATGTAATGTTCCCTGGAACACACGAATAGAAGTTGCAGAGGCTATGGGGGTCCCTGCAGACCAAGTGAGCTTTGATTACATTGGATTGAATCACTTGTCATGGATTCGGGGGGTGGAAGTAAATGGCAAAGATCGCAGCATTGATGCGATAAAAGCCTTTCGTGGGCTCACAATTGATAAGACTAAGCCTGGAGACTCCCCTGCATGGACTCAAAGTTCCATCGATATGCTCCAAGCCATTCCGAATTATTATTTGCTGTATTACTACTCTGAAAAAGAGTGGATTGAATATCAGTCAAAGAACCCAACCCGCGCAAGCGAGGTAATGAAGATTGAAGAAATTTTGATTGAAAAGTTTAAGGATGAAACATTGATTACTAAGCCAGAAGAGCTTATGCAGCGAGGCGGTGCTTACTACAGCGACTCTGCCGCTGAATTAATGGCGGACATTCATACAAATGCTGGAACAACACATATTGTAAATACCCTCAATAATGGTGCAGTGCCAGGTTTTCCAGATGATGCGGTTATGGAGCTACCTGCAGTGATTACTTCGGATGGTGCCAAGTCGATTAAGACATCTGGAATGCGTGGCGACATCGATGCCCTTGTGCGCTCAGTCAAAGATTTCGAATTGCTTACAATTGAGGCAGCCCTTCATGGAGACGAAGAGTGTGCACTCCGTGCCTTGATTACAAATCCGATCGGTCCCGATATTTCGCAGGCTCGAGAACTTTGGGCAGATTTACGTAAAGAGAATGCTGGAATGATTGGGGTTTTCAATGCGTGAAGTTTTTCTAGGTGTCGATGGTGGCGGAACAAAGACACATGCCTGTGTTGTGGATTTATATGGAAATGTTTTAGGAACAGCTGCTAATGGAGGCGCTAATTGGGAGCGTTCTGGAATTGGATCAGTTCAAAAGAGTTTAAATGAAATCATTGAAGCTGTCCTCCGCGCAGCCGATGTTCAGCGAGATGAGATCGTAGATTCAACATTTGCCCTCGCGGGAATTGATTGGGAAGAAGATCAGAACCTCTTTATTCCCGTAATCAAAGAGCTTGGCCTGCAAGGGCGTTGCACACTGATAAATGACTCATTTGCCGCACTCTTTGCAGGGGCTCCAAGTGGGATTGGCTGTGTATCAATCGCAGGAACCGGCGGAAAGAGCGCTGGTCGCGATGGAGTTCGAACAGTTCAAACAATGGGTATGGATTTGGGTGAGGGTGGTGGCGCTGGACAATTGATCTCTCTGGCATTAGAAAGTATTGCCAGATCCTTCCATGGCATTCAACCACGCACCGCTTTATATACAGAGTTTGTTCAGTTTATGGGTTTCCAGGACACAAAGGCATTTTTCACTGCGATCGCTCGTGATCGAATCGATCCAGATGAATCAATTGCTCCTCTTATCTTTGGACTATGCACTGCTGGAGATACTGAAGCGATCAAGATCGCGTCACAAGTTGCAAAGCAACATGCATTAGACATCTATGGCATCGTGAATCAACTTAATTTCAACTCTGGATCAATTCCTGTAGTGCGCGCTGGTGGATTACATACTGCCCGTAATGAGATTTTTGACCAAGCATTTGAAACAGAGTTAAGAACTTTACTGCCGCAAGCAGCAATATCGGTTCTTAATGTTGCACCAGTGTTTGGAGCGATAATTCACGCAGCACAAAGACATTTCACAAATACTCCAGACAGCTTTGTTAGCACCCTTAATGTTGCGGCACAGAAAGTGGCGATTTAGTGTCTATTAAAACTCTTAACTCACATCAACAATCAATCGCGGACGAATTTTGGAGAACCCACCCGACCACAACAAGTTTCGAAGTTAAAGTTGTTGCTAGTCGACCTACTAACTTGGAGGGTTACACACTTGTTGCTTCTCGATCTGCAACTGGAGTAGTTGCAACTATAGGCATCGCCCTTGATCATTGCCTGAGATATGCACTCAATCATCTGTTCTCTTTTGCAACAAGTGCCGAAGAGAATATCTCAGTAGATCTTGGACCTGACTTTGCAGTGCGTGGAGTTGTGGAAGGTTTCTATGGCAAACCTTGGTCCCATGAACAACGTCTACGTGGATTAAAAAACTTCGGTGATTTCAACATGAACACCTATTTCCTGGCACCAAAAGATGTCCCGTGGCAGAGGTTTAATTGGCGTCAACCATTTCAATCAGATTTTCTCAACTCTACGGAAGAGTTGATTCAGGTTGGCCGTCTCAATGCGATCGATATAGTTACCTGCGTATCTCCTGGCTTGTCAGTTAAGTACTCCGATGAGAATGATGTTGATGCTGTTATCACCCGCTACAAGCAGCTTTTTGATTTAGGAGCACGCCACTTTGGGCTGCTGTGGGATGACATAGCCTGGGAGCTTCAGCATCAGGAAGATATGGATACATATCTTTCAACAGCGGCGGCCCATGCAGACTTTACTAATCGCGTATGGTCAAAGTTGGTTGCGTTAGATTCAAAGGTGTCTCTTACCGTCTGCCCCATGCATTATTCAGGCAGAGGAAATGAGCCTTACCTTCAGGAAATTGGTCGCCAACTACATTCTCGCATCAACCTAATGTGGACTGGGCGTTCCATAATTTCTGAATATTTGGACATATCAGATGCGGTAATTTTCGAACGAACAACTCTTAGATCACCAATGTATTGGGATAATTTTCCAGTAAACGATGGCAGCCTGCAGAAAAATCTATTTATCGGACCTGTTCGAGGTCGCGAGGTTGGACTACATAAGTATTCAGCTGGTTTGCTCTCTAATCCAATGCTTCAATTTGAAATGTCACAGATTCCACTTTTTACTATCGGTGAGTATCTCTGGAATTCTTCAACTTATGACGCAGATCAATCATGGGAAAAAGCCCTCCTGCATGTGATTCATAATGAGAAAGAACGACTAGCGCTGCGTAAGTTCATGAGAACCACTATGGGGAGTGCTGTTGGCGGAGATCCTGCTCCTGATTTGCGACAAGTCTTCCGAAAGGGTGTCACTCTCTGGCGCGCTGGAGAACTTGAGCAATCAGGTCAGGTATTCATAGATGCTGGAAAAGAGATCATTGAAAACCATGCCTATCTGAAGTCATCAGATTTTTCACGTCACGAGATGATTGCAGAGATAGAGAAGTGGCTGGAAAAGTATTTGATTGGTGGCGAAGTACTCCAAGGTCTTGGAAACATTTTAAAGTTGTGCGACTTCAATAAGGAAAAAAGATCTATTTTTGGCACTGTTGAACAGGTTGAGCAATTGGCGCAGCTAAAGGAGCGACTCGAAGCACACCGAAAGAATCTCTTTGGGGATCAAATTGAAGGTCCTATTAACGAGTTAATGGCTGAACTTCAAAGCTAAGGGGTGCTTCATTACTGTAGTTTTCATAGCTGACAGCGTTACAGATTGTTAGTGGCTTAGCAGCGACTCAAAAGGCTAGCGTGAGAATTGCTTATGCGAGTGATTCGACTCTTGCTACATACCGCGTTACTCAATAACGCTAGTTAGTTATTTTTCTGGGAAATGACAAGCAACCTGATGATCACCAGATTTAACTAACAAAGGCTCTGTCGTAGTACACACCTCTTGTGCCTTCCAGCAACGAGTGCGGAATCGGCAACCTGATGGTGGATTTGCTGGGCTTGGAACATCACCAGTCAAAACAATTCGAGTTGTCTTACGAATACGTTCTAGCTTTGGATTTGCAAGAGGAACTGCAGATATAAGCGCTTTTGTATATGGGTGCTGTGGATTATTGAAAATCTCTTCGCGCGTACCAATTTCAACTATCTTTCCCAGATACATCACTGCCACGCGAGCAGAAATGTGTGAAACAACTGAAAGATCATGAGCTACGAATAGGTAGCTAAAGCCAAACTTTTCACGCAAGTCATCTAGCAGGTTAAGGATCTGTGCTTGCACAGAAACATCTAATGCAGACACAGGCTCATCTAACACAACAAGCTTTGGACGTGTAACCAATGCACGAGCAATTCCAACGCGCTGGCGCTGTCCACCTGAAAATTCATGCGGGTAACGGTTTCCGAACTCACGAGAAAGACCACACAGTTCGATCATTTCATCGACCTGTGGATCTGAGTCATCCTTAGCCATCCCATGAACGATCAATGGCTCGGCAACAATCTGACGAACCGTCATCCGTGGATTGAGAGATGCATAAGGATCTTGGAAAACGATCTGCATATCTTTACGAACAGCACGAATCTCATGACGAGTCATCGCATGTATTTCTTTGCCATCAAAGTAAATCTCACCTGATGTTGGATCTAACAAACGCAAAATTAATCGAGCCGTTGTGGACTTACCGCACCCTGATTCACCAACTAATCCAAGTGTTTCTCCTGGTGCAATATCAAAGGAGATTCCATCCACAGCATGAATCTGTCCAACAGTGCGCTTGAACATTCCACGTTGAATAGGAAACTTCTTCTCAAGATTAGTAACTCTTAGTAATGGCTCTGTCATTTGAGCACCTTCACAAAATTAGGTTCATTCACCCGGTGGCAACGTACTAATCGGCCAGCTGCATATGTTTCTAGCTCTGGCACCTCTGTTTGACACTTATCAATTGCAAACTCACAACGAGCAGCAAAGGCACACCCCTTTGGTGGTCGTGACATAACAGGAGGTGAGCCAGGGATTGTGTATAAACGATCTGTTGATGACTTGTCCATCTGAGGAATAGATTTCATTAATCCCCATGTGTATGGCATGAGTGGACGTTCAAAGAGATCATCTACTGGTGCTTCTTCAACAATTCGTCCACCATACATAACTGCTACACGATCACAGATTCCGGCAACAACGCCTAAATCGTGAGTAATCAGAAGAACTGCAACATTTAATTCACGAGCAGACTTCTCAAGGATCTCAAGGATCTGGGCTTGAATAGTCACATCTAACGCTGTTGTTGGTTCATCAGCAATAAGTAGCTCTGGATTACATGACAATGCCATTGCAATCATTGCGCGCTGGCGCATTCCACCTGAAAATTGATGTGGGTAATCATCGACTCGTTGTTGCGGATTTGGCATACCAACAAGGTCAAGCATTTCAATTGAACGAAGCTTTGCAGCTTTGGCTGAGATGCGCTCGTGCACACGGATCATTTCAGAGATTTGATGACCAATTGTGTAGACGGGATTAAGAGAAGTCATTGGATCTTGGAAGATCATTGAAATCTCGCCACCACGAATCTCGCGAAGTTCTCGATCAGGCGTTGTTAAAAGGTCAATCCCCTTCCACAGGATTCGACCCTTCGGGTAAACAGCAGGAGGCTTTGGAACTAAACCCAAGATGCTCATGGCAGTCACAGATTTACCAGAACCAGACTCACCAACTAGTCCAACGATTTCTCCTGGATTTAAAGTAAGTGATGCGCCATTGATCGCTTGAACAACACCATCGCTGGTATTGAAGTGAACATGCAGGTCATCAATGTGCAATAACGGCTGACTCACTTAACACCTCGAAGCTTTGGATCGAGCGCGTCACGAAGACCATCACCAATCAGCACAATTGAAAGAGTGAGTAGAACAAGGACAGAGCCTGGAATAAAGAAAACAAATGGCTTATCAGTTAGGTAGTTACGTGAACTAGAAATCATCACACCAAGTGATGGAGTCGGCTCGCGGAAACCCACACCTAGAAAGGCGTAGACAGACTCACTCAAGATCGCTCCTGCGACAGAGAAGGCGAGGACAACAATGATTGGTGGAATCGCATTTGGGCCAATATGACGCAAGATAATTCGCTTTGTTGTAGCACCTGTCGCCCGAGCTGCTTCTACATACTCCAAAGACTTAACCTGCATCACCGATGCGCGGAATAAACGAGTTGTTGAGTACCAACCTGTAAATACAAGTGCGGCAACAATTACCCAGAAAGATGAGCCAAAAACAGTGATAATTGCAAAGCCGATCAATACAAATGGGATTACCTGCCATGTATCAATAAAGCGACTGATCAAAGTATCAACCCAGCCACCAAAGTATCCTGCAATTCCGCCCAAGGTAACTCCCACAAAAACAGAAATTACTGTAACAACAATCGCAACTGTCAATGAAAGTCGAATTCCAAATGTAACGCGAGTGAAAATATCACGGCCTAAGTCATCTGTGCCTAACCAGTGTCCATTTGATCCAGGACCGACCAAAATGTCTGGTCCAAGATCGTCGAATTTCCAACCGCTAATAAATGGCCCAATAATTCCGGCAAGGATAAGGGAAACAAGAATTACTAAACCAATAATTGAAATCTTATTGCCAAAGAAGCGCTTGCGCACATCTTGCCAATAAGAAAGAGAAACAGGCACTTGATCTTCCATAGACATTAGTGAACCGCCTTTGCATCAATCTTGATGCGCGGATCAATCAACGCATAACTAAGGTCAACAATCAAGTTAACAAAAGCACCGAAGGAAATAACAACAATTGCTAAACCAAGCACAACGGGTGCATCTTGGGATAACGCAGAATCAGCAATAGTCGAGCCCATGCCAGGTAAAGAGAAGACTTTTTCAGTTTGAACCGCAACGCCAAAGATTGCGATCAATGATGTTCCGTAAACAGTAACGACGGGAATTAGTGCGTTACGAAGAGCATGGTGGAACCACACCCGACGTGCTGACAATCCTTTGGCAAATGCTGTGCGAATATAATCGGCACGTAATACTTCTAGTAAAGATGAGCGAAGCATGCGAGCAATAAAGGCTGCGTCGACAACTGCAACAACCAAAGCCGGCAAGATCATGCCCTTCCAACTATCCGTTGGTATTACCCCGAGCGCCCATGTTTGCGGCCACGGTTTAAAGAAGTTGAGCCAATCCCAACCCATTTGGAAAGGAAGTACGCCGAAGAGGTACTGAGCCAAGAGGCCTGATACGAAGACTGGAATACCTTGAATACCTACAGAAAACACTGTTCCTATGCGATCGCCGAGGGAGCCGCGCTTGATCGCGCTCGTTAGACCTACAGCTAAAGCGATGATTAATTGGAATAAAGCGCCCCAGAAAAGTAATCGAGCACTTGTTGATAGCCCGTCTTGCAAAATTGTGTTTACAGATTTGTCATTCTTATATGAATAGCCAAGATCGCCTCGGAATAGATTTCCCCAAAAGCGGAAATACTGAATATAGGTTGGCTTATCTAACCCATATTTTCTTTCAATGTTATCCAAGATGTCTTGCGGGAGAGCCTTCTCGCCACTTTTGAGCGAGATTGGATCCCCAGGAATAATGAAAAAGAGAGCAAACATCAAGGTTACTGCAGCCCAAACAACTAAAAGGCTTTGAAGTAGACGCTTGACTGTATAGGTAAACATTTCTCTCAATCTTAGTGGTGTTATCTATTAAAAAGAAATTAATGAGCTACAAATCGAAGTGAGGGGCTCCCTTTCGAGAACCCCTCACCTTAAAGAACGTAAATTAGTTCTTTACGATTTGATCGTAAACAATCATTCCAAGTGGAGTGATTGGGAATGTTGTTGTGCTTGCAGCAAGCACAACAGCTACTCCGCGGTT
>JBILAD010000104.1:0-4145 GCA_044354355.1 Candidatus Planktophila sp. | reverse complement strand
TTGATGCAGGTTTACACTTTCTTGAGACTAATCACAAAGAAGATAAATGGTTCTTGCAAATAGAAACTTTTGATCCACACGAGCCATTTTTTTCCTATGCCGCACATAAAGCCCATTACCCTCATGAATACAATGGTGATCACTATGATTGGCCAGAATACAAAAAAATCAATGAAGACCAAATAACTGTAGACCATGTCAAGAACGAGTATGCAGCGTTGATGACCTTTTGTGATAACTCGCTAGGTCGAGTCTTAGATTTCTTTGATGAGCACGATCTTTGGGAAGATACGATGCTCATTGTTTGTACAGACCATGGATTCCTTCTTGGAGAACACGGATGGTTTGGCAAGACAGTCCAACCTTGGTGGGACGAGACTATTCATACCCCACTTTTTCTCTGGGATCCTCGAAATAAAATAATGAATGAGCGCCGAGATTCCCTTGTCCAGACAATCGACATCGGTCCTACCGTCCTTGAATTTTTTGGCCTTACTCCCACTGAGAATATGCAAGGTTCCCCACTCTCGGAAGTTGTCGAGAAGCAGTCTGAAATCCATGAAGGGGCACTATTTGGAGTATTTGGCGGCCACACCTGCGTGACGGACGGACGTTGGATTTACATGCGCGCACCACGAGATGTTTCAAACACACCGCTTTATGAATACACTCTTATGCCTTCGCACATGAGGTCGCACTTTCCAGTTCAGCAATTGAAAACCATGGAATTGCATGAACCATTTTCTTTTACAAAGGAAATCTCGGTGTTAAAAATTGCTGGAGGTCGCATGTCTAATGCATATTTCTGGGGTTCCCTTCTCTATGACTTAAACCAAGATCCGGATCAAAATAATCCGTTAGTCAACGATGAAGAAGAAATTCGACTAATTAAACTTATGCGTAAGTTGATGATTGCAAATGACGCCCCATTGGAACAATATGAGAGGATAGGCATCCCCAAAGAAGGAGAAATTTCGGAGGAACATTGTTACGTGAGACTCCAATGGCCGCTTCTACAAGAAGCTCTCCAACGACCTCCTTCTGTTGATGAATTTCCTGGCGGAATTTTTCACATCGGAATGTCGCTCAACGAACTTCTGGCTCATGAATCTTCAAAGTCTGTATTGTTGAAGCACCTTCCACATCTTTCTGCCAATCCCATGCTACCTATGGTCGGCGAGCTAAGCCTCTTGCAGTTTGCCTCTAGAATTCTGGGTGTGATACCTGGCCAAATCATGCGAGCGTTGGCAGATGATCTTGCTGACATAAGTTGACTTAATCGATTTAAGATGAGGTAACCTCGGCAATCAACTCCGGAACCTTATAATCGAATTGTTTGATGATTGCACCTGTTTTTGCTTAAACTATTGAGGGAAATGCATTTATTTCTGGGTATCTAGCATCAGAAACAAAGGACTTAGGTATTTCAAAATTCTCTTGCCTTTGACCTTGTTCGCAAGGAGTGTGGAATAGAATTGTCACTATGAGCACATTTAACCAACGCCTGCAGCCACTTCGCGATTTAATGAAGGAAAAAGGTATAGACACCTTTGTCTTGAGGCGTAATCCAAATCTTGCTTGGGCTATTGCAGGCCGAGTTCATGTTCCAACAACAATAGATGCAGCTTGTTTTGACTTGATCATCACACAAGATTCTGCAACAGCGATCACAAATGTAGTTGAAGCACCACGTTTGATTGCAGAAGAATTTCCAAGTGAAGTAAGTGTTAAAACTGTTAAGTGGTCTGAAGGGCGAGACCCACAACTTCCAACAGGTTCAAAAGTGGGAAGTGATCAACCAGGTGGGGATCGAATTGATTTAGGAACTGAAGTAGAGATGATGAGAGCTTCACTGATTGAATCAGATGTTGCACGATTCAAAGAGATTTGCAGTGATGCAGCAGTTGCTTTAGGCAATGCCATGAAGCAGGTTGAGAGCACAGATCGTGAAATAGATGTTGCTGGACTCATTACACATTCACTATGGCAAGCTGATTTAGAAATCGCATTCTTAGGAGTTGCCGGCCAAGAAAGAGTTCACACATTTAGGCACCCATTGCCAACAGATGCCGTTGTGGGCAATCGGGTCTCTGCATCAATTTGTGCTAAACGAAAAGGTTTGATTGCCTCTGTTACCCGCATTGTTACCTTTGGCGAAGTAACTGAATCGATGACTAATGAATACACATCCATTTATAAAGTTGAAGCGGCACTGCTTGATGCCACCGTTGTTGGAAAGCCTTTCTCAGATCCAATCAATGCTGCTATCGCGGCCTATCCCGCCAATGGCTTCGATGCCGATGAATGGACCAAGCACCATCAAGGGGGACCAACAGGTTTTCTGCCTCGAGATTGGCCGGCAAACCAGAGCTCCACACGCTTGATTGCCCAGAACCAACCCATCGCCTGGAACCCAACAGGCAAGGGATGGAAGGCCGAGGACACGATCCTGGCGACAACCTCAGGCGTAGCGATGCTGACTAACGACCCTGATTGGCCCGCATTTGAGGTCAATGGTCGGACCAGAGCTTTTCTACTTCAGCGCTAAGGATCGTCACAGTCCTATAACGAAGCGCAAAATCCCCCCCATTTAGCATTGACGCGCACGATTTAGAGTGACACCCTCCTCCAAGAGGTCTTACCACTGGAGGTAGAAATTAGCACTGTTGCTCTCGTTGCACTAGCACGCCCAACATTCGACCTCGGATGCGCTCAAGCAAATTTTGACAGCGCTCGTGCATTGTTAAATGAGCTTGGAGCGAGAGTGGTTGGCCCAACAGAGCTAGTAATGACTGTTGATGATGTTGCAGCGGTAACGCTTCCAGATGCTGATCTTCACATTTTATTTATGGCTTCATTTTCAGATGCTTCACCAGCTGTTGAGTTATTAGGACAGGTGAAGGGGCCTGTTCTTGGTTGGTCAATGCGCGAACCAGGTGAAGTTGGCGAGCGACTTAAGTTGAATTCCATGTGTGGTGTAAATCTTGCTGCACATGCATTGATGAATGTTGGGCAATCGATTCGTCACATCCATGGAAATGCAGATGAGCCACAGGTGCGCACTGCAATTAAAGATGCGCTCGCAGGAAAGATGCCTGAAGCCAGTACACCTAAAAACATTGTGGGTGAACTCGGCACTGAAGCTGAAGCGCAGAAAGCTTTTGATTGGTTAAAGGGAAAGAAGATTGGTGCAGTAGGTGAGGCACCTATTGGATTTACGCCTTGCGTCTATGACGCAGAACAGATTCGCTCTCTCTTTGGGCTAGATATTCGCCAAATATCAATTGATGATGCATTTGGAAAGATTTCAGAGGTTAAAGAAGAAGCTCGTGAATTAGCATATGCAGGAGCAGTGGCTGCACAACCTTCACTTGCTTCGGTAAATGTTGCTGAAGCTAAGAAGGTGTATGGAGTTGAAGTTGCACTGGATAAATGGCGTGAAGATGAACTCTTAGATGCCATTGCAATTCGTTGCTGGCCAGAATTCCCAACAGATCTGGGAGCCTGCATCTGTTCTTCTCTAGGGCGCTTATCTGATCGCGGAACAGTAACAACGTGTGAGCGTGATGTTTTAGGCGCAGTAACAATGATGATGTGTGAAGCACTTGGCTCAGATGAAAACTATCTCGTTGACATTGTTGATCTAGATGCCTCCCAAGGTTTAGTGCGTTTATGGCACTGCGGATCTGCGGCAACAAAGCTTGCAGCTGATCCAAAGAATGCAACACAAACAACTCACTGCAATCGCAAACTTGGCGTTGCAGGTAATTTTCCGCTCAAAACCGGGCCAGTAACACTGTTCCGAATTGATCGGGATGTAGATCCGAGCAATCGCACGGGTTTACGAATGGTTGTGAGTCGAGGGGAATCAATCCCAGCTCCCAATCACTTCCAAGGCAATACTGCAACGGTTATCACTCAACCTGATGCCGCTGCATTAGTAAATGGAATAGTCACTGGCGGATATCCGCATCACTTGGTCATTTCGTGGATCGATGTGCGACCAGGTATTCGTCAAATGGCAAAGATGTTAGGGATACCCCTCACAGAATGGTAAACAACAACCAACCCTCGAAAGCAAGGATAAAAATGAAAACTAAAGGACACAAAGCCTTTGCTTCACTCCGTGCTGGTGTAGTTGCAAC
>JBILAD010000102.1:0-4171 GCA_044354355.1 Candidatus Planktophila sp. | reverse complement strand
ATTAATCCTTAGTATGACCACTCCCAGTAGTTCCAAACGATTGTTGGAGATAGTGGGCCTGGCTTTACATTCTTTAGATCCTTGTTAACTGCAACAACGCCTGGGTGAATGAACACACCAATTGTGATTGCATCTGCGTTAGTTAGACGCTCGATCTGAATGTACTTTGCAATCAACTGTGACTCTGGAAGTGGTGCATCCAAAGTTGCGATGATCGCGTCAACTGCTTTGTTGCTGTAACCAAGGATGTTGTTTCCACCATTAGTATCAAAAACTTCAGCTGACTGACGCTGTGTTACAGAAGATGCAACCCATGCGAAGAAGTAAGCATCGTAATCTGAGTTACCTAGCTTTGATGGCCAATCTGTACGGACATCTCCTACTAGATCAAATCCAACCTTTGCCATGTTTGCCTTTGCAAGTGCAAATTCAGATGCACGACGTGGGTTGTTACCTGGAACAAGAACGCGAACCTTTAATGGGCTCTTCAATGCATTTGGATAGAACTTCTGAACCAATGCAAGTGCTGACTTGTTACGTGACTCTTGTGTTCCACGTGAGTAGAAAGCAGAACCGTTTGCAGCAATGAGCTTGTCATATGCAGCTGATCCTGGAGCTAACCATGTTGAACGGATTGGCTCTGTTACACCGTTAATTGGTGCAATCAACTTCTCCATGATTTCGTTGCGTGGAAGAGCTAGCAAGAATGCTTGACGTAGTGCCTTTGACTTTGCGCCATCCTTCACAGAGAACAAACCTGTGTATGGAGCTTCATCTGGAACTGTGTCGTAGTGAAGATCCCAGTGCTCGTAAGCAACTTCGTCCTTACCAACAACGTTTACGTTCTTGATTGCCTTTAGCTTTGCTACACCGTCAGCAGTTGCCTGACCTGCGTAAACATCTAGCTCCCCGTTTGCAAGAGCCTGTGCTGCAGCTGTTCCGTCACCAATGAACTTGAATACAACTGTATCTACTGAACCGCTTAGAGCTGGTCCTGAGTTGTACTTAGGGTTCTTCTTTAGTGTTACAGATGTCTTTGCAACTGCGCTGTCAATCTGGAATCCACCGTTACCAACTAGTAGCAATGGGTTTGTCTTGTCGTTAACAGTTGTAATTGTGTAGTCGTTTGACCAGACCTTACCCATCTTTGTAAGAAGAGCTGTGTCCTTGTCCTTGAATGCCTTGACGAAGCGATCACGAGCTGCCTCGTTTTCAGCAACAGTTCCAAGCTTGTCCTTGCCTTCAGCCATCAATACAAGTGCGTGTACTGAAGCTGGTCCTGGACCGTAAAGATCCCAGTTAGCAATTCTCTTCTTGAACTGCAATGTGACAGTCATCTTGTCAGCAGAAAGAACTGGCTCGCCAACAATGTTGCTGTCATAAACGCCTGAGTAACCAAGACCGTTGAATGCAGGAGCTGTCTTCTTATCCTTTGGATCTCCTAGGCCAGCAGCCTTTGAGTAAGCATCAGATGACAAAACGTGTGAAAGAAGAAGGTCTTCACCAGTAATTGGAGTTCCGTCTGACCATACGCGGCCAGGGTTAACTGTCCACTGTGTACGGAAATCAGTTGCTGTGTTCTTTACAATCTTGTAAGAACCAAAAACTGTGTTCTTTACTAGTTCCTTCTTGTTGTTGTAATAGTTAAATCCAGCACCTTGTAGGTATGAAACTGCAGAACAAGTTGTTGAGTTTGTAGCTGAAAGGCTGCAGTTCAAACCTGTAATTGAGTTAGTTTCATGCAAGATAACCGTTGAACGAGTTGCAGCTTGTGCTGGTGATAGCAATGTAAATGCCAACGCCGCTGATGCTGCAGTTGCGAGCGCAAACTTTGCGCTACGTGTGAACTTCATAGTTCCTCCTTGAGGGTAATGAAAAGCGTCTGCGGAGAGTCGACCAACCCCATAGGCGCTTTTGGTGGCTAAAGTCTGCCCTAGTGAACGGCAAATGAGCAATAAGTGAACGCTGGAATTGAGCCTAATTTGATAACAAATGTGTAACCCTTGACTGAGAAACTCATCAACTCCTGCACCTTAGGGGTCAAAGGTGGCTTACTGCGCCACCGTTACCCGGCCGGCGATTCCCATGAAAAACTTGATCGAGCTAATGGCTATCGCCGAAGCAATCACTCCCCCAACATACATTGGAAGCCGCAAGCTGTAATGGGCTAGGACACCACCTAGAACCGAACCAATGGGCATCATTCCCCAGACCAAGGTTCTTCGAGTCCCATGAATTCGGCCATACAGTTCATTAGGAATCACTGTTTGATAGGTAGCCATCAGCAAGATGTTCCATTGAGCAATCGCAAACCCACCAAGAGTTGCAAGGGCGACGAAAACATAAATGTTGGGAGAAAAACCTTGCGCTAAGAGAATCACTGAACTACCTGTGATCCCTAAAGTCATCATGATGCTGCGGCCAAATTTCTTTGACGCTTTTGGCGCAACAATCGCACCTAACAAAGCTCCCAGGCCTTGAATTGTAAGAATGACACCAAAGTACTTAGGGGTAAGTTCCATCTCTTTGATGATGAACAAAACCATTGTTGCCGTGCCCATTGAATAACACACACCGATGGTTGCCGTTGTTAGCACCAAACGTCGCAAAACATTGTGGTTATACAAATACTTAATGCCAAACTTTATATCTTCTACAAATCCAGGCTTACTCTCTTTTGAACTTTCTGTGCGAACATCTTGTAAGTATTGAATTGGAATTGAAAGAGCTAAAAGCGTTGCAACGGCGTAACCAATACTGTTGATGAAAAAGGGCAACCAGATCACGAGTGCGTATAAAAACCCACTGAGTGGGGACCCGATAAAGCCTTGAATCACCGTCTCTGAAATCTGCAGTCTCGAATTACCTTTTTCATAGTGCTCTTCATCCAGAATCTGTGGAATCAAGGATTGAGCGGTCGTATCGTTGGCAACTTCACAGATTCCAATAACAAAGGCTGAAGTAATCAGCCAATAAATAGTTATATGCCCGGTTGCAATACCAAGAGCCATGATTCCAATAACCGCACTTCGGATTGCGTTAGAGCTGGCCAGAATAAATCTGCGGTCAACACGGTCCACCATCGCACCAATTGGAATCGCAAAGAGCAACCAAGGCAACATCACCATTGCCCCGATTATCGAAATAAGGACGGTGCTATCGGTTAACGTGATCGCCAACAATGGAGCTGCGGCAATAAGAACACCATCGGCTAAGTTTGAAACTAAACTGCTGGCCCATAAACGATTAAATGCTGGACCCATTGGGAGACGATAGCAAACTAGAGACTGCTTGCTTTCAGCTGTAAAGAGAGTATTTAGTTGGCGAAAGTTCCAGTAACTAAGAAGTACACCCGGCGTGCAACCGATACCGCATGGTCTGCATATCGCTCGTAGTAGCGGCCCAATAAGGTCAAATCAATCGCTGACTCCAAGCTCAAGCCAGTCTCATCTTTAATGATGGTCGCAATAACCTTTTTATGAAGGTCATCCATCTCATCATCATCCTTTTCGACCTGCATGGCCATCTCAGTGTCGCGGGTGGTAATTACCGTGGCCACCATGATCGATAACTTTTCAGCCACATGACCCATTTCAGTAAATGGCAAAATCAATGATTCTGGAATTGCGCGTTCTGGGTGACGAAGACGAGCAACCTTTGCGATGTGGTGGGCAAGATCGCCCATGCGCTCAAGATCTGCGCTCATGCGCATCGCTGTCACCAAGGCTCGAAGGTCTGATGCCACTGGTTGCTGGCGGGCAATGATGTCAATGATGCGTGCATCTAATTCATGCTGATAATCATCGATTTTGATGTCTGATGCGATGACTTCTTCGGCCAAAGCTAAGTCCGCGGTCTGAACCGCTTTTGAGGCTTTCACGATCGAAGCAGTGACCATGGTGGTCAGGTCAACCAAGGATTGGGAGACACCATCTAATTCATCTTGATATGCCGAGCGGATAAGTGCCATGGCGCAAACATAGGGCCAGATGCTGAACATACGCAATCCAAAGGGTAAACAGACGGTTAACTCGGCTTTTATACCGATACAGTTTCGGCATGCTATTCAAACGACAGGTGGTCGAACCTTCAACCACAGTCGCTTTGCCAGAATTACTGCTACAAACCTTAGAAAATCTTGATGGGGACTCATTAATTCTCGCCCCAGGTG
>JBILAD010000100.1:0-4330 GCA_044354355.1 Candidatus Planktophila sp. | reverse complement strand
AAGGCTCAATTAATAGAAAAGGACGATGATGTCAGATCTAAATAATGGCATTTCCCGCCGCTCAGTACTTAAGGGTGCTGCAGTTGGTGGTTTAGGAATCGCAGCAGGTGGATCACTACTTGCAGGCTGCGGTGACAAAGCAACAGGACCACTTGCATACGGAGCTCGCTCTGTTGATGCAGGCCCAACAGCACAAAACGAAGCCTTGATTGCTGCGTACACAGCAAAGACAGGTAACGAAGTTAAATACAACGCAACTGAGTCAAATGCATTTCAGAACAACCTCTCACAGTATCTACAGGGAACACCTGACGATACTTTTGAGTGGATGGCTGGATATCGTATGCAGTTCTTCGCAGAGCAGGGTCTGCTCGCAGATCTAACTGGCGTATGGGATGCAATTGGCGATCAGTACACAGAGAGCTACAAGATTGCTTCAACTGGTCTTGATGGCAAGCAGTACTTCGTTCCAAAGTCTTGGTACCCATGGGGTCTTCACTTCCGTAAGTCAATGTTCCAAGACTTGGGATTGAATGCAGACAACGTAACAAACTGGGATGAATATCTAAAGATGCTTGATGGCATGAAGAAGAAGGGTCTTGTTGGTTTCGCTGCCGGAGATAAGGGCGGCTGGGAAGCAATGGGAACATTCGACATCATCAACGCACGCGTTAATGGTTACCAGTTCCACGTAGACCTACTTGCTGGTCGCGAAAAGTGGACAGATGCAAAGGTTACAGATGTGTTCTCACACTGGGCTGAGTTGCTTCCATACATGAATCCAAATGTTCTAGATCTCGAGTGGGATGGAGCTATGCAGCTTCTTCTACAGAAGAAGGCTGGATCAATGCTTATGGGTTCATGGTTCGGTGGAAACTTCAAGGAGCAGTCAGAAGCTGATTATGCTGACCTTTCAATCATTCCATTCCCAGAAATTAACCCAGAGCACGGCCGCGACACTATCGATGCACCTATCGATGGTTGGTGTGTAGCTGCAAACGGTACAAATAATGATGGCGGAGCAGACTTCTTGAAGTTTGCTGGCGACATGGAAGGTGTGAACGCAACACTTGCTGCTAAGGATGCAAACGGAGCTCTTATTCCAATGACATCAGCAAACAGTGGCCAGGACACATCAACATACGATGCATTCCAGAAGGAACAGCTTGCTGTTATGGCGGAAGCAAAGTACATCACCCAGTTCCTTGATCGCGATACTCGTCCAGACTTTGCAGGCCCAGTTGTTGGTCCAGCAATCCAGTCATGGTTCAAGAATCCAAAGGATGTGGCAAAGATCCAAGATACTTTGCAATCACAATGGGAAGCACTTCCTCCTCTAGCTTAATTAGTTTGGCTTAATCAATTTTGAAATTCATTATTGATTAACAAAATAGTTAAATAAGAGATAGGGTTACAAGTATGAGCTCGACGGCGAAAGACAGCACTAAAGTCTCTCGCCGTCGAGCCTTTTCCAAAGCAGATCGCACAACACTTGGAGCCTTCGTTGGTATTCCGCTTTTCTTCCACTTACTACTCGTGTGGATTCCAGCAGTATTAACAATTCTTCTTTCATTTACATATTGGTCAGGTATTTCTATCAGCCGAATTAAGTGGGCTGGACTAGCAAATTATAAAAATATTTTCTTTGACACTCCTGCATTCTGGGAGGGTCTACAAAATAACGTCATCTGGCTGCTGTGGTTTGCAGGTATTGCCACACCACTAGGAATTTTGCTTGCCTACCAAATTGATCGACAGATCCGCGGACACAAGTTTTACGAAACCGCGTATTACCTTCCAGTTGTACTTTCACTCGCAGTAACTGGAATTATTTGGAACTTCTTACTTCGCCCAGATGGCTTTGTTAACGGCCTCTTTGGTCGTGATATCGATAATGCAATTTCTTTCTTTGGTAATTACGACATCAATATCTATGTCATTTTGACCATCGCCTCGTGGCGGCATATTGGTTACATCATGCTTTTGTATTTAGCTGGCCTAAAGTCAGTTGATTTAGCGTTGCGTGAGGCCGCATCCCTTGATGGCGCCACTGAATGGCAGACCTTCAAGAAGGTGGTTTTCCCTTCAATGAAGCCGGTAAACATTATTGTCATCGTCATTACGATCATCGAGTCCCTACGTGCATTCGACATCGTTTACATTATTTACGGCTCTTCAGCGGGATTTCCGATTTTGGGTACTTTGGTATTCCAGAACATTGCTGGTGAAGGCGCATCCATGAAGGGTGCGGCCTACGCAGTGATTCTCTTTGTTCTCTCGATTGGACCGATTATTGCCTACCTTCGAGCAACCTTTAAGAGTGATGTGCAATGAGCGTAGATCTAGAACTCGCACAAGCCGCTGCCAAGTACAAAAACAAGCAGAAGGTTAAGGACCGCTTTATCTCTGGTTTCATCGGTATCTTCGCAATTGTTTGGATCTTCCCAATTGCGTGGACTATCTGGACTTCATTGCGTCCTTACAAAGATGTACGAGCTAATGGTCTCTTCTCAATTCCAAAGACTTTGAATCTAGATAACTACACAGAAGCAATTTCTCGTATGGATTTGCCATTGTACTTCTGGAACACAGCGCTGATCACAGTCCCTGCGGTATTCCTAACCCTTTTCTTTGGTTCACTCATTGCATTCGTTGTTAGCCGTTATTCATTCAAGTGGAATGTTTCGCTATTGCTACTTTTCACAGCAGGAAACTTGCTTCCAGCACAATTAGTTTTCATTCCTGTTTTCAAGATGTACATTACCTTGGGTAAAGCAGTCGGAATGCCACGACTTTTATATGACTCCCCTTGGGGTGTTGTTTTGATTCACGTTGCATTCCAGATGGGCTTTGCAACATTTGTACTTTCCAGTTACATGAAGACGGTTCCAAAAGAGATTAGTGAATCAGCAATGGTTGATGGAGCAAGCGTGTTTACGCACTACACCAAGGTGATGTTGCCTTTGCTTCGACCAGCGTTGGCATCACTTGGTGTACTTATGACAACATGGATTTACAACGACTTCTTCTGGGCACTTGTACTCATGTCCTCGGATTCAAAACGACCGATTACATCCGCCTTGGGTCGACTGCAGGGCGAATTTGTAACGGATTACAACCTCTTAGCAGCTGGTGCCACAATCGCGGCTTTGCCAACATTGATTGTCTTCTTTTTGCTGCGTAAGCAGTTTGTTTCAGGCTTAACACTCGGCTCAACCAAGGGCTAATTTAAGAAAGCTGGGAAAAATGAAAGCAATTCAGATCACCGAATTTGGTGGTCCAGATGTCATGCACTTAGTAGAACTAGCTACACCCACTCCTGTTGAGGGTCATGAGCTCGTAACTGTGTCTGCAATTGGAATCAATTACGCAGATACACACCAAACTGAAAACTCGTATTTGTTTCCACAAAAACTTCCGCTGATTCCTGGTGTTGAGGTTGTAGGGACAAACGCATCTGGTGTTCGCGTTCTGGCTCTGGTTGAAGGCGGGGGATATGCCCAACAAGTATCAACTTATCCAGCATTTATGACTCCAATTCCAAACGGAGTTTCTGATGAGCAAGCGTTGTGCATGTTAGTTCAAGGATCAACTGCGTGGCACATATTGAAGACTTTCGGTCACTTGCAACCCGGAGAAACTGTTGTAGTTCACGCAGCTGCCGGTGGAGTAGGTACAATTACCATCCAGCTAGCAAAGATGTGGGGCGCAAAGGTTATTGCTGTTGCTTCATCTGAAGGTAAGCGTGCACTTGCAACTTCTTTAGGTGCAGATGCGGTTGTAGAAGCAACACATGAAAATTTGGGAGATGCAATTCGTGCTGCTAACGGTGGCAAACGTGTGAATCTAATTCTTGAAATGGTTGGCGGGAAAACTTTTGATGATAGTTTAGAAATTCTGGCACCCTTTGGTCGCTTGGTTACATATGGAATGGCATCAAGAGTTGCACCAACGATGATTCAACCGGCATCACTCATGGGCGGATCCAAAACAATCACAGGATTTTGGTTACAACATTGCTTCGGTAAAAAAGAGTTAATGAACGATGTGATTGAGCAACTCTTTGCGCTAGTTGTTGAAGGAAAGTTAAAGCCAGTAATCGGTGCGACGTATCCTTTAAGTCAGGCCAGCACAGCCCACAAGGCGATGCTTAGCCGCGAGACAACAGGCAAAATCACGCTAAATCCAGCGTTGTAAATACTGAATTTTTCCAAAGTGGAAGTAAGCAGGTACGCTCAGCACTCGACTTAACACCGAGCGATCGGTGCCCCCCTAGCTCAGTCGGTAGAGTGTTTCCATGGTAAGGAAAAGGTCACCGGTTCGATTCCGG
>JBILAD010000018.1:0-16204 GCA_044354355.1 Candidatus Planktophila sp. | reverse complement strand
TACTGAGGGCTAGTGTAATAACCATCATCCATCTTCATGCGCTGCATCAATAAATCATTGAGCAATGCACTGGCTCCAATTCGAAAGAGTTTCGGATTGAGCCAATCTGGTCCAACAGTTTCATTGACCAAAACTAACTGCTTGATTGCATCTTTAGTATTTCGGATTCCTCCAGCTGGCTTAACTCCGATGCGTACTTGTGTCATCTCATAGAAATCACGCACTGCTTCAAGCATTACTAATACAACCGGGGGAGTTGCAGCTGGTGCAACCTTGCCCGTTGATGTCTTAATGAAATCAGCACCTGCTGCCATTGCTAAGAACGAGGCTTTGCGAACATTGTCATAAGTGACAAGCTCGCCAGTTTCGAAGATCACCTTTAAATGCGCCTTGTCACCACACACCTGACGAATCTGAACAATCTCATTAAACACATCTATATATCGACCAGCAAGAAAGGCTCCTCGATCGATCACCATGTCGATTTCTGCCGCACCTGCATCAATTGCATCTTGTGTATCTTGAATTTTGACTGGCATGGATGCACGACCGGATGGAAAAGCAGTTGAAACCGCTGCTACTGGGACGTGTTGGCCACCGATTAAATCTAGGTGTGTTCGAGCGACTGTGACCATGTCGTTATAAACGCAGACGGCCCCAACACTTGGAACTGTGGAATCCGTTGGATCTGGCCTTACCGCTTTTGTGCACAAAGCTTTTACTTTGCCAGGAGTATCCGCGCCTTCAAGAGTTGTTAAGTCCACCATCGTGATTGCTGTATCAATAGCCCAGCGCTTTGAGGTTGTTTTGATACTTCTGGTTGCAAGCATCGCCGCACGAGCTTCAGCACCCACCTGGTCCACACCAGAGAGATTGCCAAGGTAACTCTTTAGTGAGGCATCGGTGCCATCAACTAAACCATAAAAACTCACGATAACAATTCCTTAAGCGGTGGTCGTAGTTGATCCAATACTACTTGGGCTGTTGTGGAATCCTTTTCAATTACCTCAATGTAACACTTCATCTTTGCTTCAGTACCGCTAGGGCGAATGATTATTCGAACTCCGCCAGCTAGCCAAATTCTCAAACCATCTGTGGGTGGCAATCCATCGGTAGGGGCGGCTAAATCATCAATTGATGTAACTAAACGTCCAGCAATTTCCTGTGGTGGATTACTACGAAGCCCACCAAGAATAACGGCAACCTTTGATAAATCATTGAGTCGAATAGAAATCTGTTCAGTTGCATGGAATCCATGACGAGCCCAGATCTCATCCAATAAATCTAGAAGCGTCTTTCCATCTGCTGCAAGGTCTGTTGCTATTTGTGCCAAAGTAATTGCAGCTGATATTCCGTCCTTGTCATTTACAGTCTTTGCATCAACGGCATAACCGAGAGCTTCTTCATAACCAAAGGATAAGTTCTTTATTTTTGCTAGCCACTTAAACCCAGTGAGCGTTTCTTTGAATTCAAGGTTGTAGTGCTCTGCAATCTTTTTGAGAATAGAAGATGAAACAATGGAGTTAGCGAAAATCCCTGAACTGGTCTTTCGAGCAATAGATTCGCCAAATATTGCGCCTAATTCATCACCTCTGAGCATTCTCCAGCCCGTTACAGGGTCATGAACGGCAGCAGCACATCGATCTGCATCTGGATCATTTGCAATCACTAGATCTGCATTAAATGTTCTGGCTGTTTCTAGTGCTAAATCAATTGCACCGGGTTCTTCTGGGTTAGGAAAAGCAACAGTTGGAAAATCAGGATCTGGGGCAGCCTGTGCCTCGACCAGAATGGGGGAAGCAAAACCAGCCTCATGAAATACCCGCTGAAGGGTTTCAGTTCCAACTCCATGCATCGCTGTGTAAACGATCTTCAAAGAGCCTGGCTTGTTTGCAAGAGCGGCTGTGATATCGATGTACTTTTCAATTATCTCTTCGCCTAGAACAGTCCACACTTTTCCTCGCGGTTGCTCTTTAAGAGATGTAACGGCATCAATCAGATGTGCAATTGAAAGGTCGGTCGGTGAAATAATTTGAGAACCTCGGTATTCAATTCCATCTACTGTGCCACCGAGATAAACCTTGTATCCATTATCTTGTGGAGGGTTATGACTTGCAGTCACCATAATCCCAACATCGCAACCTAATTCATTAGTAGCAAAAGCTAAAACTGGAGTTGGGAGCGGCCGCGGTAAGACAAATACTTTCATACCCGCACCGCTCATTATCTCGGCAGTTTCAAATGTGTAATCTTCTGATCCATAGCGTGCATCGCGACCAATTACGACTGAGGTTAAGTTGCGCTCTTTCATATAGGTAACTAGTCCAGCAGCGGTGCGACCAACAACTGCGCGATTCATGCCAGATGGCCCTGGACGAATCGGTCCACGCAATCCCGCTGTTCCAAATTGTAAAAAGCCGTTAAAAGAAGTGCGGAGCTCGGCTTCGTTTTCTGTATCTAGCCAGTGTTGTAATTGAGAGGCTGTTACCGGATCTGGATCATCAGCAATCCAGGCTTGAACTTCGCCTACTAATGATTGATCCATGTGCTTAGAGTAACTTCGAGGCAACCCTTTGAGAAGTCAGCTTATTTATCGATAATGTCACAGAGATTAGTTCCACTCGAAACAGTGGAGCCAATAACGGCGGTCAGATTAGAGATTATGCCCGCCTTGTGGGCCGTCAGCGGCTGCTCCATTTTCATAGCTTCAAGAACAATGATCAGATCACCAACTTCGACAGATGCACCTTCTTCAACTGCAATCTTTACAACGGTTCCTTGCATGGGACTGGTTAGTCCAGAACCACTAGAGCCACCAGCCATTGTTTGCTTTGCACGGTGACGCTTTATTACTGGCTTTGGCGCATGAACAAGAATTTCAAATCTCTTACCATTTACTTCGGTAACAAGGTATTCAGGTGCCATATGAGTTTCTAGAGGTGGCTCAGTGAAAGTGAAAGCTGGTATTTGATTGTTAAATTCGTTTTCAATGTAACTTGTGTAAACCTTGAAATTTTCTGTATATGCAGGATCTTCAAGAATTGCACGATGAAACGGAATTGCTGTTGCTAATCCGCCCACTTTAAATTCAGAGAGGGCACGACGAGCACGTTCAATTGCTTGCTCTCTGGTTGCACCAGTGACAATTAACTTCGCTAGTAATGAATCAAAGTTTCCACCTATTGTGTCTCCACCTTGAAATCCAGCATCAACGCGAACACCAGGACCGGTTGGTATTTCCCATTCAGTAATACGACCAGGTGCTGGCAAGAAAGAGCGTCCAGGATCTTCACCATTGATACGAAATTCAATGGAATGTCCACGAATAATGGGATCATCAAATCCAAGTGCTTCGCCATCTGCAATTCTGAACTGTTCGCGGACAAGATCAAGCCCTGTTACTTCTTCACTGACGGGGTGCTCAACTTGTAAGCGTGTATTTACCTCAAGAAATGAAATAGTTCCATCTACGCCAACCAAGAACTCACACGTTCCGGCGCCTACATAGCCAGCTTCCTTCATGATCGCTTTACTTGAACGATAGAGCTCATCATTTTGTGCTTGCGTTAAAAATGGCGCAGGTGCTTCCTCGACAAGTTTCTGGTGGCGACGTTGCAGTGAACAATCACGGGTACTAACGACAACGGCATGGCCGTGTTGATCAACTAATACTTGTGTTTCAACATGTCGAGGCTTATCTAAATAGCGCTCAACGAAACATTCACCACGACCAAAACCTGAGATTGCTTCACGAACTGCAGATGCAAATAACTCTGGAATCTCTTCCATGGTGCGTGCAACCTTAAGTCCACGACCACCGCCACCGTGGGCTGCCTTAATCGCAACTGGCAAGCCATGTTCTTTAGCAAAAGCTGTAACTTCTTCATGACCAGCAACAGGATCCTTAGTACCAGCAACTAAAGGTGCTCCTGCTTTTGCCGCGATCTTACGTGCAGAAACCTTGTCACCTAATGCACGGATTGCATCTGGCGGTGGTCCGATCCATGTTAACCCCGCATCAATAACTGCTTGAGCAAAGTTTGCGTTCTCTGAAAGGAAGCCATAGCCAGGGTGCACAGCATCTGCGCCAGATTCTTTTGCAATAGCAATGAGTTTTTCAATGTCTAAGTATGTTTGTGTTGCAGTTGTGCCATGTAGCGAATAAGCAGTATCTGCCATCTGCGCGTGAAGCGATGTGCGATCTTCATCAGAATAGACCGCAACGCTTTCAATACCGTGATCTTTGCAGGCACGGATAACACGCAATGCAATTTCACCACGATTGGCGATTAGAACGCGTTTCATTTCATTGCCTTTGCTTGTGGCCATGTGTATCCAAGTTGAGTAAAAGCTTTGCGCACAAATGGCATAGAGATACCGACAACATTGGTGTAATCACCTTCAATGGATGGAATGAAGGGAGAGCTAAAGCCATCAAGGGTAAAGCCACCTGCAACATGTAATGGCTCTTCTGTGGCTACGTAATCATGGATTTCTTCATCGCTCATCTGATCAAATGTCACACGCGTTGTTACACGGTCTGAAATTTCAATATCTTTGACCGTATCGATAATGCAGTGACCGGTGTGTAGTAGGCCTGAGTTTCCACGAACGCGTTTTGCCCGTTCAGTCGCGATATCCGGTGTTCCAGGCTTACCAAGCGAAACACCGTCAAATTCAAAGGTTGAGTCGCACCCGATAATGATTGCTGGAAAATCAATTTGCTCTCGGACTGTGTGTGCCTTTGTGATTGCTAGAGCGATAACCATATCGACAGGGTGCATAGCATTGAAAAAATCTGTTTCTTCATCAACATTGCTTAAAATGATCTTTGGTGACAAACCGGCAGACTCTAATAAACGTCGTCGACTAGTCGATTGTGAAGCTAAAACTATTGTTGGCATTGTTATCCAAACCTTCTTGCACCGAATGTGATTTGTTGGGGAAGTGGCTGACGCAACTGTGGCAAGCCATAGACACTTTGACGAATGACAGGCTTGAGTTCCTCACGTTTGTGCTGTGCCATGACAGCCTTAATTGCTGCTAACTCTTCAGGAGTTGGATTCCCAGAGGTAATTTCAAATTCCATTAGAGAGGAATATTTCCGTGTTTACGTGCAGGCAGGATGTCACGCTTTGTCTTTAATGTTCTAAAGGCTTTGGTGATGTATGCACGAGATTGGCTGGGTTCAATTACTGTGTCAATGGTGCCACGCTCTGCAGCTAAGTAAGGGTTTGCAAGAGATTCGTTGTAGTCCTTTACCAATTCGGCACGTTTTGCTTCAGGATCTTTAGCTTCTGCTAAATCCTTACGATACAAAATGTTCACCGCACCTTGTGCGCCCATAACTGCAATCTCAGCACTTGGCCAGGCAAAGTTAATGTCACTCCCAAGGTATTTAGATCCCATAACGATGAATGCACCGCCATATGCCTTACGAGTAATAAGTGTTACTAGCGGAACTGAAGCTTCAGCGTATGCATACAGCAATTTAGCTCCACGACGAATAATTCCATCCCATTCTTGTTCTGTGCCAGGCAAGAAACCTGGAACATCTACAAGAGTCAGTATTGGAATATTAAAGGCATCGCAGAAACGTAAGAATCGTGCTGCTTTTTCACTCGAATTGATATCAAGAGTTCCCGCTAATTGGTTAGGCTGATTAGCAATGATTCCAATTGATTCACCTTCGATGCGAGCAAATCCAACAACAATGTTTGGTGCATATAGTGCGTGAACTTCAAGGAATTCACCCTCATCTACTAACGCCTGAATCAAAACCTTCATGTCATATGGCTGATTAGGACTATCTGGAATCAAAGTGTCCAGTGCGATATCTGAAGCTTTCTTTTCTAAAGTTTCTGTCGGTGGCAGATGAGGTGCTGCATCCATATTGTTTGATGGCAGGTATGAAAGAAGTGCCTTCACATAATCAATGGCATCATCTTCATTTTCTGCTAAGTAATGTGAATTACCGGTGCGAGTGTTATGCGTGCGTGCGCCACCAAGCTCTTCCATTCCGACTTCTTCACCTGTAACTGTTTTAATGACATCTGGGCCAGTAATAAACATGTGGGATGTTTCATTGACCATAACGGTGAAATCTGTAAGTGCTGGTGAGTAAGCAGAGCCACCAGCACATGGGCCAAGAATGAGAGAGATTTGGGGGATTACACCTGAAGATCTGGTGTTGAGGCGGAAGATTTTGCCGTATCCGTTAAGGGATGCAACGCCTTCTTGAATACGCGCTCCACCAGAATCATTTATACCAATAAGTGGAATTCCAGATTTAAGTGCGAACTCTGCGATCTTCACAATCTTTTCTGCGTGCACCTCGCCAAGTGATCCACCCATAACAGTGAAATCTTGTGAGTACAAAGCTATTGGGCGACCATCCACAGTTGCTGTTCCGATTACGACTCCATCACCGTAAGGGCGATTTTTTTCCATTCCAAATTGTGTTGAACGGTGACGCGCGAACTCATCAATCTCAGTGAAAGAATCGGCATCTACTAACAGCTCAATTCTTTCGCGTGCAGATTTCTTGCCCTTTGAGTGCTGCTTCTCAACGGCACGCTCGGAGCCGCCATGGATAGCTTCCTCAACACGATCACGAAGATCTTCTATTTTCCCGGCAGTTGTATGCAGATCACGGCTCATGGGCGTACGGTACTAGTCGTGGGCAAAGAATTGTTAAGTGCAGCGCTTGATCCAGCAGAGATCAATAGATTAATTACGCCTTACTGGCGAGTAAGCGTGGTTGAACTCACGAGTACAACGCAAGGTGATTTAGTACAACGAGTTCGGGATGGACATGCACAAGTAGGCGATGTGATCACTGCCGAATTCCAAACTGCCGGACGTGGCAGATTGGATCGTACATTTGAAGCACCTAAAGGCACAGCATTGCTCTTTTCTTTTTACATCGAACCACAACGCAATCGTGATGACTGGGGATGGATACCTTTGATTGCTGGTTACAGTGTTGCAAAAACGCTGCACGCATTTCATGCAACGGTTAAGTGGCCCAACGATATTTTGATAAACAACAGAAAAGTTTCTGGTCTGATAGCCGAGGTAGTTGGTAACGGTGTAGTAATTGGAATCGGTATGAATGTCGGCATGGATGAAGATCAATTGCCAGTTCAAACTGCAACATCCTTGTTGATCGAAGGCGGTGTTGATTTAACTCGTGATGAAATTTTGTGCGAGGTGCTTG
Organism: Candidatus Planktophila sp.; assembly: GCA_044354355.1. Taxonomy (GTDB): domain Bacteria; phylum Actinomycetota; class Actinomycetes; order Nanopelagicales; family Nanopelagicaceae; genus Planktophila. Next base: position 8,985 of record JBILAD010000018.1, on the reverse strand, counting down.
AAGAGTTTGAGGAGCATTTTATTCAATGGGATCAAGGCATCGATGAAGTTCAACCTCTTTATAAGCACCTAAGCGCCACCTTGGGCAAGGAAGTTCGTGTTGAATACCCGGGCGGGGCTACACACTTGGCTGTAGCTGAATCGATTTCAGACACGGGCTCTCTCATCTTGGATGATGGGACTCATGTTCAGTCTGCTGATGTAATTCATCTACGATAAGCCAGTGAGTAAAAGTTTCCCAACAGTCGGAGTGATCGGTGCTGGGCAACTTGCTCGAATGAGTATTGCACCAGCAACTGCCCTAGGGGTGAATTTATTGTTGCTCGCAGCCGATTCCAATGATTCTGGGGCTCAAATTACCGATCATGTTGTTGGCGATTACTCTGATCTAAACACTGTTAAACAATTTGCTGCACGATGTGATGTCATCACTTTTGAGCATGAGTTGATTCCATTAAGCATTATCAAAGCGCTAGAAGCAGACGGAGTAGTTGTTCGCCCTTCATCTGCTGCATTTGAATTCTCGCAAGATAAAGCAGCTATGCGCCAGAAGCTTCAAGGGTTTGCATCACCAAAATTTCAAATAGTCACTTCAGTAGATCAAGTAAGCGAATTTCCTGTTATCGCTAAAGCAATCTCTGGTGGCTATGACGGACGTGGTGTTTGGAAAGTAAACTCAGCTACAGAACTAGCCGATCTCTTGCAAAAGATGCCTAAACTTCTTGTTGAAGAACTCATTGAATTTGATTATGAGATTGCCGTTATGGTTGCACGCTCACCACATGGCCAGGCAACGACGTGGGCACCAACTCAAACTGTGCAAAAAGATGGAATCTGTGTGATGACAATTTCTCCAGCGCCTCTACTTTCAACCGCTTTGAGCGAGAAGGCACAAAAGCTTGCGTTAGATATTGCAGCTGAAGTTGGAGTTGTTGGTGTGATGGCTGTTGAAATGTTTGTCAAAGGCGAGAATTTATTTATAAATGAGTTAGCTATGCGTCCACACAATTCTGGGCACTGGACGATTGAAGGTTCTCACACAAGTCAGTTTGAGCAACACTTGCGCGCAGTATTGGATCTGCCATTGGGTGATCCTTCAATGACAGCGCCTATCGCAGTCATGGGAAATGTTTTAGGCGGCAGCAAGACAGATATGTATCGTCCCTATCTTCACTTGATGGCACGCACGCCTGCCCTGCATTTCCATCAATACAAGAAGGAAGTTCGCCCAGGTCGAAAGATTGGCCATGTAACTTTGCTCGGCAAAGACCTCGTAGAATTAACCCACGAAGTTCAACATGCGGTGGACTATATGAGCGGAGAAATCGATGAGTGATGTAGCAATCATCATGGGCTCAGATTCAGACTGGCCAACGATGGAAGATGCCGCAAAGGTTTTAGATGAGCTTGGCATTTCCTATTCAGTAGATGTTGTTTCAGCACATCGCATGCCACTTGAAATGGTTGAGTTTGCGCAATCTGCGCAATCAAAAGGTTACAAAGTAATTATTGCTGGGGCAGGTGGTGCTGCACATTTGCCAGGAATGGTCGCCTCATTAACAACTCTTCCAGTTATTGGTGTGCCAGTTGCACAGAAAAATCTTGATGGAATGGATTCATTACTTTCTATAGTTCAAATGCCGGCGGGCGTTCCGGTAGCAACAGTTGGTGTTGGTAATGCAAAAAATGCTGCATTACTTGCTGCAAGAATCCTAGGTGTATCTGATGCAACGATCTCGGCAAAGGTTGCAGATGCGTTACAAGAGATTAACAAGGTTGCAAAGGAAAAGGGCGAGAGCTTGAACTCTCGCCGTAACAATAAAACAGGTTTTTAAGCTCTAGCGCGATATTCAATCGCTGGGCAACGATCCATGACCGTTAGTAACCCTGCAGCTTGAGCACGTGCAATCGCATCATGATCGATAACATCTAACTGCAACCAAACAGCCTTTGCTCCAATAGCAATTGCTTCATCGATAACTTTTCCAACTAGTGTTGAGTTAACAAAGCAATCAACTACATCTACTGGTCCTGGAATCTCTGACAAAGTCTTATAGCCAATTTCCCCGTGCACAAGTTCTGCGCGAGGGTAAACAGGAATAATTCTGTGCCCTTTATCTTGCAGAAGCTTTGCTACTCCAAAAGCAGCACGTTCAGGATTATTGCCAAGTCCAACAATTGCCCATGTTTTTAACTCAAGGACAGCATCAATTGTTTCCTTGGTATTAATCAGTGCGCCCTAATGCGTGGAACTTCCACCCGGCGTTACGCCACAGTGTGCGATCGAGCATGTTGCGCCCATCAATGATGATTTTGCTCTTAACAATCGAAGAAATAGCGGCAGGATCTATCTGGCGATACTCCTTCCATTCAGTCAAGTGAAGGATCAAATCTGCATCCTTTATTGCATCATTGATGACTGGCGCATAATCAAGGTTTGGAAAGCGCTTGCGAGCTGGTTCGATGCCCTGCGGATCATGGATAACTACTTCAGCCCCGGCAGCATGTAACTGAACTGCAATATCTAGTGCAGGGGAGTCACGCACATCGTCACTGTCGGGCTTAAAGGTTGCACCTAACACAGCAATTTTATATTGAGTGAGATCTTCAGAGAGTTCGCTGCGGACTACATCGATGACACGCTGGCGTGCACGCAAGTTAATTGCATCAATTTCACGCAAGAACTCAAGTGCTTGCTTGGCACCTAACTCTTCTGCGCGAGCCATAAATGCACGGATATCTTTTGGCAGACATCCTCCACCAAATCCAATACCTGCCTGCAAAAAGCGGCTACCAATGCGAGGGTCATAACCAATTGCTTTTGCAAGCACTGTTACATCTCCACCTGCAGCTTCACAGACTTCAGCCATGGCATTGATGAATGAAATTTTTGTAGCAAGAAATGAGTTAGCAGCAACTTTTACAAGTTCTGATGTAGGCAAATCTGCGCGAATCCACGGTGTTCCTAGTGCGATAACTGGTTCATATACTTCTTTAAGAATCTCTTCTGCTCGATCATTTGCAACACCCACAACTAAACGGTTCGGTGTCAAAGTATCTTCAACTGCAAAACCTTCACGGAGAAATTCTGGGTTCCACGCAAGATCTGCCTGAGGCGCAATCTTTGCTAGTTCGGCACGCAATGCTTGCGCTGTTCCAACCGGCACAGTGGACTTACCAACAACAAGTGATCCATCCTTAAGGTGTGGAGCAATAGCAGCAACTGCAGATTTAACATATGTCAGATCAGCAGCTAATCCATCTTTACTTTGTGGTGTTCCAACACAAACAAAGTGAACATCAGCATCTTTAACTGCCGAGAAATCAGTTGTGAAAGAGAGTCGACCTGTTTTCATCTCTTGTTCGAGCAATGTGTCTAGGCCTGGCTCGTAGAAGGGAAGCTTTCCGCTTTGTAGTAGCGCTACTTTTTCAGGATCTGTGTCCACGCCAATTACGGTAAAGCCAAGGGAGGACATACATGCAGCGTGGGTGGCTCCTAGATAACCGCAGCCAACAACCGAGAGAGTTAAAGTCATGTGGGGGAGTTTACTTCAGAGCCCCGCAAGGGTTTTCATCGGCGGTACGAGTCTTAAATTTATCGATCACAGTTGGTGTTGCTTTTGTACTAGAAGAAGCCGATGGAGACGGGGTTACTTCATCTACAAGGGGCAAATCTTCCCGTAAACGATTGAATAGTTCAGGAGCCAAAACTGGATCCCATGTAACGACTGAGCCAATTCCTGGGACGCGAGCATTGGTATTGCCTAGTGGAATAGTCAAAGTACGCATTTTACTTGGTGAGAGATTTTTCATCTGTTTTGCAAGTGTCAAGAGATCACTCTCGTTGAGTTCAGAATCTGTTTTTACTGTTGCAATTGCTGCATTGAAGAAATTAACTAATTTGATTGGATTAAGCAGAACACCAGTGCTTGTGACTTTTCTAAGTACTGCGCCCATGAATTGTTGTTGACGTTGCATACGACCAAGATCGCCCATGCCATCAAAATCGCGGGTGCGAACATATTTGAGTGACTCAACTCCGTTAAGTGTGTGAACACCTGCGGATAACACTAAGTGGCTACCTGGATCATCGATATCTCGCTTCGTACACACTTCGATTCCGCCCAGTGCATCCACCATTCCAGCAAAACCAGCAAAACCAATTTCGATGTAGTGATCAATACGCACACCGGTTTCATTTTCTAATGTTTGAATTAGAAGTGGTGCTCCACCAAAAGCAAAGGCTGCATTAATTTTTCCCTTTGCTGCCGGGACCATTTTAGTTTTATTCAAAGATGAAACATGTTCTGGAATTGTTACTAAGGAATCACGTGGTATTGAGATTAGCGTTGCCTTATCCCGTGACTTAGAGATATGAACAAGCAGCATGGTGTCAGATCGAGACCCGGCAGCAGTTGCAGTTGATCCAACTCTTAGCAACTTGCGTTGTTCTTTTGTTAATCCTTCACGAGTATCTGAACCAACAAGGAGATAGTTCAGCGCTTTATTTGGTTTATCAGGGCGAGCTTTCAAGGTGCCGAATACATCGATTCGATCTATGGCTCCGCTGACCTGACCTAGGCCCAACCAAGAAAACGCGGAGATAAGGACAACTCCCACAGATAGTGAGGTAATAATCCGAATTGCCCGCGTTGATTTCACTGTCAGAGAGTACTTGAGCGATAGCGTGTGCGGGTTATGTCGACATCAGCTAACGCGTTATATGGCTCACCGAAGCGAGAGATTTCGGTGATTTTGCCTGTCCTGAATGAGGAGAAGTATCTAGAAGATGCTGTCACAGCGATCCTTGCTCAGCAATACGATGGAAAGATTGAAGTAATTCTGGCTGTGGCTCCTTCTGTTGATAGAACTTCAGAGATCGCTCAGCGATTACACATAAACGATCCTCGAGTTGTAATCGTCGACAATCCAACCGGTCGAACTGCAGCAGGATTGAATCTGGCAATTGCCGCATCGCAATACTCGATCATTGTTCGAGTTGATGGACATGCAAATATTCCAAAGAATTACTGTCACTTAGTCTCAGAAGTTTTAGAAAGCACTGGTGCGGTCAACGTTGGTGGCGTAATGGCTGCTGAAGGGCAATCTTTATTCGAGCGATCTGTTGCTCGTGCAATGCGTAGCCCACTTGGCGTTGGTGCATCCAGATTCCATACCGGTGGAGGTGCTGGTGAGGTAGACACGGTATATCTCGGTGCATTTAGGAAAGAAGCACTTCTTGCTGTTGGGGGCTTTGATGAGCGATTTACCCGTGCACAAGATTGGGAGCTCAACTTTAGATTGCGTCAAGAAGGAGGAGTTGTTTACTTCGATCCGCGATTAATTGTTACTTATCGTCCTCGTTCAACTGTTAAAGCATTAGCAAAGCAATACTTTGAATATGGTCGCTGGAGACGCGTCGTTTCACGTCGACATCAAGGCACAATCAATTATCGTTATTTAGCACCACCATTTACAGTTGTTGCAACAACGCTTTCATTGCTTTTAGGATGGCTTGTTTCATCACTACTGTTTATTCCAGCCCTTGTTTATGCTGTGTTTATCCTGATCGCTTCTTCAGTAATTGGCAAAAGCATGGGTGAGATTCTGTGTTTACCCACAATTTTGCTAACAATGCATATTTCATGGGGGCTTGGATTTCTTACTTCGCCTAAGTCTCTTGCCCCTGCTGTAACCTTGCATCCGTGAGCACCCCACTGCAGGTATATGAGCCATTTAAGGCTGGCCTGCCCAAGCTAGGTCGTTACTGGAAATCCTTATGGTCTAGACGAACCTTCATCAAGGAGTACTCCAAATCAGAACTTCGAGAGCAGCATTTTGACTCTGTATTTGGCCAATTGTGGCTAGTACTCAACCCATTATTACTTTCAGCGGTTTATTTCATTTTGATCATCATTATTGGTGGAGCAACAGATAGTGCACGCTATGCACATTTGACTGCAAGCTTGTTTCTATTTTACTTAGTGGCAAACAGCCTTACAGGTGGCGTCAAATCAGTTACCGCTGGCCAGCGCTTGATTCTTAATACCGCCTTTCCTCGGATCATGCTTCCAATTTCAGCGGTAGTAATTGCAATTTTTAAGTTTATTCCAACACTAATTGTTTTTGTAGTTATAAAGGCAGTTGTTGGTTCCCCCTTCACAATCGAAATGTTGTGGGCGATTCCAGTCTTATTGATAACTATTTTTCTCTCATTAGCGGTGGCAATTACAATTTCCTGTATCAATGTTTATTTCAGAGATATTGCAAGCTTTTTGCCATACCTAACCCGAACACTTCTGTACTTGTCACCAATTCTCTATGAAGCATCTGCTCTTAAGCCAAGCCTTCGAGCAATAGAAATAGTTAATCCACTTTTCCCAATTTTGGATTCATGGTCGCGCGCGGTTGTTCAAGGAGAAGCGCCACAGGTTTCTAGCATGCTGCAAGGCCTTGCTTGGGCAACAGGAATTTTCTTTGTTGGCACATATTTCTTCTTATCGAGGGAGCGTGAGTTCGCTGTCCGCCTCTAATTCAAGCATTACTAGTGAAATCGCGGTCTCAATCCGTGGAGTTGGTCTTACATACACAACATCGATAGATAAAAAGCCGACTCTAAAAGCTCGCGTTAAATCATTAGGTCGCGGAAAGAAACAAACACGAGTTGTTCGCGCACTTGATGACATCAATTTGGATATTCAATATGGACATGTTCTTGGTGTAATCGGAACAAATGGTGCTGGTAAATCCTCACTTATGCGTTGTGTTGCCGGCATTTTGCCTCCATCACAAGGTCGAATCGAGGTTTATGGATCTGTCAGTACTTTGCTAGCGCTGGGTGTTGGCTTCAATCCATCAATGTCAGGTCGTGACAATGTGTTTCTGGGTGGGTTAGCCGCCGGCATGTCTCGTGATGAGATCGCTGGACATTTTGATGAGATCGCTGAATTTTCTGAGCTTGGTGATGCAATCGATGCTCCGATGCGCACGTACTCATCAGGCATGTATGCGCGATTAGCTTTCTCTGTTGCAGCAGTTGTTCGCCCAGATATTTTAATTATTGATGAAGCCCTTAGTACTGGTGACGCCAAGTTTAAGGAAAAGAGCCTTAACCGTGTGAAGGAATTACGAAGTGATGACCGTGCTCTGATTTTAGTAAGCCATGCAATGCAAACATTACGTGAGACCTGCAACGACGTTGCTTGGCTGCATAAGGGACAACTTGTACAACGAGGTGAACCCAATGCAGTTATTGATGCCTATCAAGAGTTCTTACATCTTGGAAAGAGCGCAGTAATTGATGAGGATTTTTAAGCCACTAGTTTTGGCTATTTCAGTTGCATTGGTTCTGCCACTGCAATCTTTTGCAACAGAGATTCCTACATCTTTTCAAATTAAAGGTGCTGGCTATGGTCATGGCGTTGGAATGAGCCAGATCGGCGCACGTGCAAAAGCAATGGCTGGCGAAACTGCGACTGCAATTATTTCCTATTATTACAAAGATATTGCAGTTGAGCCTTTAGATGATACAAAAGTATTGCGTGTGAACATCGGACACTTACTTACCACTGCAAAAATGGCAACTGCAACTCCAAATGCAACGATGCAAATATTTAGTGGTGATATTGGTGATGCACAAGATGTTGCCCCGCTAGCTGTTGTGCCCGTTAAGAGTTCTTTGAATTTTAGTATTTTTGGATCAACGGTGTTGCCTAGTGTTGTTACGGGAAAGAAGACTGTGAGTATTCCTCGCAATCGCATCTTCACAGTTCGATGGACCGGCACTCGCTATTTACCAGGTGTTGATGGTGTCATCTCCTTGTCACACACAAATACCACCAAGAAGTATCGCTATGGTCAAATGCAATTCAGGGCAGTTAAAGCAGCAACACTGGGGTATCGAATTGAAGTTACAAACTCTGTTCGGTTATCAGATGAATACTTGTGGGGCATTAGCGAAGTTCCATCGTCCTGGCCAGAGGCAGCCCTTCAAGCACAAGCAATCGCTTCTAGAACATATGCGATGAGTAAAGCTGGAATCTATCGAGCATCATGTGATTGTGATTTATATGGTGAAATCTCTGATCAATCCTTTCTCGGATATGCAAAGGAAACGGAAAAAGGGTGGGGTCAGTTCTGGAAAGCAGCAGTTACCAACACCGCTGGATTAACAATTACTCAAGATGGCACACCAATTACCGCCCATTTTGGTAGTTCAACAGGAGGATTAACGGAAACTTCTGCAAATGCGTGGGGAACCCAAAAGAGTTTCACGCAAACAGTTGCAGATCCCTCCAGCCTAGATCCGGTCCTCAATCCACGCTTTTATCAATGGGAGCGCACTATTACACAAGGCTCTGTTGCTGCCGCTTTTGCTCTACCAGATGTCGTAACCCTAGAAATAATCATGAAAAATACTTCAGGAACAGTGTCAACAATACGGGCCACATCCAGCACAGGAATTCAAAAGAGTTTGCGTGGTGAAACCTTTAGAAGCAGAACAAAGATTCCATCTGCCTATTTTGATTTAGTTAGCATGCAAGATGCTGTTGAGCCCACCCCAAGTCCCAGTCCGTAATACAACCTCTAAAGATCCATCTAGAGAGTTACGTCGGAACAAAAGATTACTTGCACCAGATAGCGTTCCAGCTTTAACAATTTCACCATCAGGAAGTCTTACCTTGGCTGCTGAAGTTATGTAAGTACCAGCTTCAATTACGCAATTATCGCCAAGTGAAATACCAAGACCAGAGTTTGCACCGAGCAAACACTTTTCACCAATAGAAATAACTTCTTTGCCGCCACCACTTAAAGTTCCCATAATCGAAGCGCCGCCTCCGACATCTGTGCCATCTCCGACTACAACACCAGCAGAGATTCGACCTTCGACCATTGAAGTTCCCAATGTTCCAGCATTAAAGTTAACAAAACCTTCGTGCATGACTGTTGTTCCAGATGCAAGGTGTGCACCTAAGCGGACTCGATC
>JBILAD010000099.1:0-4419 GCA_044354355.1 Candidatus Planktophila sp. | reverse complement strand
ATTGGATCGTATGCAGGAAGAATTGCACCACCTGGAATTCCAAACATCACATCGACGCCGGCAGACTCCAAAGATTGCACGAGTGATTTAGCTCCACTCATCTTCTTGCTCATATCCATCTCCTTTCGTTGCGTACACCTTGTTTGTATGTGAAATGAAAAAACCCCCAGATAACTGAGGGTGGCGCATGATCAAAAACCGATCACGCGCCTTTAAATCACCACCACAAATGTTGTGCTCATGTGACTATTCTCCAATGAACCAGGCTCAACGTCAAGGGATGAGATGCAGATCTCATATTGTGAGAGAGCTACTGACAGATCGCGCCCTTAGATGCGGATTGAACCAACTTTGAATATTTGGCTAAAACACCTTGGGTGTATTTATGGGTCAAAGGTTGCCATCCGACTTTACGGGCTTCAAGTTCTGCTGGATCTACCAATAAATCTAAGGTGCGATTAGTAATGTCGATGCGCACGATGTCGCCATCTTTAATAAATGCAATCGGTCCTCCGTCAACAGCCTCTGGTGCAACGTGGCCAACACATAATCCAGTTGAACCACCAGAGAAGCGGCCATCTGTTAACAGCAAGGTTGATTTGCCAAGACCTGCTCCTTTAATCGCGCCAGTGATCATTAACATCTCTCGCATACCAGGTCCACCCTTGGGACCTTCATAACGGATTACCACTACATCTCCTGCTGTGATTGATCCATTCTCTAATGCTTCCATTGCAGCTTGTTCGCGTTCAAATACTCTGGCTGGACCTTCAAAACTTTCAATACCGATTCCAGCTGTTTTACATACCGCACCTTCAGTTGCAAGTGAGCCACCAAGAATTGTGATTCCGACATCTGTCGACATTGGTGAAGAGACCGCCTTTAAGATTTGTCCATCTGGATCAGGTGGATTGATCTCCTTAAGGTTTTCAGCCATTGTCTTGCCTGTAACAGTCAAAACATCTCCGTGCAATAAACCAGCATCTAACAAGCCCTTGAGAACAACTGGAATTCCGCCGACCTTATCGACATCGGACATAACGAATTGACCAAATGGCTTGAGATCTCCAAGTAGTGGAACCTTTGAACCGATGCGATGGAAATCATCGAGAGATAGATCTACATGTGCTTCATTTGCTATTGCCAACAAGTGCAGAACCGCATTGGTAGAGCCACCCAATGCCATCAAAATCGTGATTGCATTTTCAAAAGCAGGCTTAGTTAAAATGTCACGAGTAGTAATTCCTTGGCGAATGAGTTCTACAACAGCTGCACCTGAGGCAATTGCATACGTATCTCTACGTCGATCAACTGCTGGTGGCGCAGCAGATCCAGGCAAGGAAAGCCCAATTGCTTCACCAATACTTGCCATTGTGTTTGCCGTATACATACCGCCGCAGGCACCTTCACCTGGGCAGATAGCACGTTCAATTTGATCTACTCGCTCCTGTGTAATTAGTCCACGAGCACATGCACCAACTGCTTCAAAAGCATCAATGATTGTTACATCTTTTCCGTCAACCTGTCCGGGCAATGTAGAGCCCGCATAAACAAAAACACTTGCAACATCGATGCGTGCTGCTGCCATCATCATGCCTGGCAAAGATTTGTCACAGCCAGCAAAGGTAACCATTCCATCTAGACGCTCTGCTTGCATAACACATTCAACAGAGTCTGCAATAACTTCACGTGAGACTAATGAAAAGTGCATACCTTCATGACCCATTGAGATTCCATCAGAAACAGAAATGGTTCCAAATTGCATTGGGAATCCACCTGCATCAATAACGCCTTGCTTAGATGCTTTTGCTAAACGATCAAGAGACAAATTACATGGTGTGATTTCATTCCATGATGAAGCAATACCAATTTGTGGCTTAACCCAATCATCATCGCCCATTCCAACTGCACGCAACATTCCTCGCGCAGGAGCTCTTTCTAGTCCATCAGTTACTACACCAGAACGAGGTTTCATAGTAGGCATTTAGTAAGTCTAGCCTTCTGACTGTCCAAGGTGGGTTAAGAGCAGCGAGCGAACTTTGGCAGCATCTGCTTGCCCCTTAGTCTCTTTCATCACTGCGCCAATTAATGCTCCAGCAGCCGGCAAATGTCCATTACGAACCTTCTCTGCAGTGTCTACTTGTTCAGCACACACCTTTTCAATAGCAGCCATCAAAGCACCATCATCATTAACAACTTTTATTCCCCGCTTTGCTACTACCTCAGCTGGTTTTCCTTCGCCGGCAATGACGCCTTCAACTACTTGGCGAGCAAGCTTGTCAGTTAATTCACCTGCATTAACGAGTGCAACAATTTCAGCAACATCAGCAGGTGTAATTGCAAGATCAGCAAGTGGAACATCTTTGTCGTTTGCAATACGTGAAATTTCTCCAAGCCACCAGGTACGAGACTTTGTAGGATCAGCGCCCAGTAACACCGTTGCTTCAACAATATCTAAGACATCTGCGTTGATCATCGCTGCCATTTCCTTGTCAGGAACAGCCCATGCTTCTTGCAAACGCTTGCGACGAATTGATGGGCGCTCTGGCAATCCCGCGCGCAATGTTTCAATCCATGCAGCATCTGGTTCAACAGGCACAAGATCTGGCTCTGGGAAATAACGGTAATCCTCAGCCTGTTCCTTGGAGCGACCAGAGCGAGTAAGGCCTGTGTCTTCTTGGAAGTGACGTGTTTCTTGAACTACTCGTCCCCCAGCATTGAGCAACTCTGCATGGCGAATCATTTCACCACGAATAGCACGCTCGACAGAACGAAGTGAGTTCACATTCTTAGTTTCACTTCGGGTGCCAAGCTTTTCTGCGCCAATCAAACGCAGTGACACGTTTGCATCGCAACGCAGTGATCCTTGCTCCATCTTCACATCACTCACACCTAATGCGCGCAAAATGTCACGAAGTTCTGCCACATAAGCTTTAGCGACCTCTGGTGCGTACTTTCCTGTGCCAGGAACAATCTTGGTAACGATTTCAACTAATGGAATACCCGCACGGTTGTAATCAAGAAGAGAGTATTCAGCACCGTGAATACGACCAGTAGCACCACCAACGTGCAATGACTTACCTGTGTCCTCTTCCATGTGCACGCGCTCTACTTCAACACGAAACTTCTTTGGTCCTTCATCAGTTTCGATTTCAACATCAACATAGCCATCAACACAGATCGGCTCGTCATACTGCGAAATCTGGAAGTTCTTTGGCATGTCTGGATAGAAGTAGTTTTTGCGAGCAAAACGCGAAAACGGCGCAATTGAACAGTTAAGTGCAAGCCCGATTTTAATTGTTGATTCAATCGCTTTTTCATTCACAACTGGCAAAGCGCCAGGCAAAGCTAAGCAAACAGGACAGGTCTGGGTATTTGGCTCTGCACCAAAGATTGTGCTGCAACCACAAAACATCTTCGAGTTCGTATTTAACTCAACGTGAACTTCAAGACCCAATACAGGTTCATACTTTGCAACTACATCATCATATGAAAGAGTCATCTGGCACCTCCCATGATTGGTGCCTTGTCCAATAACGGAGCACCCCACTTAGAAAGTAGCGCTGCCTCAAGGGCTGCGCCCACTAAATACATACGCTCGTCCTTCATGACAGGAGACATGATCTGGAATCCAACCGGCAATCCATCTTCATCGGCCAAACCAGAAGGCAATGACATTCCGCCGATGCCTGCCATGTTTACCGGAATTGTTGCAATGTCATTTAAGTACATTGCCAAAGGATCGTTAGCCTTTTCACCAATTTTAAATGCAGTTGTCGGGCATGTTGGAGAAACCAAAACATCTGCCTTTTCAAAAGCACGTGTGAAATCTTGAGTAATGAGTGTGCGAACCTTTTGGGCACTTCCGTAATAGGCATCGTAGTAACCAGATGACAAGGCATAAGTTCCCAAAATGATGCGGCGCTTTACCTCTTTGCCAAAGCCAATCTCACGGGTCAAATTCATTACTGATTCAGCTGATGCTCCATCAACATCGCCAACGCGCAAGCCATAACGCATCGCATCAAAGCGAGCTAAGTTAGATGAGCACTCAGATGGTGCAATTAAATAATAAGCAGCAAGAGCGTATTCAAAGTTAGGCGCTGATACTTCAACGATTTCTGCGCCAGCTTTTGCTAATAACTCTAGTGATTCTTCAAAACGTGCACGAACTCCTGGTTGGTATCCATCACCATTGAGCTCCTTAACAACACCGATCTTCATTCCCTTAACATCACCAGATTTAGCCGCAGCAACAACCTGTGGCACTGGTGCATTAATACTTGTTGCATCCTTTGGATCATGTCCTGCAATTGCTTCATGCAATAGCGCGGTATCTAACACTGTGCGAGCACATGGTCCTGCTTGATCAAGTGATGAAGAAAAAGCAACTAAACCGTAGCGAGAAACCCCGCCGTA
>JBILAD010000098.1:0-4432 GCA_044354355.1 Candidatus Planktophila sp. | reverse complement strand
TATCGATATCTGCGCCTAACATCCAGAACGCACCCCACGTGCCGGCACCTACTGGACCTTTGATGCGTGCTTCTATGCGACCGTACTTGAATCCAATTTTATCTTTCGTAATGTATTTAGAGCTAACCCATTCACAAGGAGTTTTGTAATAACAGTTGTACTCATTTGCACCAGTTGTGGTTGCATCAATTTGAAGTGCACCTGATGAAGTGATCTTGGCTAAGGTCGGGATGTAGTACTGACGTTCTTTATTTCCCCAACCACCACCTGCAACAGCCTTGCTTCCATCACCATTTTCAGATACCCAAATTGCACTATCTGGCGCTGAGCCTTCAGGAAGATTGAATTCATCTGACCAAACCTGCACATATGTTCTCTTAAAAACTGGAATTGCTACTTCACCTGAGTCAGCTTTGTTATTAACAAATCCTTTTGCGCTATATGTTGCATTCACATAGACCTTAAATCCTTGATCTATACCTGCAGGTATATATGTCGCAGATTTTGCCCCACCAATTTCAAGTGGTCCTTTAAACCATTGATAGGTGACCTTTGCACTCTTTGGTGAAAATACCCCTGGAGTTGCAATTGCTTTACCGCCAGAAGAATCAGCAAGGGTTGCAGATGGCTTCACATTGATAATGACATGGCCGATCTTGCCCACAACTGATGAAACTGTGGCACCTGCCGCTGTTACCTTCAATTGAATGCTCTGGTTCTTTTGCTTGACAGTTGCCTTAAAGGCGGTTTTTGTAGCCCCAGCAACTGCTTTTCCACCCACAAACCATTGCAGCTTTGGACTCTTAACTCCACTAATTGAAGCCGGAACTACTGCCAGATTTAATCCAGTGTTATCTGAGTAAACAATCTGCGGTTGTTTTGAGACATCTGCCTGGGCTGAAAATGGCACAACTAGTGCAAGAAGTGAAAATGAGACAAGAAATGCTAATGAGCCCTTAAGTGACTTCATTAGCATTTCTTACTCTCCCCCTACTTCGCTACAACTTTAGATGTGTATGTCTTTCCATCGATAACCACAGAGACTGTCTTTGCTCCTGCAGATACCTTCACAGGAACAACCTGCATAGGAGATGAGATCTTGACTGTAGTTTTCTTAGCACCTGTTACAGAGACAGTTGCTGACTTTCCAGCAGCTCCTGCAACAGCGACTGAGACTACAAAATCTTTTCCAGTTTTTGCTACAGAGGTCGAGATGCCGCGGTAGTAATGGAACTCGACACCTTCTGCTGATGCCGCAGTTGTATCTGCGATCTCAGGAACAAGAGTTGCAAATGCTGTGCTAGCCCCTGGCATTGCCGATGTTGCTGAAGCTGGTGCTGCGTTTGGCTTTGTGTCGGTATTTTTCAGAGTAAATGCGGCATAACCAAATGCATCAGTAGTTGCCTCAAGTGTTGACTTGCCACCGTTCACCTTCAAGGTAACAACCTTGTTTGGTACTCCGGTCTTTCCATCATCACCAGTTACCTTGTAAACAACAATTAGGCTTCCGCCAATCGGTGCATATGCTTGCTTAAGACCCTTAGCTGCATTTGTTACAGAATTAGTTGCATCTAATTTTGGTGTTACCAATGTGATTGTTGGCTTTGTTGCTGGCACAACAATTGGTGTCTTTGGTATGTAGTAATGAAATTGAGTGATAGCTGAGTGATCGGCCTGCTCACTATTAACTTCAGGAAGCATCTGTGAGTGAAGACGATCGAGCTTATCCTCGCTAAAAATTGGCTTAGATGTCATTGATTCTGGCTCTGTCTCGCCTAATGACTCAAGATCTAGGTTCTTGACGGCAAAGGTCACGTTTCCGTATGCATCGGTGCGCTTGATTACATTTGCTTGATCAAAAGGCGGGCGATCAATTCCCTTTGTCTTTATTCCATCAACTGAAATAATTGAGGCAGCTTCGCTATAACCCTTATTCATTCGTAGGTTAACGGCTGTGAAGGCAAGCGGCTTTCCATTCTTGTCTCTGACGTTATAGGTCAAATTAATTGTTGATCCAACCGGTGCAAACGCAACTTGGTAGACCAAACCAGTTCCAAACCAGCCCTTAGCGACCCAACCATCAGCCATTTGCTGATTGACTCGTGCATCTGAAGTATTGGACGCATCAAGAAAAGGTGATTGCAACGTAATGTAGGCATCTCGTGGTCCACCTGTTGCAGCAGTTGCGCTGTAGAAAGCAACTGGAGAAATAGCCAGGACCATCGCAAGGATGAGGCCGATGTGAGTACGGAATTTAGACATGTGTATGCCTTTCTTGCCTAGGGTGGATTGAGATTTAATCATTAACCTTTTACCGCTCCGTCCATAACACCGCTTACTAAACGGCGACCGACGAAAATAAACAGAATAAGAAGTGGGGCTGTTGCTAAGAACGCACCACCCATCTGCAATGAGTAATCAAGACCATACAAAGGCTTGAGTTGGGTAAGTGCAACCTGCAATGTGAATCGCTCTGGAGATTGCAGAACAATGGTTGGCCACAAGTAATCATTCCAGGATGCGAGGAAAGCAAAGAGTCCGAGTACAAATGAGCTCTGACGGATACTTGGCAGGACAACGCTCCAAAAGACTCGAGGTACGGATGCTCCATCAATAGTTGCCGCCTCAAGGATTTCATTGGGCACTTGCGCATCAATGATCTGGCGCATCCAAAACACACCAAAAGCGGTGACTAGGGCTGGGACTATGAGCGCATACAAGGTGTTAACCAGATTTAGCTTATTTGCCATAATAAATAGCGGGACGATTCCGAGCTGACTTGGAAGCATCATTGTTGCAACAACAAACAAGATCGAGAACTGGCGACCTCTAAAGTGCAGTTTGGCAAAGGCAAAGCCTGCAATTGCAGAGAAGATAACTTGTGCGACCGCAACAGCTACTCCAACAATAAAAGTATTGATCAAAGCCTGTGAGAAATAGACACCTTCGGCATTTAACACCTTGTTGGCAACTTCTAAGAAGCGTGGACCTGGTACTAGTGAGGGAGGACTTTTTGAAATTTCAGCATCAGTATTAGATGAAACGATAAACATCCAATAAAAAGGGAAAATCGAAAGGAAAGTAATTAACACAAGCATCAAGTAGTGCAGTTTTGAAGTCTTCTGCCACTTCGGAATATTGCGCTTCATCGGCTTCCCTCACCTGAAATTTTGCGGGTGATGACAAAGTTAATGGCTGAAATAATTAACACAATTACCGTGATCGCTATACCGATAGCGGCTGCATAGCCGTACTTATTGTTTAAGAAGGCTTGGTTATAAAGGAACAAGGTCAGAGTTAGGAACTGCTTTGTAGATCCACCATCTGCAGCTAGCTGCTGTGGCTCAGCAAATACTTGAAGCCCACCGATTGTGCCAACGATTAAAACGAAGGTAATGGTGTTCTTAAGAGATGGCAGAGTCACATACTTGAATTGCTGCCATTTAGTAGCACCATCAACTGATGCGGATTCATAGAGCTCATCTGGGATTGCCAGCATAGAAGCCAAGAAAATTAGGGTGTTGTAGCCAATCCAGCGCCAGGTAATCATCGTGGCGATCTGAATGTGACTAGGTATTACCCCTTCGATAAAGTCGATGTTTTCGACACCGGGGATGAGACCTAAAATTCCATTGATTAATCCGTATTCACGGCCAAACAATTGCTGGAAAACAATGGTGATGGCAATAACTGAAGTGATGTTTGGTACCAAAAGAATGGTGCGCCAAAAAGACTTTCCCTTTAAGCGCTTGTTGCGCAGGATTGCAGCCAAACTGATCGCAATAATCATCTGCGGGAAGGTTGACAACGCCCAGATGCTAAAAGTATTTCTAAGAGCTATCCAAAAATCAGAGTCTTGAATCAAGAAGATGAAATTGTTGATGCCGTTAAATTCAGATTCACCTAGCGGATCCCATTTGAAAAATGCGATGTAGATTGAATAAACAACTGGAGCGACGCCAAAAATTAGGAAGAGAATAAAAAATGGAGCAATCGCCGGGTATCCCCAGCGACCATCCATAGATGCAATTCCTGGAAGCGGTTTCTTTTCTTTTTTGCTTTTTTGCTTCCAAGGAGTAAGAGGCGCCTTTTGGCGCCCCTTAACGTCCTTAATAGTTGTCATCAGATAAATACTTTAATTCTTAAAGAGTTTATCGATATCCGAAATTACAAGTGCATAGGATTTAGCAGATGTCATTTTCTTCGATGCCACACGACCAAGTCCTGCACCAAATGTTGCATCAATCTTGCGCTGTAGCTCTCCTTCAAAGATTGGCTTCAACTTCAAAACACCCTTTGTATAGATGGCACCAACTGGTGCGTTGCTGAAGAACTCATCTTTGTAATCAAGCAAAGCTGCATCATCGTAGAGAACTGAAGTTGAAGGGAATAGACCATAAGTCTTGAAGACCTTTAACTGTTGTTCTGGTGC
>JBILAD010000097.1:0-4463 GCA_044354355.1 Candidatus Planktophila sp. | reverse complement strand
AAATAATCCCGTGCCAATTAATCCGCCAGATCCCACAGTGATGCGCGCTTGGCGAAGTTGATATCCCGCACCTTGCGTGTCAGCGTTGGGATCAACAAATGTTTGCAATCGGTTTACTTGGTACTCGCTGACAACTCCGGCCTTGACAGCAACAAAGCCACCTAAGACTGCAATCAAGAGCAGTCCTGTGACCCAACGAGCTGGGACCCCTGAGACTGCAATAATTGTTACAACAGCTGCAGAGATAATAAGAACGGTTCCCATGTCAGGCTGCAAAATAATAAGTAGCACGGGAATTGCAGCAACAGTTAAGGCTTGCAACACATCTCTAGTTGTTGGTCCATCACTGTCATGGGATCGCTCAGATAAAATCATGGACATTCCGATAATGATTGCGATCTTGGCTAGCTCGGCAGGTTGAATTTGAAACCCACCGGGCAAAGCAATCCAGGCTTTTGCGCCATTAATTTCTGCGCCAAGTCCAGGAATCAAAACAATAATTAATCCGAGTACTCCGGCACCCCACAAAATTGGGGTGTATGCGCGCAGTAATCGGTAATCGATAACAGTTACCGCATATGCCAACACCAAACCAATCATGATGTTAATAACGTGGCGCTTTAGGTAGTACTGACCATCTAAACCGTTGCGGGTATACCAATCACGGGTTGCTGCCCACACTAGTAATGTGCCAATAAAAAGTAGTAGCCCAACAACTGCCGTTAAAACAGGATCAAATCCATGGACTAAGGATTGACGACTGCGTCGATATAAACGCTGGCGAGCTTGAATCTGACTCACTTGCTCGCCTCCTTAGGTTTAGTTGCAGGTGAAATCTTAGGCAACACAGTTGGTGGTTTTCCCTCCGGGAACAACGCCGCGCCAGGAACAAGTTTGTTGCCTGTGACGCCAAACAAGGTTGAATAAATTTGGCGCACACCAACACCTGATGTGGAAGCACCGAAACCACCCTGCCCCACCATCATGACGACGGCGTAACGGGGATTCTTGCTCGGTGCAAAGGATGCAAACCACGATGTGTCATCTTTGAGTGAGCCATTTGGATTTCTACCAAAGACCTGACCTGTTCCAGTCTTGCCACTAATCTCAACAGGAAATCCTGCAAATACTCCAGTACCTGTTCCGCTGATAACAACTTCACGAAGTGAGGATTGCAAAAACTTAATTGTTGAAGGCGCAGCTGTTAATGTCCCTAGCTTGTTAGGAGTAAATGTCTGAATAACTGTTCCATCAGTTTTAACAATTGCCTTTGCAATCTTTGCTTGCCAAATTGTTCCGCCATTGCCAATAGCTGCATACATCTGGGTCAACTTAAGTGGTGTCACAACAGTGTCGCCTTGACCAATAGAAAAGTTAACCGCATCTCCTGCACGTATTTTGTCGCCGTCAACACAGTTTTCAGCAGCTAGTTGTAATAAGAAGGCGGTCTGCTGCGCCTTAGTTGCTCGCTCTTTGTAGTTGCAATAGAAATCTTTATTCTGCTGGTACCAACTCTTTTTATATGCGCGATCTGCTAGGCGGGAAGTGGACTCAGTTGGAAGATCAATGCCAACCTTTTGAGTAATTTTGAAGGATTGCGCAGCCTTGAAGAAGTAATCATTGGGGTTTGATTTTGGTCGCAAACCACCATCTCGCAGCCATTCATCAAAGGCTATTTGATACCAAATAGTGTCACATGAGACGGCCAAAGCCTTTTTCATGTTCATGGATCCTTGATTCTTACTATCAAAGTTCTGAAATGCTCGTGTACCGACCTGGACCTGTGAAGGACATTTATACGTTGCGTTTAAGTCATACCCAGCAGCAGCAGCTGCAACAGTTGATACCACTTTAAATGTTGAAGCTGGAGCAAACAAACCTTGGAGCGCGCGGTTTAATGCGGGCACAGATTTCTTTTCACTAAACAAATCTGATGCTTGCTGAACCGTTAATCCTCTTTCCCACGCATTGGGGTCATATGTTGGATAAGAAGCAAGTGCCAAGATGCGCCCAGTCTTAATATCCATCACAACAGCTGCACCTGAATCTGATGTGTATCCATTGGCACGACCACGCAAGACCGCATCTTTGAGCGCTTTTTCCGCTGATGCCTGCAAGCGCACATCCAAACTTGTTACTAAGTGATCTCCAGCAACTGGTTTAGTGTTTTGGCTTTCACGGGTTACAGATTCTTTGCGATCAACGATGACGGTGCGAATGCCTGGCTCACCGCGCAAGAAGGAATCGTATTGAATTTCAAGACCTGTCTTGCCAATACTTTCACTGCGGAAGTATTGGTTGCCATTTGCCTTTAACAAATCTGACTCTGTTAACGGTCCGACATAGCCCAAAACATGTGCTGCGTTTACATCTAAATAACTTGGATAACTTCTGATTGCAATAGGTTGGGCATCAACACCAGGGAATGCATCTGAGCGTTCAACAATCTGCAATGCAATATCTGGGTCAGCCGACTTCGTAATAGGAATTGGCTGGAATCTAGATCCCTGCCAGCACCCTGCTTTTTGACCCTTAGGAAGTTCACCACAGAGCCTTGTATTTTGAAAGATATCTGCATAATTAAGTTTGAGGAGTGTGGCCAAGCGCTTCATAACGCCAACACCTTTGTCATCTAACTTATCAATTGCAACTCGATCAATTGTGATTGCCAAACCAGCCTTATTCATAGCTAATGGCACACCAAATCCATCAACGATTAATCCACGTGTGGCAGGGGCAACAACATCTCGGCTCTGAATACTCAGTGCTGCGTCGCGATATTTAGGACCGGCAGCAACCTGCAAATAGAAAAGACGACCAAATAGAGCAACCATTAAAGAAACAACAAGTATCTGAACTACAAGTAACGATAGGCGGGATTTGTTGTTCATAAGGTGGACCGTGAATCAAAGACCAAGGCATGTAAACGAGTAAATATTGGCAACAGAATTGGTGAAACAAGAAGTGCCCAAATACTCATTCCGAACAAGGTATTGAGCACTTGAACAAATGAACCAGCAGAAACTCCTAAGAGTGCTCCACTTAACACATAGGTGATCTCTACCAAAAGAATTGCAATGACTACAAAGAAAATAATGCCTGTGGCATTTGCCTGGACATTGTCATCGCCATAGCCAATGTAGGAAATTACATAGCCTGCAAGCAGCATAAGCAAAGTCCAATGGCCAAATGGTCCTGACGCACTTTGGGATAGATCCATTAAGAGGCCAGCTGCAAAACCAATAACTGCAGCAACTTCTGTTTCACTCAAGACTGCCCAGGTGAGAGCAAAGATCATCAGAATAGAAAACCCACCACCAGGTAAACGGAACTGGGACACAACAGATTCTTGAATCACATAGATCATAAGAAAGATTGGCGTAGCAATTGAAAGCTGGCGGGTAAGCATGGTTGCTACTTAGTAGGAGATGGTGATGGAGTTACAAAGACTGTAACCGTTGGAATTGGTGTAACACGCGGCTTGACTGGAACTAACGCATCTCCTGGGTTGGAGTTTGAACCACTGACGACAACTGCAACGACACCAAGTGTTGAAAAGTTTGTGTAGTAACGAATAGTTGCTGTCTGTGCCACCGCTCCTGCTGAATTGTCCACGGCGGTGACATATCCCAAAGGAACACCAGGAACATAAGGTCGGTTAGCAATACTTCCACGGGAAAGCAGAACATCGCCTTCCTTCACAGTGGTCGAATTATCCAACAATTGCAGGCTCGCAGAGCGAGTTCCGCGCCCAGTCAGGATTCCGATCTGCTGGGTGCCGGCAATGCGTGCACCAATTCGAAAGCTTGGATCACTTGCTAACTGAATGAGCGCAGATGATGGATACACATCCTTAACGACACCAGCAATTCCATACTCAGACAAAACCGTCATATTCTTTTTGATTCCAGCGTTTGCACCTGAATCAATGGTAATTGTTTGTGAAAATGATTGACTGGATCCATTGCTAATCACCTTGGCGTTAACAACCTTATATCCAGCAGTACCTGCTAAATCCAAGATGCTCTTTAACTGCTTTAGCTGCGCATCTGCATTTTTACGATTAATCAGCCTTTGCTTCAGATTCGCATTTTCTGCTTCTAGCTTTTCAATCTGATTACGAGTGCGACCTAAGTGGGTCACATCTGTAAAGAAGTTCATAACTGGAGTCAGAACAACACTGCCAGCACGCTGGAAGGGAGACATGATCGTTTGTGTTCCCTGCTTGAAGCCATCAATGACTTTAACGCCACGAAGATCCAAGGTAATCAGGAAGAGCGAGGTGACAATTAATATCACCAACAACAAACGTGCGCGTCCACCGTTACGCATTAACGAAAGACCTTATCGACGAGGCTCGGAGATTAGAACCTTCTCAAGAGCTTCAAACTCTTCGATGCACTTTCCAGAACCTTCAGCAACAGCATCCAATGGACGCTCTGCAATATGAATTGGCATTCCGG
>JBILAD010000096.1:0-4487 GCA_044354355.1 Candidatus Planktophila sp. | reverse complement strand
TATGTGAGAAGTATACGATCCTTGGACCGTTTCATAAAGTGGGCCCGTGGCGGGTAGTCGGATCTTCCCAATTCCCTATTTTGTGCGTAACCTAGCGCCGTTGGCCAACCGGCCATCACCTTCATCCTCGGACCGTCGGGCACGTACCTGCCCGGAGAAGGAGAGCAATCTCATGGCATCAGTAGTTTTTGATGGCGCATCACGTATCTACCCAGGAACAACAGCACCTGCAGTCGACAAGTTAAACCTCACTGTTAATGACGGAGAGTTTTTAGTTCTTGTTGGACCATCAGGTTGCGGTAAGTCAACATCACTTCGTATGTTGGCAGGACTTGAAGAGATTGATGGCGGCCGTATTTTAATTGGCGATCGCGACGTAACAAATGTTGCACCAAAAGATCGCGACATCGCGATGGTATTCCAGTCTTATGCACTGTATCCACACATGACAGTTGCAGAGAACATGGGATTCGCATTAAAGATCGCAGGAACTCCAAAGGAAGAGCGCGAGCGTCGTGTTCTAGAAGCAGCAAAGTTGCTTGACCTCGAGCCATACCTAGAGCGCAAGCCAAAAGCTCTTTCAGGTGGACAGCGTCAGCGCGTTGCAATGGGTCGCGCAATTGTTCGTGAGCCACAGGTTTTCCTTATGGATGAACCACTATCAAACCTTGATGCGAAGTTGCGTGTAGCAACTCGTACACAGATCGCTGCATTGCAGCGTCGCCTAGGAATCACAACTGTTTATGTAACACACGACCAGGTTGAGGCTATGACTATGGGCGATCGCGTTGCAGTGTTGAAGGATGGCTTGCTTCAGCAAGTTGATACTCCTCGTAATCTGTATGACAACCCAGCAAATGCATTCGTTGCAGGTTTCATTGGATCACCTGCAATGAACCTACTTATCGCACCAGTGAGTGGCGGTAAGGCAATGCTTGGAGATCTAGCTATTGATGTTCCAGCATCTGCAGGCTCATCTGTAACAGTTGGTGTTCGCCCAGAAGGCTTCACACCATCATCAAAGGGCTTCCATGTTCTTGTTGAAGTTGTTGAAGAACTTGGTTCAGATGCTTTCGTATACGGAAAGCCAGCTGATTCAACAGTGAAGTTTGCTAATGCATCAGATGAAGGCGCACAAGTAATTGTTCGCTGGGATCCAAAGAATCCTCCAAAGCCAGGCGAGACAATTACTGTCGAGGCTGTTAAGGGATCTGTCCACTTGTTCAACTCAACAACTGGTGAGCGTATTTAACTCATTTCTAACATAAGAAAAGCCCCGCTGGAGACAGCGGGGCTTTTCTTATTCTTTTAAAGTATGAAGGATTAAGCCATAGCTTTCTTTAGGTTCTCATCAATTGAATTCAAGAACTCCTGTGTAGTTTGGTAAGGAGCAGTCTTTGAAATCAGAAGTGACAAATCCTTTGTCATCTTTCCTTGTTCAACTGTCTCGATACACACACGCTCTAGAGTTGCACAGAACTGTGCAAGCTCTGCGTTGTCATCAAGCTTTGCACGGTGTGCAAGTCCCTGAGTCCATGCAAAGATTGAAGCGATTGGATTAGTTGAAGTTGCCTTACCTGCTTGGTGATCACGGTAGTGACGTGTGACAGTTCCGTGTGCTGCCTCTGACTCACAGATTTTTCCATCTGGTGTCATCAATACTGAAGTCATCAAACCAAGTGAGCCGTAACCCTGTGCAACGGTGTCTGATTGAACATCGCCGTCATAGTTCTTACATGCCCAGACATATCCGCCTTCCATGCGCAATGACATAGCAACCATGTCATCGATCAAGCGGTGCTCATACCAAATCCCTGCAGCCTCAAACTGTGACTTGAACTCAGCCTGATAAATCTCTTCAAAAATATCCTTAAAGCGACCGTCGTATGCCTTAAGGATTGTGTTCTTTGTTGAAAGATAAACCGGGAACTTGCGAAGAAGTCCGTAGTTAAGAGATGCACGGGCAAAGTCGCGAATTGAATCATCAACGTTATACATCGCCATCGCAACACCTGAAGATTCAAAGTTGAAAACTTCAGTGTTAATTGGTGCTGATCCATCTTCAGGGACAAAGGAGATTGTTAACTTTCCTGGACCCGGAACCTTGAAATCTGTTGCGCGGTACTGATCACCAAATGCGTGACGTCCGATAACAATTGGCTTAGTCCAGTGTGGAACTAAACGAGGAACATTGCTGATGATGATGGGTTCGCGGAAGATTACGCCGCCAAGAATGTTGCGGATTGTTCCGTTAGGAGACTTCCACATCTTCTTCAGACCAAACTCTTCAACGCGAGCTTCATCTGGGGTGATAGTTGCGCACTTGATGCCCACGCCATGCTTTTGGATCGCACGAGCTGAATCAACCGTAACCTGATCATCAGTGGCATCGCGGTGTTCCATGCCTAGGTCGTAGTACTCAAGGTTCACATCCAAGTAAGGCAGAATCAAAGAATCCTTGATGAACTGCCACATAATGCGTGTCATTTCATCGCCATCTAACTCTACAACCGTGCCCGTTACTTTGATCTTGCTCATCGTGACTCCCCTATGTGTCAATCTAGAAATTACTTACAGTGTTTGAACATCTGCTTGCTTTGCACGAACCGCTTCTGCTGCCTCTTTGAGTGCAGTTACTTCTGAATCGGTAAGTGTTCCTTCTACAACCTTCTTGATACCGGTGCGGCCGATCTCAGCTTCAACACCAAGATAGACACCAGAAATTCCGTACTCTCCATCAACCCAAGCACACACAGGCATTACCGCACCTGAATCTTCAATAACAGCTTTAGCCATACGAGCTGCCGCTGCTGATGGTGCGTAGTAAGCAGAACCTGTTTTGAGTAGTGCAACAACTTCAGCACCACCATTGCGTGTGCGATCAACAAGATCTGCAATCTCTTCTTGTGAAAGAAGATCGCTCAGTGCCTTGCCATCTACTGTGCAACGACTTGGTACTGGAACCATAGTGTCACCGTGTGAACCAAGTGTCAGAGTTTTAACTGAACCAACTTTCACACCAAGTTTTTCGGCAACGAAGTTTGTAAAGCGCGCAGTGTCCAGCATTCCTGCCTGACCCATCACGCGGTTCTTTGGAAATCCTGTTGCGATCTGTGCAAGAGCTGTCATTTCATCTAATGGGTTAGAAACGACGATGATCACAGCATTAGGTGAATGCTGTGCAATATTTTCAGCCACTCCGCGAACAATGCCTGCGTTAACACCGATGAGATCCATGCGGCTCATGCCAGGTTTGCGAGGAAGTCCAGCTGTAATGACAACGACATCTGAATTAGCTGTGGCTTCATAGCCAGCACCTTCGGCTGTAGTTGTTGCGCCAATAATCTTTGTTTCAAAACCTTCAATTGAACGAGATTGGTTCATGTCTAAAGCCAAACCTTCTGGCTTTCCTTCGACGATATCTGTGAGAACGACGGTATCGAAAACATCGTATTCAGCTAAACGAAGAGCTGTTGTTGAACCGTAGAAACCTGCACCGACTACTGTGACTTTGCCACCCATAGTGACTCCATTCATGCGTGTGTGTGAATAGGTGAACTCTATCGTCCGCGAGGAAGTGCAATCGCCAGCACAAAAAGGGCTATTGCGATAACAATGGGCAAATAAAACTCTATGCGGCGAAAATTACGAGATTTAAGTGCAATCCCCAAGGTTCCAGCGGCGATAAAAAGTGATCCACCTCGCACTATCCCTGAAGCTCCAAGAGCCACCCCTATCAGGACTGCGGCGTAACTGAGTATGGAAAGCAGGCGATCATTTAGCTGCATGCATCAACCACATTAGTAAGCAACATTGCACGAGTCATTGGGCCAACGCCCCCTGGCATCGGAGAAACGTATGAGGCCTTGCCAAATACGCCAGGGCAGACATCGCCATCTAATCCATCTGCTGTTCTAGAGATGCCCACATCAATTACTACTGCACCCTCTTTAATCATTTCTGCTTTCAAAAAGTGTGACTGGCCAATTGCAGCAACAACAATATCTGCCTTCTTTGTATGCATCGCTAAATCTTTTGTGCCGGTGTGAGTCAAAGTTACTGTTGCATTTTCTTGCTTACGAGAAAGCAGTAATCCAAGTGGGCGACCCACGGTTAATCCACGTCCGATAACAGTTACTTCAGCACCTTTTGTCGAAATCTTGTAATGATCAAGCAAAGCCACAATTGCACGCGGCGTGCAAGGCAGTGGTGCCTCATAGCCAGAAACTAATCGACCAAGGTTAAGTGGATGCAACCCATCAGCATCCTTATTTGGATCAATAGCTTCTAAAACTTTTTGAGTATTTATCCCTTGTGGCAACGGAAGCTGAACGATGTATCCGGTGCACTCCTTTGATGTATTTAAATCTGCAATTGCAGCCAAGACATCTTTTTCAGTTGCACTCTCTGGCAAATCAATACGTATTGAATTGATTCCAACTTCATGGCAATCACGATGTTTCCCGGCCACATATGAGAGTGAGCCA
>JBILAD010000117.1:0-3440 GCA_044354355.1 Candidatus Planktophila sp. | reverse complement strand
ACCATCGCAGTTGGTTGCACGGGTGGTAAGCATCGAAGTGTCGCAATTACCGAAGAGATTGCGCGCCAACTCAGTGCGATTGGTCCTGAGATTTCCGCTCATCCAACTCATCGAGATGTAGGTCGTGAATAAACTTGTCTAAAGTTGTAGCCCTTGGTGGTGGCCATGGTTTGGCTGCAACCCTGGCTGCATTGCGCCAGATAACTCAAGAGATAACTGCAATAGTTACCGTTGCAGATAATGGCGGATCCAGTGGACGATTGCGTGAAGAGTTTCCAATTTTCCCTCCAGGTGATCTACGAATGGCGTTAACTGCATTGTGCGCAGATGATGAGTGGGGCCGCACCTGGGCCCAAATCCTGCAACATCGCTTTGATAGCGATGGTGATTTAGATGGCCATGCGATGGGTAATTTGCTACTCGCCTCGATGTGGAATGCAGGTGATGATCCTGTCGCTGCATTAGATCGGGTAGGTCAACTCCTGAAAGTTATAGGTCGAGTCCTTCCTATGGCAGCTGTCGCTTTAGATATTGAGGGCACATTTAATACTTCAACAGGTCGAATTGTTGTGCGGGGACAAAAAGAGGTTGCAACGGCAAAGGGGCATATTCAATCGCTTCGAATAATTCCAGAGGATCCGCCAGCTAGAAGTGAATCTTTGGATGCAATTGCAGATGCAGAGTGGATCACTATGGGTCCTGGCTCTTGGTTTTCAAGTGTTATTCCACACCTATTAGTGCCGGCTCAATTAGAAGCCTTGAAAAATTCAAAGGCTAAGAAGATTTTGATATTAAATCTAGATGCATCGAGTGCCTCTCAAGGTGAAGAGTTCGCTGGATCAACCCCGGAACAGCATTTAGAGTTTTTTCATCACTATGCACCTGGATTAACCGTGGATTATTGCCTCGTGGACCAATCTGTTGTGCGAGATGCTGATGCATTGCAGACGGCAGCATCAACCTTAGGTTCAGAGATTGTGGTGGGAGATATTCGCAAAGCCCCAGGCAGTATTCATCATGATGCCGATAAATTAGCTCTCCATTTGGGCCACATTTTTTCCCGCTAGATGGTTGGATTAGCCCCATGGCAATGACAGCATCAGTTAAGGACGAGCTCTCTCGTCTCTCCATCACCAAACCATGTTGTCGCAAAGCCGAGGTCTCATCCCTTCTTCGCTTTGCTGGCGGGCTCCATATCGCAGCTGGCAAAATAGTTATCGAAGTTGAACTTGATACCTCGCAAAGTGCGCGACGTTTGCGCAAGGACATTGCAGATATTTATGGGCATGATTCAGATTTAGCGGTGTTGTCTTCAAGTGGATTACGTAAAGGCTCACGATATGTTGTTCGTGTAATTAACGAAGGCGATGCCCTGGCTCGTCAAACAGGTTTAGTAGATGCAAATGGTCGACCAGTTCGCGGATTACCCCCACAGGTTGTCTCTGCTGCAACATGTGATTCTGAAGCGGCATGGCGCGGTGCATTTATTGCACATGGTTCTTTGACTGAACCAGGTCGATCATCATCACTTGAAATCACATGCCCAGGACCAGAGGCAGCCCTTGCACTAGTAGGTGCTGCTAGACGTCTTGGAATTGTTGCTAAGGCTCGCGAAGTGCGCGGTGTTGATCGTGTTGTCATCCGTGATGGCGATGCAATTGGTGTTTTGCTCACTCGCTTAGGTGCTCATGAAAGCGTGCTTGCCTGGGAAGAGCGCCGTATGCGCCGCGAAGTTCGAGCAACAGCTAATCGCCTTGCTAACTTTGATGATGCAAACCTTCGACGTTCAGCACGTGCGGCGGTTGCAGCAGCAGCCCGTGTTCAGCGCGCTATGGAGATTCTTGGACCAACGATTCCTGATCACTTAAAAGAGGCTGGGGATTTGCGAATCAACCATGGCCAGGCATCCCTCGAAGAGTTGGGGTCGTTGGCCACACCGCCCATGACAAAGGATGCTATTGCCGGGCGTATTCGACGCTTGCTGGCCATGGCCGATAAGCGCGCACAAGAGCTAGGAATTCCGGATACTGAGAGCGGTCTCTCGCCTGATTTGCTCAACTAATTACTCCTGCGTAGTAACTGTTCACTAACCCTTCACTGATAAGGTTCTACCTAAGACCCCAGCGTTGTGGCAGTTTTACGAACCACCAACAGCTGGGCTTTTTTATGCCATGCGGAGATATCTCTGCGGCATGGGCCCCACTAGCAGCAAGGACACTTTCATGATTAATGTCGGAATCAATGGTTTTGGACGCATCGGTCGCAACTTCTTCCGTGCCTGCCTAACTAACCCAAATATCAATATCGTCGCAATTAACGACCTGACTCCTAATGAGACTCTTGCCCACCTTTTGAAGTATGACTCCATCTTGGGTCGCCTAGGTCTTGAAGTTACATTCACAGATGATTCAATCACTGTTGACGGCAAGACAATCAAGGTTTTCTCAGAGCGCGATCCAGCAAACCTGCCATGGGCATCGGTTAAGACAGATGTAGTTGTTGAATCAACAGGTATTTTCACAAAGGCAGCAGATGCTCAGAAGCACATAACAGCAGGTGCCAAGAAGGTAATCATCTCAGCGCCAGCAACTGATGAGGACATCACAATCGTTATGGGTGTTAACCACACACAGTACGACGGTTCAAAGCACAACATTATTTCAAACGCATCATGCACAACTAACTGCCTTGCACCAATGGCAAAGGTTCTTCAGGATAACTGGGGAATTGTTAAGGGCCTGATGACAACAATTCATGCTTACACAAATGATCAGGTAATCCTCGACTTCCCACACAAGGATCTTCGTCGATCTCGCGCAGCTGCAACTAACATGATTCCAACGTCAACAGGTGCTGCAAAGGCAATCTCACTAGTAATGCCAGAGCTCAAGGGCAAGCTAGATGGTTATGCAATGCGCGTTCCAGTTCCAACAGGATCTGCAACAGATCTAACAGTTGAGCTAGCAAAGGAAGCGACAGCTGCTGAAATTAACGCTGCCATGAAGGCTGCTGCAGAAGGCTCACTTAAGGGATTCCTTTCATACACTGAGGATCCAATCGTTTCTTCAGACATCGTTACAGATCCTTCATCATGTATCTTCGATTCAGGTCTTACAAAGGTAATTGGTAACCAGGTCAAGGTCGTTGGTTGGTATGACAATGAATGGGGTTACTCAAACCGCCTAGTCGACTTGATCGATTATGTTGGTAAAACTCTGTAATGCCAGATCTTTTAACAGTTGATGTAGCCGGAAAGCGAGTCTTTCTTCGTTGCGACCTTAATGTTCCTTTGAAAGAGGGAGTTATTAAGGATGATGGGCGAATTAAAGCCTCGCTTCCGACTATTCAATTACTTCTTGAAAAGGGCGCATCCCTTGTTATTGCAGCCCACCTTGGTCGTCCCAAGGGTGAAGCAAAGCCTGAACTATCTCTAGCTCCTG
>JBILAD010000046.1:0-8142 GCA_044354355.1 Candidatus Planktophila sp. | reverse complement strand
GATCTGGGCTAGGGCTGTATCCAACGCCTTGTGGCGTTCAATGTTGGCTTTGTCTTGTGCTGCATCGTTTGCTTTATTACTTTTTTCAGTAGCCACGTACATTCCTTTCGATAGAACGTCCTGCGTTCTGCAGTTCGTTTGGTGTGCGGCCCAGAAGGTACGGAGACCCAACGACGGTCTGCAGAAGCTCCACAACGGGTGTGGAGAAGTGGCTGCAGGCGGAGGTTGGAACCGCTCTGGTTGTACTCGGATAGTTTATCCGAACATCTGTTCGAAAGGTAACAGGTGGCACTGACAGGAATGAGGCGTGTCGCCGCGAGTTACTAGAGGCGTGTCGCCCCACCATACTGAACCAGTGTTAATCCTGCTGCCGCCCTCTGAGAAGAAATCTGAGCTCCCTGGGCCGGCTATCCAGGTCTACACAGGCGTGCTCTATGCCGCCTTGGGATGGGAAGAACTCACCGCTGCCGAACAAAAGAAAGGCGCAGAATCAATCGCCATCATCTCGGCCAAATACGCAGTTGTACGCCCCTTGGATCTGATCGAGCCATACAAAGAGAAGATCAATAACAAAAAGATGGCCGCCCAAGTTGCCCATGCTTTGGATGACAAAGAGTTTGAGTTAATAATTGATTGCCGCTCCTCTACCTATCAAACAGTCTGGCAATCCCCCGTTGCAATAACGGTAGAGATAAAAGTCTTTACCAAGGTCGACGGCGTAAAAAAGGTTATTACCCACATGTCCAAAAAGACTCGCGGTGAGGTAACACATCACATCTTAAAGAGTGCAAAAACACCGAGTAATCCTCATGAACTTGAGGCAATAGTTTCTCAGAGATTTGAGTGCGAATTATTTAGAGGAGACAAGAAAAATCCCTGGGTACTAGAGGTCTACTGCTAAAGCTTTCCTATGAGGCGAGCAGCGCGGTTTTCTTAATGAGCTCAACTGTTAATGCAGGGTAGTTCCACATAATCACATGTGCGCAGTTATCGACAACAATCCACCGCGAATGCTTAGGTGCAACACTTTTTTCTTGGGCGACCTCTTCTGGCAATGTCAGATCTTCATCTCCAAAAACTACTGAGAGCTTTACTTTTTCAGACACAACAGATTCAAATCTGCGACCATTTGCACCATGCCACATCGGCATATATCCCTTGGACCTGGCCATTGCAATTACTGAATCACGGCAAGACTCAAAACTTAACTCACGCCACAAGTGTGTGATCTTCTTGTATCCAATGGCTTTTAGAGCTGGAATTCGATAGGCCGTCTTCATGAAGTGCTGTGAGATTTTCGCAAGGATTCTGGCAAGAAAGCTTGGTGGGAGCTTTCGCTTTGGTTGTTCATGCCATAAACCAGCTGGGGCCAATGCCGTAACACTTAAAACATTATCTGGTGCAACCGCCGCCATCTCTAATGCGATCCATCCACCTAATGAATTTCCTGCCACGTGCATGCTTTCAACATTCAACTCAGAAACCATGTAATCAACTATGGCCTGAGCAAGGGAACGTGGATCCATTTCTTCATTCTCGTGCAGTGCTGCATCACCATGACCTGGGAGGTCTATGGCATAGACCGTGAAATTTTGTATCAACTCGGGAACCAGAGTTTTCCAAATGTTTCCCGCCGAACCCAGCCCATGCACAAGCACAAGTGCGGGGTTGTTCAGGTTTTGTGTGTAACGGTGAGAGCCCACTGGCATTTTAGTACTTGTACTTTTCTGTCTCGTTTGGATGTGCCTTACATACCGCTTTCCAAATAATATCTGGCTCAAATCCTGCAGCCAAAGCTTCGTTCACGCTTTTGCTCCCTAAATCTGACAAAGCAATATCTGCCGAAAATGAAGGGGCCCAGGCTTCACCAAATGACAAGGTGATTCGCTCGCGAAGATCAGAGATGCGCAATTGAAGTGATTGCTTCTGCTTGTGTACGAGATTGCGTAGAAGAAATTGGGTGTAGAGCTTGTCCGATTAACCAACGTGTTGCGAGCTCGCCTTTTTCTTGGCCCAACAAGTGGCCCATCGCAATTGCAAATGCTTTCCACAAAGTATCACTCTGAGCCGATAAGGCAAGAGTTAAGAAATCA
Organism: Candidatus Planktophila sp.; assembly: GCA_044354355.1. Taxonomy (GTDB): domain Bacteria; phylum Actinomycetota; class Actinomycetes; order Nanopelagicales; family Nanopelagicaceae; genus Planktophila. The sequence goes on along the minus strand of JBILAD010000046.1, from coordinate 6,049 downwards.
GGATCTTGTCTGCGCATCGCAGCCAAAGCCTTATCAGCAGAAATTTCAATCGATATCTGTTCTAGGGCAGAAGTGACATCTGGTGCGGCTTGTGCAATTTCAACTAGCCGTTGCATTTCTGATTCACACAGGCTTCGGATGACACTGTCTTTATCTCGGTAATGGTTATACAAAGTTGCACGAGAAACTTCAGAAACATCTGCAATCTCAATCATGGACATTTTTCGAAGTCCTGTAGTTGCAATTAACTCTTTTGTTGCCTCAAGGATTGCGTTTTGTGTACGGCGGTGAGTTGCTACTTGTGGCGCGTACTTATTAAGCGGCATCGACAACAGTGAGAGTTACGCCCTCACGGCTCTTGAGCACTGCAGACACATCGCTGAAAACACCGGAAAGAGAAAGTCCCAAGGCGACGCAAATTGCATTCAGTAATTCAGAGGATGCTTCTTTTTGTCCGCGCTCGACCTCAGAGAGATATCCAAGGGAGACACGTGCATCACGAGCAACATCGCGCAATGTGCGACCTTGCGCAGTGCGGGCAGAACGAAGGGTTTGACCAATAGCTTCACGAACAAGAACCATTGTCATACTCCCTTCTTTTGTCGATCTTTAAACACGATGTCTAAGGATACGCGCAAAGGTGGCAATCGCGCTTGATGTAGCAGCGTTTCGCACAGATTCACGATCCCCCGACAGGGCTAATTCAATCGTATGGCTAATCGGGCCTTCAATGGCCACCCACACGACCCCCACCGGGTAACCATCTAATGGGTTCGGGCCAGCAACTCCTGTTGTTCCAATTGCCCAGGTTGTTCCAAAAGATTTGATTGCACCCTTTGCCATTGCAACAGCGACCTCTTCGCTGATCACCGTGTGCTTTTCGATGAGCTGCGGATCAACATTTAAATGGGAAACCTTTACTTCGTCGCGATAGGCAGTTGTCCCACCGACAAAGACATCAGATGCACCGGCAATAGTGACAATGGCAGAGCTAACAGATCCTGCTGTTAAAGATTCAGCGGTGCTAATTGTTTCTCCGCGTTGGCGCAGATGATCAACGATCTCGGCTGCAAAGCCAAGAATCTCATTTGATAACGCCATCTGCGTAACCTTTCTTAATTCACGCTTTGTGCGTGAAGGCTGATTTTACATAATACGCACCAGTAACGATAGTGAGTATCACTGCAATATACATAAATCCATCACGGAACCAATACAGATTGGCACTTAAAGGCAGCACATAGAAGCCAACACCGAAGTTCTGCATCGTTGCCTTGATCTTGCCACCCTTGTTAGCAGGGATGACTCCTCGCTTAATGACAGAGAGTCGAAAGAGAGTAATTCCAATTTCACGGAACAAAATCACACATGTGATCCACCATGGCATTCTTCCTAAAATTGATAAGGAGACCATCGCCGTGCCAATCATGAATTTATCGGCAACTGGATCGAGGAACTCACCAAACTTAGTAATCGTGCCTCTACTTCTGGCTAGCTTTCCATCAAGAATGTCGGATAGGCCAAGAGCAAAGAAAACAACCCAAGAAATGTATTGCCAGATTGGATCATCGCCGCCATTTTTGAATAGCGTGTATGCACCAACGGGAACAAAGAGCAATCGCATGACTGTAATGAAATTGGGAGTTATAAAAGCTGGCAGTTTCATAGCGGCTTAGCCACCAAATCTGCGCCCATTGAATCTATAACCACGGCATCAACATACTGACCGACTGCATAATTTGTACCAATAAATGATGTTGTTCCATCTACTTCAGGTCCTTGATGTGCAGCGCGTCCTTCTTGCGCCTCCTCATCTTCAATTAAAACTCGCACATTCTCACCTATACGAGCCTGTGCTCGCAATGAAACCATCTCATCAGCTAGTGATGACAACGTCTCAACCCGCTGGGCAATTACATCTGCATCTACTTTGTCAGCAAGATTTAACGCTTCCGTGTTGTCTTCATCTGAATACCCAAATACACCAACAGCATCTAACTTTGCCTTAGTAATAAAATCGGCTAAATCATCGAAATCTTCTTGGGTTTCACCAGGAAAACCAACAATAAAGTTAGAGCGAATTCCGGCCTCTGGTGAGACTGCGCGTACTTGGCTAATTAGATGTAAGAACTTCTCGCTATCTCCAAAGCGGCGCATCCTGCGAAGCACTGTTGGGCTGGTGTGCTGGAAGGATAAGTCGAAGTACGGAGCAGTTTTATCTGTCGCAATCATTGCTTGTATCAATGTAGGGCGCATCTCAGCTGGCTGTAAATAAGACAATCGAACGCGCTCAACACCTGGCAACGCCGCAATGTCTGGCAAAATCTTTTCCATCAACTGCAGGTCACCTAAATCTTTTCCATACGAGGTCGTATTTTCGCTGACCAAGAACAATTCACTCACGCCATTTTCAGCCAGCCAACGTGCCTCTTTGATGATGTCAGTTGGGCGTCTTGATATGAACGATCCTCTGAAATATGGAATGGCGCAGAATGAACAGCGACGATCGCAGCCTGATGCAATTTTAAGTGGCGCCCAAGGTGCCTTACCTAAACGCTTTCTAGAAAACTCTTCACTTTCGCGTGCATCGGCGCGGTCAACTGGAGCTATCGGAAGCAACGCACGACGATCACGCGGAACGTGTGACTTATGTGATTCACCGGCGATAATTGATTGCAAACGCGCCGAAATATCCTTGTAGTCATCAAAGCCTAAGATTGCATCTGCTTCGGGAAGTGCATCTGCTAATTCATTTCCGTAGCGCTCTGCCATACAGCCAACGGCAACAACTGCGCGGGTAACTCCGTGGCCTTTGAGTGAATTAGCCTCAAGTAAAGCATCTACTGAGTCCTTCTTTGCAGACTCAATAAAGCCACATGTATTTACAAGTGCAACTTCAGCTGCTTCAACATCATCTACGAGAGTCCAGCCATCTGCTGCTAATCGACCAGCTAATTCTTCAGAATCTACTTCGTTGCGTGCACATCCAAGTGTGACTACTGCAACGGTGCGCTTCATTTGCGCAATCTTACCCTGTTAAAGGCTATTAAGAATCTACTCCATACGACACGCTAACAACTTCCCCATCAACCCCAATTGAATCGACCTTTTTACCATTAACTGTTAGGTCAACTCCGCCTGCATTACCAACTTTTACATTAAGAGAAACATCGGTACTAAAGGTTTTTGTAGTTCCTCGTGAGATTTGGCCACTAAAAAGGGTGCGACCAGTTGCATCAGAAACAAAGAGCCAACTCTTAGCCCGAGCTGCCGAAATAATGAGTTGGACTCCTGTGCCGGTTGAAACAGTTGCCTGCTCAGTCGGAGTTGGTTCAGCTGCATCAGGTGAGGGTGCTGCACTCTCTGTTGGAGTTGATGAAGCAATTGGTTCTGGAATCTCTACGGAAGCCGTATTTGAAATAATTATTTGTGCAAGACCCACAATAAACAATGATAAAACCGAAATTGTTGCCAATACTTTCCAGGAAACCTTACGAGCCTCTTCTGGTTGTTTCATCACGCTATTTTCAACAAGCAAATCTTTCATAGAACGATCTGCGTGCATTTGTTCTTCTTCAAAAGCTGCAATAAAAATCAGCGGATCGACACCTAGCTTCGTAGCGATATTACGTATGTGACCACGTGCATAAGTTTCCCCGCCGCAGTTCGCAAAATTATTTGATTCAATTTCTTTCAGCAACGCGGATCTAATATTTGTAGATCCAGAAAGATCTTCGATGCTCAGCCCAGCACTCTTTCGTGCTTGAGTAATCAAAGATCCGAGAGACATGTTCTAATCCTCAAACTGACTGTGGGGTGATTCGTAAGTCTAAAGTAGAACAGACAGGGGTGAATAGGCACAAGCGTGAGAATTAGGGGTGAAAGAGGGCCACCTCCCGAGTTGTTTACCCTCTGTTAATAGTCGCGAAGGGTTGCAAGCACAGAATCTAGTTCATCCGGCTTCACCAAAACGGTGCGTGCCTTAGAGCCTTCTGAGGGTCCAACGATGCCTCGGGATTCCATCAAATCCATCAAGCGTCCAGCCTTTGCAAAACCCACTCGCAGCTTTCTTTGCAACATAGAGGTAGATCCAAATTGTGTTCCAACTACAAGTTCGACCGCTTGGCACAAAATATCTAAATCATCACCAATTTCCTTATCAACCATCTTCATTTGATTAACAGGCGCTGTCACATCATCACGGTATCTAGGCTTTAACTGCTTCTTCACATGCGTTGTGACTGCTTCAATTTCACGCTCTGAAACATAAGCCCCTTGAATTCTGATTGCCCTGCTTGACCCCATAGGAATAAACAAAGCATCGCCTTGTCCTACTAGCTTTTCAGCACCCGGCGTATCCAAAATTACACGGCTATCGGCAAGTGAGCTTGTTGCAAAAGAAAGGCGTGAAGGTACATTGGCTTTAATCAAACCGGTTACTACATCAACAGATGGTCGCTGGGTCGCAAGAACCAAGTGGATACCAGCAGATCTTGCCAACTGAGTAATACGAACAACTGATTCTTCAACCTCTTTTGCTGCAACCATCATCAAATCTGCTAACTCGTCAATAATGACGAGCAGATATGGGTACGGCTCAATGATGCGATCACTGCCAGCTGGTGGAACTACTTTTCCAGCGCGCACAGCCTTATTGAAATCATCGATGTGCCGGAAACCAAATGTTGAGAGATCTTCGTAACGAAGATCCATTTCACGCACCACCCAGGTCAAAGCATCTGCAGCTTTCTTAGGGTTGGTAATGATTGGAGTAATAAGGTGTGGGATACCTTCATAAGCATTTAGTTCTACGCGCTTTGGATCAATAAGAACAAGGCGCACATCATCGGGGGTTGCACGCATTAATATCGAAGTAATCATGGCGTTAATCATTGAAGATTTACCGGCACCCGTTGCGCCAGCAACTAACAAGTGAGGCATCTTGGCAAGGTTTGCACACACATAGTTACCTTCAACATCCTTACCTAAAGCAACCAGCATGGGATGTAGATCTTGTCCTGCAACACTTGAGCGCAAAACATCACCTAATGCGACTATTTCGCGATCTGCATTTGGGATTTCAATACCAACTGCAGACTTGCCTGGAATCGGCGAAAGGATGCGCACATCGCTACTTGCAACTGCATAGGAAATATTCTTAGCAAGGGCTGTAATGCGTTCCACCTTTACGGCGTTACCAAGCTCAACTTCATACCTAGTAACCGTTGGCCCACGCATAAAGCCCGTTACCTGTGCATCAATTTCAAACTGCAAGAAAACTTCAGTTAAGGCAGCAACAACTACCTCATTTGCCTTGCTCTTCGCCTTGGCCGCAGGACCAGCACGCAAGATATCTGGGGCCGGAAGTTCGTAGACAACATCGGCTGTCAATAACAATTGTTCTGGGCGCTTTGCAGCAACTGTGTTTTCGTTGGCATGGACGACAGGAGAAACAGGGACAGGGACGGTGAACTCTTCATCAAAGCTCTCTTCGTCGAGCTCTTCTTCCTCTTCTTCTGGTTCATTCCAGGCCGCTACAACTGGTGTGTCAAAGGCTGGAGTATCTGTAATTTCAAAATCTTGCTCAACTCGCTCTGCTCTTTCAGGACGTTTTGACCACAGCCATTTGCTAGAAGTTGTGATTCGGGTCAAAATCTCTGAGACAGGCGTAGCGGTGATTACCAATAAACCAAAAATAAAAATGATAACGAGGACAGGATAAGCAAGTACCGAAGTAATCAGACCAACTAGAGGTTGCGTAATCCCATACCCAACCCATCCACCACCTTGGCGCATTGCAGTTGCACCTGTTCCGATAGAACCATTTAACAAATGTGCCAGCCCGGTAGTTGAAATGAGAAGTGCAAGTGTGCCAATAATGATTCGCCCCGTTGCCTTTGAATCTTCTGGCACTCGAAATAATCTAAATGCAAAGTAAATAAGCACTAGCGGCGTAAGGAAGCCGACGCGGCCGAATCCACCATATATAACTGAATACACCGCTCTGCCCACAAGATTGTCAGAATGGAACCAGGTTCCAGCTGTCGCA
>JBILAD010000044.1:0-8645 GCA_044354355.1 Candidatus Planktophila sp. | reverse complement strand
AAATTAAAAAAGCAATTCCATCGCGTTGATGTGCTGGATCTAAATCTCTGGCACCGCGAGCAATAAAACGAACGCTCTTACCAAGTGATTTGGCGATGAACCGCCAGGTGGCACCAACTCCACGACCTAGTGCTCCGCCTACAGCACCTGTCTTGGATTTTGCTTTTTTTCTTTTAGCCACACGACCGATCGTAAAGGGTGAACAATTTGGAACCTACTAGGCGCGCCGCGCTTTAAACTTCAATAACCACAGGGACAATCATCGGCTTTCGACGATGCTCTCCCCCAACCCATCCACCTATTGTCTTTCGCACAATTTGAGATAACTGATGAGTTCCATTGATTCCATCAACTACCGCTGCTGCTAGGGCTTTTTCAATTCGCAGCTTTACCTCATCAAACATCGCGGCATCTTCATTAAATCCTCGTGCATGAATATCTGGTCCTGCAACGATCTTGCCACTTTGAGAATCAATGACCACAACGCATGAAATGAATCCTTCTTCACCCAATATGCGTCGATCTTTCAATGAACTTTCAGTAATATCGCCAATGCTCTGTCCATCTACAAAAACAAAGCCAACAGGGATTGCGCCAACAACTTCAGCCTCATGATTGATTAGATCAATCACCACCCCATTATCAATAATGAATGTATTTTCGCGAGGAACGCCTGACTGAATCGCAAGCTCTGCATTTGCTTTCAGATGGCGCCATTCACCGTGAATTGGTAACACATACTTAGGTTTAACAATGTTGTAGCAATAAAGTAGCTCACCTGCTGCTGCGTGGCCTGAAACGTGCACCATTGCATTAGCTTTATGGACAACCTTTGCACCAAAGCGTGTGAGTTCATTGATGATGCGGAAAACAGAGTTTTCATTTCCGGGAATGAGTGATGAGGCAAGAATTACCGTGTCACCTTCGCCAACACGAATCTGATGATCTCCATTTGCCATGCGCGAGAGCGCAGCCATTGGCTCACCTTGTGAACCCGTACAAATCAAAACAACATTGTCATCGTATTGATCTAAATCTTTTGAATCGATTACTAAGTCAGCAGGAACATTGAGATATCCCATATCTTCGGCGATCTTCATATTACGAACCATTGAACGACCAATAAAGACAACTTTACGACCATGCTGGGCGGCAACATCAATGATTTGTTGCACACGGTGAACATGTGAAGAAAATGAGGCAACAATAACTCGTCGCTTTGTTGAAGAGATCACGCGATTAAGTGCGGGCATAATCTCGCGCTCAGATGGAGTAAAGCCTGGAACATCAGCATTGGTTGAATCCACCATAAACAGATCAACGCCTTGTTCACCTAAACGGGCAAAAGTTCGTAAATCTGTGATCCGGCCATCTAGTGGAAGTTGATCCATCTTAAAATCACCAGTAGCTAGAACACGTCCCGCTTCGGTGTTAATAACAACAGCTAGCGCATCTGGAATTGAGTGATTAACTGCAACAAACTCCAGGGTGAAGGGACCGATGTCTTCAGTGCCACCTTCTTTGACCTCGCGTGTAAGTGGAGTAATCCGATGCTCTTTTAACTTTGCTGTAATCAACGCAAGGGTTAATGCTGAACCATAAATGGCAATATCTCCGCGTTCGCGCAATAGATATGGAACTGCCCCAATATGGTCTTCATGACCGTGTGTTAAAAAGATACCTATAACATCATCTAGGCGATCTCGGATATAGGAAAAGTCAGGAAGAATTAAGTCAATGCCTGGCTGATTATCTTCAGGAAATAAGACTCCGCAATCCACGATCAATAGCTTTGATTTGTATTCAAAGACAGTCATATTGCGGCCGATTTCTGTCAGGCCACCGAGTGCGACTATGCGCAGACCACCATCAACTAATTTTGGCGGTGTACTTAAATTGGGATGTGGATGATTCATTAGTTAACTGCAACGCCACCAGCACGCAGATCTTCACGCAGTTGCGCGATCTGTGCATCTGTAGCATCGACTAGAGGAAGACGAGTATGGCCACCAGGTAGGCCCATCAATGTAAGAGCAGCCTTTGTCAGAATTGCACCTTGTGTTCGGAAGGTTCCTGTGTAGACAGGCAATAACTTCTGGTGAATCTCTAAAGCACGTGCTGCATTTCCAGCAAACCAAGAATCTAATAATTCACGCAACTCTTTTCCGACTGTATGACCACAGACAGATACAAATCCAACTGCGCCTACTGAAAGTAGAGGCAAGTTAAGAATGTCATCACCTGAATACACAGGAATACCGCAACGCTTGATCACCCATGAAGTAGATGCGACATCTCCCTTGGCATCCTTTAGCGCAACAATCCGAGGGTGTTCAGAGAGTCGAACAATTGTGTCTGGCTCAATTGGAACACCAGTACGTCCTGGAATGTCATACATCATCATTGGAAGATCGGTTGCATCTGCAACAGCTCTGAAGTGAGCTTCAATTCCGGCCTGTGGTGGTTTGTTGTAATACGGAGTAACTACAAGCAAACCATCTGCTCCTGCTTTTTCAGTGCGCTTAGCCTGATTGATGGAGTACTCAGTTTCATTATCTCCAGCACCAGATAAAACCAGAATCTTTGATCCCACCGTGTTTCTAACAACGCGGATGATCTCCTCTTTTTCAGAGGACTTAGTCGTTGGGGCTTCACCAGTTGTTCCATTAACCACAATGCCATCATGGCCATTTGCAACTAGATGAGCTGCGATAGTTTCAACGCCTGCCCAATCAATCTCGCCATCTTTTTTGAAGGGCGTGACCATTGCGGTCAGAAGCCGTCCAAATGGAGGTGCGATTGTCATGAGGTGCACTCTACCCGTATTAAGGGGCGACTCGTCCAGACTTTTCAAAGGCTGCGTATGTAAGCGGCATTAATTTTGCAAATTCCGCTTCCATTTTCTCGGCAACCATCTCAATTTCACGTTGTGGATAGCTTGGAAAATGTGAGCCTTCGCGGGCTGTGCGCAATGATAAAAAGTTCATTAATGCGCGAGCATTCATTGATACATACATAGATGAATATGTTGCTACCGGCAAAACCACTCGTGCAACTTCGCGTGCAACGCCAGCTTCTAACATCTTCTGATAGCTCGCATAGGCAACAACATATGCATCTTTCATTGCTGCAACAGTCACATCGAATTGCTCTTTAGTGCCGTCAACGAATGTGTATGCACCAGTCTTGCCAACTTGTATCAGTTTGCGCTCTGCAGATGGAACATAGAAAACAGGTCGTAGTTCGCGATAGCGACCACTCTCTTCATTGTATGAAGCGATGCGGTGGCGCATAAACTCACGAAAGACAAAGATTGGAGCAGAGACAAAAAAGGTCATTGAAGTGTGCTCGAAGGGTGAGCCATGACGTTCGCGGGCCAAATAATTAATCAAACCTGCAGAACGTGCTGGATCTTCGCCAATCTCTTCCATCGATTGCTCACCAGCTGTTGACACACGAGCAGCCCAAATAACATCTGCATCGCTAGCACTAGCTTTAACCAATTCAACGGTCACATCATCGCGGTAAATAATTTCTTCACTCATGGAGGCACCCTATCTAGTTGCCCCTAGCAGCCCTCGGATTTATACGGCACAATGTCCGCGTGTCCAAGGTTGCCTCCACCACATTGCGTGATTCGCTCAGTGTTTCACTCACCGTCGGTGCATATGGGGTGGCATTTGGAGCCGCAGCTGTGGCCAATGGCTTTACCGTTTTACAAAGCTGTCTACTCTCATTACTGACTTTTTCTGGTGCATCTCAATTTGCTGTTATCGGTGTTTTAGGAGCCGGTGGCTCTGCATTAAGTGGGATCGCAACTGCATCTTTACTAGGAGTTCGAAACGCACTCTACGGAGTCATCATGGCTCCACGATTAAAAGTAACTGGATTCAAACGAATCGTTGCAGCACAAATAACTATCGATGAATCAACCGCTGTTGCGCTGGGGCAAGAATCACGCGGCAATGATGCTATGCATAAAGGCTTTTGGTATACCGGCATCGGCGTCTTTGTATTCTGGAACCTCTTCACATTGGCAGGTGCGCTAGGTGCACAAGCCATGGGCGATATCCGAGCATTCGGCCTTGATTCAGCGGTACCTGCAGCATTCTTAGGCTTGGTATGGCCACGGTTAACAGGAAAATTCGAACGCATTCTCGCCATTAGCTGCGCACTCTTTGCAATCGCCATGACCCCAATCTTGCCTGCAGGTCTGCCCATCATTGCAACAGCCTTTATCGCAATAGTGATCGGTCTCAAACGATGAACGCCTTCTGGATTGCAACTATTGGTACGAGCGTGATTGCTTTTGCGCTCAAGTATTCAGGCCACTCAGTTCCAGAACGTTGGCTCTCACACCCAAAGATTCAACGCATCAACGCACTTATTCCAATCGCATTACTCAGTGCGTTAGTGGCAGTTCAGAGTTTTTCTGAAAAATCACAATTAATGATCGACCAACGTCTAGTTGGTTTATCTGTAGCAATGATTGCGCTGTTTCTTCAAGCGCCATTTCCAGTCGTTGTGCTTTCAGCAGCAGTTTCTTCCGCTGCCGTATATCGCTGGCTTTAAATAATCCCCAAAGATTGAAGCTTTGCCTTGAGGTCATTATCTGATGGCTCTGTTAAGTGTGTTCCATCAGAGAAAACAATTACTGGAATTGATTTAGCCCCACCATTAATTTCGATGACCTTGTCTGCAGCTGTTAAGTCTGAATCAGTATCGATCAAGGTGTATTCAACGTTGAGCTCTTCAAATAAACGCTTTGAGCGTCGGCAATCTCCGCACCAATCAGCGCCATACATAGTGATCTGATCTTTTGACATAAGTTGCTCCTCACATGAACTTGTCTAGGCCATGGATGAGGCCTGGATTACTAATAATTTTTCTTACTCCAAGAATAACTCCTGGCATAAATCCTGCACGGTCAATTGAATCGTGACGAATCGTTAAGGTCTCCCCTAATCCCCCAAGCAATACCTCTTGATGTGCAACTAATCCACGCACGCGTACTGAGTGCACTGGAATATCTCCTACTAACGAACCACGAGCACCATCTAATGATGTTGCTGTGGCATCTGGCATCGGTCCAAGACCTGCCTCTTTACGTGCAGCGCTCATTAACTCTGCTGTGCGCGCAGCGGTTCCTGATGGCGCATCAACCTTTGCTGGGTGGTGAAGTTCAATAATTTCAGCAGATTCAAAGTACTTAGCTGCCTTTGCTGCAAACTCCATCATTAAGACCGCACCGATTGCAAAATTAGGAGCAATCAATACCCCCACAGATGGATTTGCAGCCAGCCAGCCCTTAACAGTTGCAAGCTTTGCATCATCAAATCCTGTTGTGCCCACGACAACGTTAATACCGTTATTAATCAAAAATTCTAGGTTCGCCATCACGCTATCTGGAGTCGTGAAATCAACAACCACTTGTGCGCCAGAGTCCTTCAGTTGATCTATTGAATCTCCCAAATCAAGAGCTGCAACTAAGGCTAAACCTTCAGATGCTTCAACAGCCTTGACAACTTCAGAGCCCATTCGTCCACGAGCACCTAACACTGCAACATTGATCATTGGCTTAACACCTTCTCAAATTTGGACTCAGACTTAAATGGGCCTACGAGAGCAAGCGTAGGCGTTTTTGTTAAGAAGTCGCTGGCAATTTCCTTGATGTCTGTCGAATTGACCGCAGAAATTGCCTTCAAGATTTCATCAAAGCCCATGATGTGGCCGTAAACAATCTCATTTTTACCGATACGGCTCATGCGCGAACCAGAGTCTTCTTGGCTCAAAACCAGTGAGCCACGGACTGCGCCTTTAGCGCGTTCGATTTCTTCATGAGACATTCCGTTGTCAGCAACATCTGCCAACACTTCCCGAATAATTTCAACAACCTCAATCGCCTTTGATGGCTTACATCCTGCATAAAATCCTATTTGTCCGCTACCAGCAAACTGCTGGGCGTATGCATACACAGAGTATGCAAGGCCGCGCTTTTCGCGAATCTCTTGGAACAAACGTGATGACATTCCACCACCAAGTGCTGAAGCCAAAATGCCCATAGCAAAGCGTCGATCATCGTGACGTGCAACGCCCTCCATCCCATAGAACATATGAGCTTGCTCAGTTGGGCGGGTAATCAAACCAACTGATTGCTGCGCACTTTTCTTAACGGGAGTACTAGGGCGAATAACAGGTGCGCCAGTCACATCTAAGAGAGAATCCTTAGACAGGGCATCTTCAACCATAGCCACAACTTTTTTGTGCTTAATGTTTCCGGCAACTGCCACAACTAGATCCTGAGGTAAATATCGCTTCTTGTAGTAATTAAAAACAGCATTGCGAGACATTGAGTTAATTGAATCTATTGTTCCTAGAATTGGACGACCTAGTGGTGTGTCCCCGTAATATGTTTCTGCATATAGATCATGTACTAAATCACTCGGGTCATCATCGCGCATTGCGATCTCTTCAAGAACTACCTTGCGTTCAGCATCAACATCTAGTGCTGTAACGACCGATGATGTGATCAGATCAGAAATGACATCAATTGCCATCGGTAGATCGGTATCGATAACACGCGCATAGAAGCAGGTGTACTCCTTGCTGGTGAAGGCGTTCATCTCGCCACCAACAGATTCGATGGAGGATGAAATCTCTAATGCGTTTCGTCGCTTGGTTCCTTTAAACAGTAAATGCTCTAGAAAGTGAGAAGCCCCAGCAACAGCCGGGGTTTCATCACGAGATCCAACATTTACCCAAATACCGATCGCGGCGCTGCGTACCGAAGGAACTTCTTCAGTAACGATACGCAGACCGCTAGGTAAAACTGAACGACGAACGCTCATTTATTCAGCTGAACCAGTTGTTCCATCTTCAAGTACTGGAACCAAAGACAACTTGCCCTTTGGATCGATCTCGCCGATTTCAACCTGGATCTTGTCGCCAACCTTCATAACCTCTTCAAGGTTTTCAATGCGCTTTCCGCCATGCATCTTGCGAATCTGAGACACGTGGAGCAAGCCATCTTTACCTGGCATCAATGAAATGAATGCACCGAATGCAGCAAGCTTGACGACGGTACCTAAGTAACGCTCACCAACCTCTGGCATCTGTGGATTTGCAATTGCATTGATCTGAGCACGTGCAGCTTCAGCTGAAGGTCCATCGGTTGCACCGATGTAGATGGTTCCATCATCTTCAATTGAGATATCTGCGCCGGTCTCATCTTGGATCTGGTTAATAATCTTGCCCTTAGGCCCGATAACTGCACCGATCTGATCAACTGGAATCTTTACAGAGATAATGCGAGGAGCAAATGGGCTCATCTCATCTGGAGAATCAATTGCCTCATTCATGACATCTAGAATCGCAAGACGCGCTTCCTTTGCCTGCAATAGTGCTCCTGCAAGAACAGATGCTGGAATTCCATCAAGCTTTGTATCTAGCTGCAACGCTGTAACAAAGTCCTTTGTTCCTGCAACCTTGAAGTCCATATCTCCGAATGCATCTTCTGCACCCAAGATGTCAGTCAAGGCAACATATTCAACCTTGCCATCAACATCATCTGAGATAAGGCCCATTGCAATACCTGCAACTGGAGCACGAAGTGGAACACCTGCGTTAAATAGTGCAAGTGTTGATGCACATACTGAACCCATTGATGTTGAACCATTTGAACCAAGTGCTTCAGAAACCTGACGGATTGCGTAAGGGAACTCTTCGCGTGATGGAAGTACTGGAATCAATGCACGCTCAGCTAGAGCACCGTGGCCGATTTCGCGACGCTTTGGTGTACCAACACGACCTGTTTCACCAGTTGAATATGGTGGGAAGTTGTAGTTGTGCATATAACGCTTGTGATTTTCAGGATTCAACGTATCTAGCTGTTGCTCCATCTTAAGCATGTTAAGAGTTGTGATTCCAAGAATCTGTGTCTCTCCACGCTCGAAGATAGCTGAACCGTGTACGCGAGGAATAACTTCTACCTCTGCAGATAGCGCACGGATATCGCGGAGTCCGCGACCATCAATACGAATCTTGTCACGCAATACGCGCTGACGTACAAGCTTCTTAGTCAATGAACGGAATGCTGCAGGAACTTCCTTTTCGCGACCTTCAAACTTGGCGCTTACAGATTCCTTAACAGATGCACTGATCTCATCGATCTTTGTCTCGCGCTCTTGCTTACCAACAATAGTTAGTGCCTTTGCAAGATCATCTTTTCCAGCCTTTTCAACAGCTGCAAATACATCATCTTGGTAATCCAAGAAGACTGGGAAATCTGCTGTTGGCTTGGCGGCAACCTTTGCAAGCTTTGCCTGTGCATCACAAAGAATCTTGATGAACGGCTTTGCAGCATCTAGGCCTTGTGCAACAACTTCTTCATTAGGAGTTGGTGCGCCACCCTTGATTAATTCAATTGTGCGTGAAGTAGCTTCTGCTTCAACCATCATGATTGCAACATCGCCATCATCGCTAATGCGTCCAGCAACAACCATGTCAAAGACTGCGTTAGCAACCTGTGAGTGGTTAGGGAATGCAACCCACTGACCATCAATCAAAGCAACGCGAACGCCACCGATTGGACCAGAGAATGGAAGACCCGCAAGCTGCGTTGAAATTGATGCAGCGTTGATCGCAAT
>JBILAD010000095.1:0-4564 GCA_044354355.1 Candidatus Planktophila sp. | reverse complement strand
CAGGCATTTACTCATACATGTTTCACAGTAGCTCCCTATATGGGCTATATCGAAGTCTGCGAAAAGTTAAATGCGCTAACACCCGGCACATTTAAGAAGAAGTCTTTACTTGTTAACTCAGGTGCTGAAGCCGTTGAGAATGCTGTAAAGATTGCGCGCCACTACACAAAGCGCCAAGCAATTGTTGTTTTCGAACACAGCTACCACGGTCGTACTAACCTGACGATGGCACTTACTGCAAAGAACATGCCATACAAGGAAGGCTTCGGTCCATTTGCACCTGAGATCTATCGAGTGCCAATGCCTTACTCATTCCATTGGGTAGGCGATCAAGCAACTATTACTGAAGATGCAATTGCAATGATTACCCACAAGATTGATAAAGAAATTGGCGCGCACAATGTTGCTGCAATTCTTATCGAGCCTATTCAAGGCGAGGGTGGATTTATCGTTCCACCAATGGGTTTCTTGCCAGCACTTTCTAAGTACTCAACTGATAACGGGATTATCTTTATCGCAGATGAGGTACAAACAGGTTTTGCTCGCACAGGAAATATGTTTGCTGTTGAAAATGAAAACGTTGTGCCAGACATGATTGTTACAGCCAAGGGCATCGCAGGTGGACTACCACTTGCAGCCGTTACAGGCCGCGCAGAGATCATGGACTCAGTTCACGTATCCGGTCTTGGCGGAACATATGGTGGCAATCCAATTGCATGTGCTGCAGCTCTTGGTGTTTTTGAAACTATGGAGGCTGAGAAGCTAGTAGAGCGCGCAAATCACATTGGCACAATTCTTGGTGACTCACTTCGCATCTTGCAGTCAAAGTATTCAGTGATCGGTGAAGTTCGCGGTCGCGGTGCTATGCAAGCAATTGAATTAGTTGAGCCAGGCACAAAGACACCAAATACCGCAGCGATGAACGCAGTTGTGAAGTATTGCCAGAGCAAGGGTGTTCTAATCCTTACCGCTGGAACATACTCAAATGTTGTTCGCTTCTTGCCGCCAATTGTTATTACAGATGAACTTCTAAAGGATGCCTTAAGCGTTCTTGATGATGCTTTTGCATCCCTCTAGATACCTGAAGCTTGTCCTTCGCAACGAGGGTCTGATCCAAAAGCAAAGGTTCCATTAGGCAGCACCTGCATTAATTGCACAGAAGAGCCATGTCCCCATGCAGCAAGTGGTCGCACATCATGACCTTTTGCCTTTAGTTCATCTAGGACAGCAGTTGGTACTCGATTCTCAATCTCAAGTACTCCAGACCCAAGCTCTTCTTCAGAACTTTGACCAGGCAAGCTTAAGTGTTGCCAACGTGGGGCCTCTGTTGCTTCTTGAACATTCATCTTTAAGTCCACAATATTTATAATCAACTGCAGATTAGATTGCACCTGAATATTTGCTCCTGGTGTTCCTCCCACTAAATGCAAAGTTCCATCAGGATTAACTGCAGTAAATGCATTTAACGTATGCGCAGGTCGCTTGCCTGGGGCAATGACATTTGGTGAATTAGGGTCTAATGAGAATCCAGTCAAACGATTGTTTAGAAGAATTCCTGTTTCAGGAATGATCCATGAACTACCAAAGCCATGGAAAACAGATTGAATCCATGAAACCGCGTTGCCATCTTTGTCTGCGACTAAAAAGTAGGTTGTATCGCTGCCTTCAGATACCGGTGCGATGTCAGTTAAAGAAGAGTCCATGGAAATTTGCTTTAATCTGGCATCGATATTTTCCTTGGACAAGATCTTTTGGACATTCACATCGATAAATTCTGGGTCACCCAAGATTGCATTTCTGTCAGCAAAACCAAGCTTCTTTGATTCCACACCAACGTGAATGCGCTCAACTTCAGATAGTGAAGCAATATCAAAGCGCTCATTGAGCAAAAGCTCTTCCATCAAGATCATGCCTTGCGTTGGGGGAGGCTGGCCATAGACAGTCAGATCACGATACTTAACCGAGAGGGGATCTAGCACTCGAGTTGTGTGAGCTTTTAAGTCTTCAGCGCTAAACCAACCATCAGAGCCTTTAATTAATTGCTGGGCGATTCGGCCTTCATAAAATGCAGCGCGACCGCCTGCTGCGATCTCGCGCAAGGATTGAGCAAGATTCTTTTGGACAACTAAGTCGCCAACCTTCACATTTACATCAATACCCATATCTTTAAATACTGTGGTGTCCGGTGTTAAGGCAAGGTGGCCAGCAATTCTTCGAACAAAACCTGTATTTGCCGGGAAACCATTTTCAGCATAATCGATTGCTTGTTCTAGAAGGGTTGCCATAGGTAATTTGCCATAACGAGAATGTGTTTCAAACCATGTTGAGACTAAACCTGGCACAGTTCCAGATTTGTATCCATGCAGAGGAATTCCATCTTTATAGCTCTCAGGTGTTGCAGCGTGTGAAGCTTCGCCACTTCCATTGAATGCAAGATTAGTTTTGCTAGCTGCATGATGCGTAACAAGGAATGCGTCTCCACCGAGGTGTGAAGCACCTGGTTCAACAACACAGATGACAGCACTGAGTGCGATTGCGGCATCAATAAATGATCCGCCTTGTTTTAAGATTGAAATAGCCGCGCTCACAGCTAATGGCTGGCTTGCAGCAGCTCCACCATTTTTGGCATAAACAACACTTCGTCCCGTTTGCATTGCTGAACTGTGGCTTATTTTCAAAGGGATTACAAGAACGCCCTCAGGTAGTTAGGATGGGAACTATGTCAAAGGTAACGGTATTTATTGGGGACAGCGTCACTGACTGTGACCGTTTAATTGAACCGCCATACGGTGTTGGCTACGTTTCCAACATCGTTTCCAGTGGGCGCTTGGGCGGAGAAATAATCAATGTTGGCATTAGTGGTCATCGATTGATTGACCTAGAAAACCGATGGGATGTGGATGTTCTTGCCCACAATCCCACTCTGGTATCGGTAGCAATAGGCGTCAACGATATGTGGCGCCGCTATGACGACAATGATCCAACCTCAGTAGAAGATTTTGAAGATCGATATCGCCGAGTTTTAAAGGTAACGAAAGCCCACGGCAATCCAGATTTAGTGCTCTGCGAACCATTCTTGCTATCAGTGCGTGAAGAGATGAATACCTGGCGTGAAGATTTAGATCCAAAGATTGCCGTAGTTCATAAGATGGCCAATGAATTTGGCGCGAAGTTAGTTCGTTTTGATCACCGCTTTAATCAACTTGCTCAGGAAATCTCAATGCTCGAATTAGCAGATGATGGAGTTCATCCTTCACAGCTTGGTCACACGATTATGGCTGACCTTTGGTTAGACACTGTAGGTTTGTAGTTCAGCATTTGTAAGAGTTAATGAAGTTTTGAGCGCATAAAACCTGATTGCTTGCTCCTGCCTAACTGCCCTATCCTTTACACAGAAGAGTCGCCCGGATCACCGCGTTACCGCAAGGTACCGAGGAAAGTCCGGACTTCGCAGAGCAAGGCGGTGGGTAACTCCCA
The DNA here is from genome assembly GCA_044354355.1 of Candidatus Planktophila sp. Taxonomy (GTDB): domain Bacteria; phylum Actinomycetota; class Actinomycetes; order Nanopelagicales; family Nanopelagicaceae; genus Planktophila. The sequence continues at coordinate 1,087 of JBILAD010000095.1, read as the reverse complement.
CCCGGAGCAATCCGCGGGAACAGTGCAACAGAAAGTAAACCGCCAACGAAAGTTGGTAAGGGTGAAACGGTGGTGTAAGAGACCACCAGTAATTGCAGAAATGCAGTTAGCTATGTAAACCCCGCCTGAAGCAAGACCACGCAGTTGGCGTCTGAGAGCTGCTCGCTCGAGTCAACGGGTAGGTTGCTTGAATCTGTAAGCAATTACAGATCTAGATGGATGGTGATCCCTCGCAAGAGGACAGGATCCGGCTTACAGGGCGACTCTTCTTTAAATATGGGGTCCCTTGCGTTTAATACGCAGGGGACTCCTCCATTTGTTACTCAAGTTCTGCAACGACTTAGTGAGATTTGCAGGATTTCTATGGGCAACTATATGTACATATGGACTTCATTATGGACAAGATTTCTTGTCACAGGTAAAAAGTATGTTGCTGAAATGAAGAAACTAGCTAGTTACCAGTTTCCAAATACCACTGCCAGAATTGGTAATAAGTCCTTCAGACTTACATTTCGTTCTTGCCCAACTAAGGCGATAAGCGAACTCGGTTCGCTTACCACTTCTTATTTGGCTAGTTGCCTCAGTAGAAAGGCTCAATTTCTTTACTACGGCCTTTTCTATGTCCTTGAAATGGGCAGTGCCTCCAAGTTCCTTTATTACTTCTACTACTACTGGGGCAAGTTCGGATGGAGATGGCAACTTAGTCATGCGAGCAATTTATCTACAAAAAGGCCAATGGTAAATAAGTTTCCACATCTGGCTTTAATAGGGGAGTATTTGTGCCAAAACCCAATAAAGTGACCATTAGAAAAGGGGGCAAGGACTTGGAGACTCGCATAACTTTGGGCTCAAGTGCCGAAGCCTCAAAACTGGCACCTGACTTAGTAGGCAAAATATCGCTGGCAGTTACTTCACCGCCTTATCACAATGCCATTAATTACAAAGACCATGCCAAAGACCCGACGGCTAATTACCGCAGTAGATATTCCCAAGATTATGCCAATGAGTACATGGCCCTTCTCAATTCCATATGGGATGAAACCCACGCAATGCTAAAAGATGGTGGGTACTTCGCAGTAAATGTGGG
>JBILAD010000094.1:0-4576 GCA_044354355.1 Candidatus Planktophila sp. | reverse complement strand
TCACACGAGTTTCAATAGCTTCAATTAATGCTGCCCCGTGGTGAGGATAAACAACGGTTTCGCCGACCTTAAATGTCATGTGATGCCCTTCGCTAGAGGGTCAATTCTACCAGCAATCTTTAGATCAGAAAACCCGGAAAAAGTAGCGTCATTTACTACTTATTTGATGTGAGACAATTGCGCTTATGCGTCGCATGATTTCAGCAATAGTAATTGCAGCACTAGCCGTCTCACTCAGTGGATGCGGTGCTGGTAATAACGCTTCAACCCGTCAGGTAAAGCAAGTAACAGATGGCGTTGAAGGTTCAATTACTAAAGATGGCAATAAGATCAAGATTCTTAATCTTCTTGTCGTTGCCGCACCTGGTGGAAACGCTGTTTTAGTCGGAACAATTATCAATAATGGTGAGAATGAAGATGCCCTATTAGGTATTGCCATTAACGGAACAGCTACAACTTACACAGGCAACACTGCTTTGCCTACAAACGCCCCAATTATTTTTGAAGGCGACCGAGCTAACGCTAAGGCTGTCTTAGCCGGCTTTGGTGGATCAGCTGGTTCTAATGTAAAAGTTGGATTGTTCTTTGCAAAAGCTGGGATAATTACACTCAATGCAATCGTTCGCCAAGCTCGTGAAGAATACGCCGGCATAACAGCTGCTGTTGAAGTTCCAATGGCTTCACCATCTCCAACTGCTACAAAGTAATTCTTTTCTTACTTCTTCCCCTGATTAGCAACAGCTGCAATTGCATCCTTGGCTGCCTCTGGATCTAAGTACTCGCCACCTTTAACTACTGGCTTAAAGTTTTCATCTAACTTGTAGTACAACGGAATTCCGGTTGGAATATTTAATCCAGCGATATCGGCACCTGAAATACCATCAAGGTGCTTAACCAATGCACGCAATGAGTTGCCGTGTGCTGTTACAAGAACTCGCTTGCCTGCCTTGAGATCAGGAACAATCGCTTCATCCCAGTAAGGAAGCATGCGGGTAATAACATCCTTTAAACACTCAGTCTTTGGTGCATCAATGTCGGCATAACGAGCATCGTGTGCCTGGCTATAGGGATCTGCATCATCAATAGGTGGAGGTGGCACATCAAAGCTGCGGCGCCATAGCTGGAACTGTTCTTCGCCGTACTGCGCCAATGTTTGTGCTTTGTCCTTACCTTGAAGCGCACCGTAGTGACGTTCATTCAAGCGCCATGAGCGCGCTACTGGAATCCAATGACGATCACAGGCATCTAGTGCTAACTGCGATGTATGAATCGCTCGGCGCAATAGTGATGTGTGAAGGACATCCGGCAACAATCCACGTTCTGCCAACATCTGCCCACCACGACGGGCTTCTGCTTCACCTTTGTCAGATAGTCGAACATCGACCCATCCAGTGAAAAGGTTCTTGGCGTTCCATTCAGATTCACCATGGCGCAAAAGTACGAGTTCGAAGTTAGTCATGATGAGAGTCTAAACCAAATGCTTGAAAGCATCTAAATTGGACAAGGATTCTCCTCGAGAAACCCGCCAAGCCCATTCTCGGCGGATCGCGTTAGCAAAGCCAAGTTCAAGTAGTGGATTAAATGAGCTGTCGCTGTACTGCAAGACCGATCCAACCAATCGATCAAGTTCGCGATCAGTCACTGCAAACAATGGCAAACGACCAACTAAGAAAATATCCCCCAACTCATTGGTAGCAAATGCGATTCCATACATCCCGGCATTTTTTAACATGCAGTAGGCGTGCACACCCTCTTGATTATCATCTGGCTTACGGATTACAAAGGCGTTAATGCTTAAGGAGTGATCGCCAACAATTAAGGCGCAGTGTGTTTGAAGCTTCTTTTCCCCTGGCAGTGAAACCAAAAAAGTGTTGTCATCTTTGCGCTCATATTCCAGATCATGAGAATCTAAAAACTCTTCAATTGTGATGCGGGGGTCGATCGCAGCCATCTACGCTTCCAGAGATTTACGGGACTCGGTAATAACTTGATCGTAGATGTCCAGCGTTCCACGGGCTGTTGCATCCCACCCAAAGTGCGAAGCATGTTCAATCGCTCCCATTGATAGCAGCACACGACGCTGTGGCTCTTGCAGCAAGCGTGAAATAACAGATGACCACGCCTTTGGATCATGTCCATCGACAAGAACACCTGAAATACCGTCAGCAACAGCTGTGCGAAGCCCACCAACTGCAGTTGCAACAACTGGTGTTCCACATGCTTGGGCTTCTAGTGCAACTAAGCCAAAGCTCTCGCTGTAACTAGGAACAACGACTAAATCTGCTGCTCGATACCACTGCGCTAAATCTGCACGTGGCACAGGGGGTGCAAAACGAACAACATCATCAATTGCAAGCCATGTTGCAAGCTCTTTTAGTCGATCAACTTCTTCAGTGTTAGCACCAGATGCACCGCCCATGATGTTGACAATTAATTTATGTCGCAAGAGTGGTGAATGCTTTACTAATTCGCTAGTTGCGCGGATTAAAACTTCTGGACCCTTATGTGGCTGAATGCGGCCCACGAAGGTGACAACTAATGAATCCTGTGGCAGCCCAACAACGGTACGTGCTGCGCTGCGTCCTTGACCGGGCGTAAATGTATAAAGATCCACACCTGGGCTCACTACATGCACAATGTCAGGACAAGCATCGTAAAGGGACACAAGGCTGGCAGCTTCTGCGTCGGTATTTGCAACTAAAGCATTTGCTGCAGCAACAACTTGTGTTTCACCCTGCACGCGAATCATTGGCTCTGGAGTTTCACCTTCAGCTAAATTCAAATTCTTAACCCGGGCCATCGTATGCATGGTGTGAACCAGTGGTATTCCTAGCTCTTTTGCCGCAGGCATCGCAACTTTGCCTGAAATCCAATAATGAGAGTGAATTGCATCGTAATTTTCATCCTTCACAATGCGCAAAAACTCTTTAGATAAACCTGCGATGTGTGCCGGCAACTGTTCTTTAGTTAAAGTGCCATGTCCGCATTCAAAGTAGCGCACGCGCACTCCTGGTGAAATCTCAACAGTCGCAGTTTCACTTGCATGTGTACGACGGGTAAAGATGTCGACAGCAACACCCATTGCAGCCATACGTTGTGCAGATTCAACAACATAAATGTTCATGCCGCCGGCATCACCAATACCTGGTTGTTCCAGGGGTGATGTGTGCACCATTAATACTGCAATTCGGCCGGTCATAGGCTTTAAGGGTACGCGCAGTTAGAAGGTTGCGCGAATGATGCCTACTGGCAGGCCTGCACCCAATGTATTGACGGGTACTTCATGCGCATCAATACCAAATTGCGCAAGGACAGCAGCTGTTATTGCAGGCATCGCACGTGCATTGCCATCACTGATCTTGATTGCCGATGTGCGGCCATCTGGAAGTGAAGCAACGTTTACCGCTTCTGCTCCATCTTTCATAAATAGTCCAGGGATGTTCTGCATCATTCGTGTTGCAAGACGCCCAGGACCAGAAACCATTTCAGGATAATCTCGGCAGGCTTGTGCAACTTCTTGATGCACAGGATCAGTGCTAATTGTTAAGTTGCGAATAGCGCGAGCAAGACCAAGTAATGAAAATAGAAATAGCGGAGCACCGCATCCATCAACACTGACACCTGCAACACTTTCACCACTCATTTGTTCTACTTCAGCCTTAATTGCAAGTTGCAGTGGATGTGATGGATCCAAATAAGAATCTATTGGCCAGCCATTGATTACGCAGGTGGCAAGCATTCCTGCATGCTTTCCGCTGCAATTCATTGCAAGGCGAGTTGGCTCTGATGTTCGACGAAGTTCTTCGTCAAGTGGGCGATCTAAAATACATTGCAGCGAGTGCTCATCTAGTCCTGCCTTTGCCAATATTGATTTAGTGGCAGTCTGGTGCATCGCAGTACCCGCATGTGAAGCACACACAAGTGCTAACAATCGTGGCTCGATATCTAAACCAGCACGCACCATTGCAGAGGCCTGAATAGATTTAAGTGATGAACGTGAGTAAACATTTAAAGTCGGATCACCTTTTTGAAAAAGAATGCTGCCATCTGCATTGAGCAACACAATGTGGCCAGCATGAACAGACTCAACAACGCCGCTACGTGTGACTTCGGCTAGTACTTCTCCTTGCAACACTTATTCGCTCTGACGTTCTAGAGAGGACCAGACGTGTGCTTGTAGCTCTTGTCCTTCAGCAGCCATGTCGTATGCGTAGAACAATTCACCAGCAACTAGTCCGTATAACCTCACGCCAGCTGTAACAATTTTTGCAGATGGAGCTGAATACCCTTGATCCATTACCAACTGAATTTTTGGACCATCAAAAGTTCCGACCCAACCTTCAGTGATACCGGTGCTATGTGAAATCAAAACCTCTAGAACATTGTTGGGCTTAACGCGCCAAAAACCAACCTCGGATGACGCTGGGCGAACAATTTCGCCTTCTGCATCAATAATCCATGAACGTGAGAAGTAATTGAGGAAGTTGCGGCCATCGTGGTTAAAGACAACTTCGGATGCAAACTCAAAGCCTGGAATAGTTGGATACTCACCGCGCCCTTTACCGCGCCATGTGCC
>JBILAD010000093.1:0-4592 GCA_044354355.1 Candidatus Planktophila sp. | reverse complement strand
TCGTTGAAGTGTGGTGCTAACGCAGCAATGAATTGGGCCTTATTCATTGAAATCCCCTTATTTACGCGTAAATGTTAAGCAACCGCTTAACGTGTTCACAAACTTACGCGCATATATGGGGTGATGAGGTTATTGAAATGCGCGTGTCGCGCTTTTTATTTTTCTATAAATACTTAAAAAGTGCAATTTTTATGCGTAGAAAACTCTAAATACAAGATTGAGAGTTGAACACTTGCCCTCTCACCCATTCCTAAAACCAAGGATTTACGCTTGTTTTGAAGATCTAAGAACGAATTGGAAGAGTTGTTGGCTTGTATTCAGGGCGATTTTTCTCGAAAGAGTCAATGGAATCAGTCTGTTTGAGGGTCAAACCGATGTCATCTAATCCCTCCATCAAACGCCAGCGGGTGTAATCATCGATCTCAAAGGCCAAACTCTTTGATCCATAGGCAACTGTGCGACTTTCGAGATCAACTGTGATGGAGGTTGTTGGATCTGCTTCAACAACAGCCCACATCGCTTCCACCTCTGCTTGATCCAGAATGATCGTTAGCAATCCACCCTTAAGAGAGTTTCCACGGAAGATATCTGCAAAGCGGCTAGAAATAACTACTTTAAAACCATAGTTCTGCAGCGCCCACACCGCATGTTCTCGTGAAGAGCCAGTTCCAAAATCTGCCCCTGCAATAAGCACAGTGCCATTCTTGAAGGCATCCTTGTTCAAAATAAACTCTGGATCATTGCGCCACGCAGCAAAGAGACCATCTTCAAAACCACTGCGGGTTACGCGCTTTAAATACACAGCAGGGATTATCTGATCTGTATCAACATTGCTGCGACGAAGCGGAACACCGGTACCAACATGCTTAATAAATTTTTCCATTGCTTTGGCTCCTTATAGATCCGCAGGTGAAGAGAGCGTTCCACGCAGCGCTGTTGCAGCTGCGACAAGTGGACTTACTAAGTGTGTGCGACCGCCCTTACCTTGGCGACCTTCAAAGTTACGGTTTGATGTTGATGCTGAACGCTCACCTACTGCTAGCTGATCTGGATTCATTCCAAGACACATCGAGCATCCGGCATTGCGCCATTCAGCACCTGCATCAAGGAACACCTTGTCCAAACCTTCAGCTTCAGCTTCTAGACGAACACGAGCAGATCCTGGAACAACCAACATGCGCAATGTCGATGCGATCTTCTTACCCTTTAAAACATCTGCTGCTGCACGCAAATCTTCAATGCGCCCATTAGTACATGAGCCCAAGAAAACAGTGTCAATGGCTATCTTTTTAAGTGGCATTCCCGCCTCTAGTCCCATATACACAAGTGCACGTTCTGCTGCGGTGCGAGCTTCAGTATCTGCAATATCTGCTGGGTTTGGAACAACAGAATTAAGCGGCAAACCTTGCCCTGGGTTAGTTCCCCATGTAACAAAGGGTTCTAGCTCATCAGCATTCAGATTTACTTCAACATCAAAGGTGGCATCAGCATCTGTAAACAATGTGGACCAATAGGCAAGTGCTGCATCAAAATCTTCGGGTGCATGTGGCTTGCCCTTGATGTAATCAAATGTTGTTTGATCTGGAGCGATCAACCCTGCTCTAGCTCCTGCTTCAATAGACATATTGCACACCGTCATGCGTGATTCCATCGACAGGGCACGGATTGCACTGCCTCGGTATTCGATGACATATCCCTGGCCGCCGCCTGTGCCAATCTTTGCAATGATCGCAAGAATGATGTCTTTAGATGTGACACCTGGTTGTAGTGAGCCTTCAACATTAATTGCCATCGTCTTTGGTCGTTGCAATGGCAATGTTTGTGTTGCCAAAACATGCTCGACTTCAGAGGTTCCAATTCCAAATGCAAGTGCGCCAAAAGCACCATGGGTGGATGTGTGGGAATCTCCACACACAATTGTCATTCCAGGTTGAGTCACACCTAGTTGAGGTCCAACAACGTGGACAACGCCCTGATCCTTATCGCCCAGTGAGTGAATGCGAAGGCCAAACTCTGCACAATTTGATCGCAATGTATCAACCTGCAACTTTGAAACAGGATCTGCAATCGGCAGATTAATATTTTGTGTCGGCACATTGTGATCTTCTGTGGCAATCGTTAGATCAGGACGGCGAACTGGACGTCCTGCAAGGCGCAGGCCATCAAATGCTTGTGGGCTCGTTACTTCATGGATTAGATGTAGATCTATATAAATCAGATCTGGTTCACCTTGTGCTGCGCGAACAACATGCTCTGACCAAATTTTCTCGGCTAGCGTTTTACCCACGATTGCCTGCTCCTTACATTCCAGTTTGTGATATCAGATACTGAGATGCTAATATCACCCTATGAACAAGAAGAATAGCGGAGTTGGCGTATTAGATAAAGCCGTGGCAATTCTAAGCACCTTAGAAGCCGGCCCGCATTCACTTGCCGAACTTGTTGCAGCTACCGGCATCGCTCGCCCAACGGCCCACCGATTAGCTGTGGCACTTGAGTTCCACCGTTTAGTTGCTCGTGATTTAACAGGACGCTTTGTTTTAGGACCTCGTTCAGGTGAACTAGGCGCAGCTGCCGGTGAAGATCGTTTATTAGCCGCTGCAGCACCCGCACTAGCCGCCCTGCGCGATGCAACTGGGGAGAGTGCTCAGTTATATCGCCGCCAAGGAGATCTGCGCATCTGTGTTGCTGTGGCAGAGCGCTTATCAGGATTGCGTGACTCTGTCCCGGTTGGCGCAGCCCTCACAATGCATGCTGGTTCTGCTGCACAAATTCTTCTTGCCTGGGAAGAGTCAGAAAAAATTCACCGTGGTTTAACAAATGCCCGCTTTACTGCAGCGCAACTTTCTGCTGATCGTCGTCGCGGTTGGGCACAATCTGTTGGAGAGCGCGAAGCTGGTGTTGCATCTGTTTCAGCACCGGTACGTGCACCTAATGGAAAAGTGATTGCCGCTGTAAGCATAAGCGGCCCGATCGAACGTCTAGGACGTCAACCTGGCCGCATTCATGCCGCTGCTGTTGTTGCTACTGCAGCTCGTCTGACTGAACATCTAGCTCGCGAATAACCCGAGATATTGTAGGAAAGGAAAAACCTTTTCTTTGTAGCAGAGATTGAATTCTACGAATCTGAACCTCTGGCTCAAGCCGACTCATCGTGTTGTACTTCTTCATTCCCAGAGAAAACGCGGTTCGATACTCTGCCTCATCATCAATCTCATCTAACGCCTGATCAATACTGAATTGATCTACTCCCCTGGTACGAAGTTCTCCAGCAATAATTCGCTTTGATAACTTCTTGGAGGTATGACGAGATTGTGTCCACGCCTTTGCAAACTCCGAGTCGTTGATCAACCCATTTTCTTGAAGGCGAAAGATCGTTGCCTGAGCAACATCATCTTCAATCCCACGCTTTTTTAAGTGAGCCAGAAGCTCACCCTTACTCTTGGCGCGTGCCACCAAAGCATTAAGTGCAATGGTGTTTGCGATTGAGTAAGGGTCAGCCTCCTGGTCAACCTTTACATATTCCAGCATTGGAGCTTAGAAATCCACCTCTGCGGCAGCCTCATCAATAGCAGCAACTAGTGCTGGATCGACCTCAACTGGAACAAAGTGTTCGCGGATCTTGTTTTCAATCTCATTAGCTAGATCTGGGTTATCAAGTAGGAATGCGCGTGCATTTTCCTTGCCCTGGCCAAGCTGATCTGCCTCGTATGTGTACCAAGCACCAGACTTCTTAACAACACCAATTTCAACTCCCATGTCAATCAGTGAGCCTTCGCGTGAAATACCAGTGCCGTAAATAATGTCGAACTCTGCCTGCTTGAATGGTGGAGCCATCTTGTTCTTAACGACCTTTACGCGGGTACGGTTACCAACAGATTCTTGACCATCCTTGAGTGTTTCAATGCGACGGATATCAAGGCGAACAGAGGCGTAGAACTTAAGCGCCTTTCCACCTGTTGTTGTCTCTGGTGAACCAAAGAAGACACCGATCTTGTCACGCAGCTGGTTAATAAAGATTGCTGTTGTCTTTGATTGGTGCAGTGCACCAGTGATCTTACGAAGTGCCTGAGACATCAAACGAGCTTGCAGACCCATGTGTGAATCGCCCATCTCGCCTTCGATTTCTGCGCGAGGAACAAGTGCTGCAACTGAGTCAACTACAACAAGATCAAGTGCACCTGAACGAATAAGCATGTCCATAATTTCTAGAGCTTGCTCACCAGTATCTGGCTGTGAAACCAACAGTGCATCAATATCAACACCAAGCTTCTTTGCATACTCTGAATCAAATGCGTGCTCTGCATCGATGAATGCACAGATGCCGCCAGCCTTTTGAGCATTAGCGATTGCATGCAATGTAAGAGTCGTCTTACCTGAAGACTCAGGTCCGTAAATTTCAACAACACGACCTCGTGGAAGTCCACCAATACCAAGTGCGATATCTAGTGCGATCGAACCAGTTGGAATAACTTCAATCACTGTGTTCTGTCGCTCTGACATCTTCATTACTGCGCCTTTACCAAATTGACGTTCGATCTGGGCTAGGGCTGTATCCAACGCCTTGTGGCGTTCAATGTTGGCTTTGTCTT
>JBILAD010000092.1:0-4618 GCA_044354355.1 Candidatus Planktophila sp. | reverse complement strand
CACGGATGGGATTTGCCAAGGATGACCTGGTTCTAGAGGTCGGCCTTGATAGCGATTGTGATTCCACAATACGAGACCAGATTATGGCCATCACGGGAACCACATTCCTTGACGATGCTGCATCTGAAGTCGTTGACGCCGTTGTGCTGTGGTGGCGAGATGGTGATGGAGATTTGGTCGATGAGTTAATGGATGCTTTGACCTATCTCTCTGAATCTGGACCGATATGGGTTTTAACTCCAAAGGCTGGACGTGATCTGCATGTGGAACCAAGTGATATTCAAGATGCTGCACCGATTGCAGGGTTAAGTCAGACATCAACAATTGCGCTCGCAGGAGATTGGTCTGCTACTCGATTAGTGGCACGTAAAGCGGGCAAGAGGTAAGTTTTGCCCATGACAACAATTGGACAAGCAGCCCCTGATTTCACGATCTCGAATCAACACGGAGAAGCAGTTTCGCTCTCATCCTTCAAGGGCAGCAAGAATGTACTGCTGATGTTTTACCCATTCTCATTTACTGGAACATGCACAGGCGAGCTATGTGCAATTCGCGATGATCTTTCAGCATTTCAAAATGATGATCTACAAGTATTGGCAATCTCATGTGATTCACCATTTACACAACGCGTATTTGCAGAACAAGAGAATTATCAATTCCCAGTTCTTTCAGATTTCTGGCCACATGGCGCAGTAGCAAAGACATATGGTGTCTTTGAAGAGTCAAAAGGTTGCGCACTTCGCGGTAGCTTCTTGATTGATAAAGAAGGCATTCTTCGCTGGGAAGTAAAGAATGGTTGGGCTGCGCGTGAAAACGCAGATTACAAGGCTGCAATCGCTGCCCTGTAAGCGTGATTTAGGAAATTGTGGGCTCGTAAGTTAAGATTCGGGTCTGCAATATCGGGTGCTTAGCTCAGTGGTAGAGCGTCTCGTTTACACCGAGAATGTCGGGGGTTCGAAACCCTCAGCGCCCACAGATACAAAGAACAGATGCACATCACTTGCATCTGTTTTTTTATGTTCATTTAGAATTAGTTGAAAGTTCAACTATATTGCGTTATGATTACCAGGTACCGCAAAAAGCGGCTTCAATTCATCAAAACATCCAAGAAGGATTTAAACATGTCAGTTTTAGCAACTTTGCCAGCAGGTACCTTCAATATCGATCCATCACACAGCCGCGTAGGTTTTAGCGCGCGCCATGCCATGGTGACAAAGGTCCGTGGATCATTTAACGATTACACAGGCGCGGCAGTTGTTGCTGACGGCGCGGCATCAATCAATATCGACATCACAGTTGCATCAGTAGACACACGTTCTACAGACCGCGATGGTCACCTACAGTCAGCTGATTTCTTTGATGCAGCCAACTTCCCAAAGATCACTTTTGCATCAACATCAGTTAAGGATTCAGGTTCAGACAAGTTAGCCGTAGAAGGCAACCTGACAATCAAGGATGTTACAAAGCCAATCACAATTGAGTTTGAGTACTCAGGCACAGCAACAGATCCATTTGGCAATGCTCGCCTTGGCTTTGAAGGCGCAGCAGAGATCAACCGTAAGGATTTTGGTCTTACATGGAACGCAGCCCTAGAAACAGGCGGAATCCTAGTTTCTGAAAACATCAAGCTAGAGTTTGAAATCTCAACAATCGCAGCCAAGTAATCTCTTAAATGGAAGGGCCCTATGAGCAATCGTGGGGCCTTTTGCGTTTTTATTTGGCTTTCACAACAGGGCTGACCTAAACTTAACCCACACTTACATATGCGGTCAGGAGAAATTAACGATGAAGGCATCTCCAAGCGACCAGCGTTCGATTTTAGATATTCAGCGATTTGATCAGCAGGCCACTTCTCTTCGTCACAAGGCTGCAAACCTTCCAGAGCTGGCAGAGTTAGCCAGCACAACGGTTAAGGCAAACAATGCTCGCGACCTGCGGATTGCAGCAGAGACTGAACTGAGCGATGTTAAGCGCGAACTATTGCGCGCTGAAGGTGATGTTGAGCAGATCGTTATGCGCATTACACGCGATGAAGCTCGTCTCATCGGTGGCAGCGCATCACCAAAAGAGTTAGAACAACTTCAGCACGAGGTCGGCACCTTGGGTGCAAGACGATCAGAGCTAGAAGAGGTAGAGCTCGAAATCATGATGAGAGTTGATGCCATTAACGAGCGCATCACAACGCTGAAGGCAGAAGAAGCAGAACATGCCGCAGTCATTGCAGATCTTGAGGTCCGTAAAGAAAATGCGATGGCCATCATCAACAATGACTTAGATGCAATTGTTAAGGATCGCAGCGAAACATTACAAAGCATTGAAAAAGCTTTAGTTGATCTCTATGAAAAGATCCGTGACACAACAGGCGGAGCAGGTGCTGCGGCCCTCGTTGGTGGAGCATGCGGTGGTTGTAATCTTTCAATTAATACAGTTGAGCTAAAAAGAGTTGCTGAATTAGCCGAAGATGAAGTTGTGCGCTGTGAAGAGTGCCGCTGCATCCTGGTGCGTGGAGTTTAAATGGCACGTCATTTTCATTTAACTGCAGATGGTGGCTCTCGCGGAAATCCGGGACCTGCCGGATATGGATCTGTCATTACAGAAAACGGCAAAATCATTGCCGAGCTCTATGATTTCATAGGAGTTGCAACCAACAATGTTGCCGAATACAGCGGCCTTATTGCGGGTTTAACAGCGATTAATGAACTTGATTCAGCTGCAACAGTTGATGTGAAGATGGATAGCAAATTAGTTGTTGAGCAAATGTCTGGCCGTTGGCAGATTAAGCACGCAGATATGCGCGTTCTAGCCCAATCTGCTCGCTCTGCACACAACCCATCCCTAGTTTCATACTCGTGGATCCCGCGTGATGAGAATTCACATGCTGATCGCTTGGCGAATAAAGCACTTGATCAACAAGCAGGTGGCGGGGAAGTAATCCAGGTTCAGCAGAACTACTTAACTGAGCGTTTGTTATCAACAGAAAAGGCCACAACGATCTACTTAATTCGACATGGTGAAACAGTATTAACACCATTTAAGAAGTTTTCAGGCGATGGCCCTCTTAATCCAGAGTTAACAGAGATTGGATTGGCACAAGCTGAAAAAGTGGCAGTAGCTGTTGCTAAGTTAAATCCAGAGGTAATCATCGCCTCACCGCTAAAGCGCACTTCTCAAACAGCCGAAGCAATTTCGCGCACTACTGGCTTACCAATTACTTTTGAAGAAACCTGGATTGAGTGCTCATTTGGTATATGGGATGGCTTATCAATTGATGAAGTGAAAGAGAGGTATCCAGCAGATTATCAATCGTGGATCTCTTCAACGGGATTTGCTCCTCCAGAAGGGGAGTCATATGACAACGTTGCTGTGCGAATAGATGCAGCTCTTAATCAAATTGCTGCTGAGTATCCAGGCCAGAGGGTTGTTGTTGTCACTCACAACGGAACAATTAAATCTGCAGCCAAGGTAGTTGTTGGAGCACCAGCTGAAAGCATTTTCCATATTGATGTTTCGCCGTGCTCAATTACGACGGTTAGCATCTGGCCTAGTGATGGATTACGTGCGCTGCGTAGCTTGAACGAGCAAGGCCACCTCGGCTAATTTTTGACCGCTTTTGGCCTGATCCCCACGCTTAAACCAGGGGGAAATCTCAAAAAATCTTTGGGAAATTCTTAAAGTTCGCCTAGAGTTGGACCACCCTCGGAGAGCAATGAGCTCTCCAATCCCATGCAATGACCCTCGTCGGAGCAGATTAATTAAAGGATGGTTTACATGAAGGTACAGACACTAGGAAAGAGCGTTGCTGTATTAGCAGCCCTCACCCTTGCCGTCGGTGGAACAGTTGTTTCAGCACACGCTGCAGCTCCTGCATACATTGATTGCCAGAACTTCGCAGCAGGCGAGCCTGATCACATTGATCCAGCTCTGACATCAACTCTTGTTGGTGCAAACACAGCAACAATGCTTTTTGATGGTCTTACAGATACTGACGCAAACGGAAACCTTTACGGTGAAGTTGCTTCAAAGTGGACTACAAAAGATGGTGCCAAGACTTGGGTCTTCACATTTAAGAAGGGCCTAAAGTTCTCTAACGGAGAAGCAGTCCTTCCTTCATCATTTGTTAACGGTTGGAAGCGCGCGCTTGATTCAAAGCTTGCTTCAGAGGTTGCATACCACGGTGACTTCATCTTGGGTATGAATGCATACTCAACTGGCAAGGGCGCATTCCCAGCAGCATCAGTAGTTGCAGATGACAAGGGATTGACACTTACAGTAAAGATGGAAAACCCAACTGCAGACTGGCCAGCAATTGTTAGCCACTCAGTATTTTCACCAATCCCAACTTCAATGGTCGGAGCATCTGACAAGGTTGAAGAAGATGGAACAAAGCTTGTTGGAAATGGTCCATTCATGTTGGACAAGGCAATTACAAAGCGTGCAGGTGGCGAAGTTGTAATCGTGCCAAACCCTAACTTCGGTGGAAAAGCTCCAACACTTTCAAAGATTACTTTCAAGATTTTCTCTGATACAAACGCTGCATACAATGCATTTGCATCAGGTCAGTGCGACAACGGTCCAATTCCAGCAGGTCGTTACACAGAGCTCCTCACTAAGTGGGGAA
>JBILAD010000017.1:0-17316 GCA_044354355.1 Candidatus Planktophila sp. | reverse complement strand
CGATCATTGCCTTTTCGCCTTTGGAGTTTTGAATCTCTGCAAGAACTGCGCGATCTTCTGGTGAAAGTAGAGCCAACTGCTCCTCTAAGTAGTTAGCTGGGGAATTGCTAACTTCACGGACTCCAAGATGCAGGGTGGTAGTTAATTCATTCTGCGATTGTTCTGCAGTCATCATCTCTACCTCCTCACCGTCAACTTAAGGGTGACACTAGAGAGTTAGAGGAATAAGGTCAAGCGGTTAATTCAGCGTATTGAGCGGCTGTGAGCAGGTCAGAAGGAGCTGCTTGCACCTGAATCTTTGCCAACCAGCCAGCACCATAAGGATCCGAGTTGATACTTTCTGGCGAATTCGATAGTGCATCATTTATCTCAACGATAGTTCCTGTCACTGGGGCATAAATGTCTGAAACACTTTTTGTTGATTCAACTTCGCCACACACTTTTCCTGCAACCACTGCTTCGCCAACCTTTGGAAGTTGCACATAAACAATGTCACCCAAAGCGGCTTGGGCATAATCTGTAATACCCATTGTGAAAGTTAGATCAACGAATGAAACCCACTCATGTTCCTTGGTATAGGACAACTCATTAGGAATTGATGACATGGTTTCCTCTTATCTGCCAAATGCCTTGGCGCGCATAACTAATACCTGTCGAAATGTAGAGGGCAATGCCCCATATGGCAAAACTCCACCCCAATACAAAAGCTACGGTGCCTAGAGCGCCATCGGATTGAGCCAAGAGCAAGAACGGGAAGGCATACATCAAGTTAAAAGTGGCAGCTTTGCCTAAGTAGGTAACCGTGAAGGGTGGGATCCCTTTTCGATTCATAATGATGGTGATAAGACCCAGAACAATGTCCCGGCCAATAATGATGACGATCATCCATGTTGGAACTATGTCCCGGATGAGAAACACAATTAGGATCGCAAGAATATAAAGACGATCTATAGCCGGATCGGCTAATTCACCGAACCGTGAAGTTTGATTCCATGCTCTGGCTATTTTGCCGTCAAAGTAATCGGTTGCTCCCCCGATTGCTAGGACAACAATTGCCCAACCATCGGCCTCTAAATCCAGAGTGAGATAAATGAAAAGAGGGATGCCGAGGAAACGTAGAAAGGTGAGAGCGTTAGGAACGCTAATCACTGAACTACTCATTCCTTATCGCGCTCCTTGACTCTAACCGCCACCTGAACTGGGGTGCCCGGGAATTTGAATTCTTCTCGCAAACGACGCTCAATAAAGCGACGATAGGAGGCCTCAATCCAGCCACTAGAAAACACGACAAACTTAGGTGGTGCAATACCTGCCTGGGTGGCGTAGTAAACCTTAGGCTGCTTTCCACCACGAACTGGCGGTGGCGTAGCGCCGATGAGTGCTCCCAAGAATGAGTTGAGCTTTGCTGTTGGAACTCGTCGCTCCCAACTATCTAGAGCGGTACGAAGCGCCGGTGCTAAACGATCACGGTGCCATCCAGTCTTAGCTGCGATGTTCACACGTTGTGCCCATTCAACCTGATCTAGATGCCGATCAATTTCTCGATCTAACTGGTTGCGTCGATCTTCATCGACTAAATCCCACTTATTCATAACAATGACCATGGCCTTACCAGCCTCTTCCACCATGGTGATCACTCGAAGATCTTGTTCTGTTATTGGCTCTGACGCATCTAACACAACAACTGCAACCTCACAACGCTCTAGCGCTGTTGCTGTTCGAAGTGATGCGTAGTAATCAGTTCCAGAATCTTGGTTAGCACGCTTTTTTAATCCAGCGGTGTCGATAAATCTCCAAGTTGATCCACCAAAAGAAAGAAGTGAGTCAACTGGATCTCGTGTTGTTCCAGCTGCGTCATCAACAATCGAGAGAGACTCTCCTGCAATCGCATTAAACAAAGATGACTTGCCAACATTTGGTCGACCGATCAAGGCCACCTTGCGATAACCATCTTGATTCTGTGCACGACCAACTTCTGGCAAGACGGCAACAATGTGATCCAACAAATCTCCACTGCCGCGACCATGCAACGCCGAAACGAATCGAGGTTCACCTAAACCAAGACTCCACAGACCATGAGCCTCAGCCTCTTCGCGCTCACCATCTACTTTGTTACCAATCAAAATTGTTGGCTTCTTTGCCTTACGCAAATGCTGCACCAATGTGTCATCTTCATCTAATGCACCCACTTGTGCATCAACAACGAAGGCAAGAACATCTGCTTCCTGCATTGCAAGTTCTGAGCCAGCACTTACTTGAACAGAGATTCCATCTGGCTTTGCTTCCCAGCCGCCCGTGTCCATGATGATGAAGCGTCGTCCGCCCCATTCGCATTCATACTGCACACGGTCTCGTGTTACACCAGGAGTATCTTCAACGATTGCTTCACGTCGACCCAAGAAGCGATTAATCAATGTTGATTTACCAACGTTTGGACGACCTAAAATTGCAACGATCGGTAAACCAAGCAAATTACGCTTCTTTAACAGCTCCCAGATTCGCTCGATGGTTTCTTCTAAATCCAAGTTCGTCGAATCTACTTCAACGGCATCTGCTGCCATTGATAAAGGTGAAACCGTTCGTGTCGAATCCACAGTGTCGCGGTTATCAAGTGATGTCTTTACATCAACGCTTTTGTCGTCGGTTTCATTTTCACGGCGCACCGCTCGTGCTTCTAGATCGGCCGTTAAATAAATCTTTAATCCTGCTTCTGGTGCTACAACAGTTCCGATATCTCGACCCTCAACAACTATTCCGCGCTCTGCAGAATCAATGATGTAGTGCTGCAACTTCATTAGCTCGTGGCGAATTTCAGGAATTGCACTAATGCGCGAAACATTTTCTGTTACAGATGTTCCACGTATTGCATGTGTAATTTGTGTTTCACCTGCATAAACATTTGGCGATTGTGGATCAGCATCAAATTTAATGGGATGATCTTTGATGGCTTGTAGAATTGAAAACGCTTCTTCACATTTATACTCAAGAGCAAGCCA
The DNA here is from genome assembly GCA_044354355.1 of Candidatus Planktophila sp. Lineage (GTDB taxonomy): Bacteria > Actinomycetota > Actinomycetes > Nanopelagicales > Nanopelagicaceae > Planktophila. The sequence goes on along the minus strand of JBILAD010000017.1, from coordinate 14,320 downwards.
GGTTACTGCGCGATAGAGCGCACCAGTGTCTAAATAATTCCAGCCAGCGCGAACTGCAATTGCTTTTGCTGTGCTCGATTTGCCTGCACCACTCGGGCCATCAATTGCTACGATTATGCCCATGTACTGAGCCTACTTCTATTTGCGAACCGGATGAACGTTCCATCCGATCGAGGTTAGGTGTGCAGATAATTTCTCGGCATCGTGTGCTGATAATGACAAGGTGATCAAAGCACTTAACTGTCCTGGTGAGTGTTCAATGTTCAAATCTTCAACGTTGACTTGCATTGCAGCGCACTCGTTGAATATTGCACCTAGTTGACCAGGCTTATCATCAATGACAATCGGTAAATAGCTGTACTCACGTGCTTTACCGCCATGCTTTCCAGGAATCATTGCCTTGCCATCTCGACCAGCAGCAATTAACTCTGCAATCTTGGCTGGATCATCTAACGCTGCAATCATCTGTGTTAGATCGTTTTGTAGACTTATTAGTAATTCAGATATCTCAGCACGATTGCTGTAGATAATCTCCTTCCACAAACTTTCATCTGAACCAGCGATGCGCGTTGTGTCTCGCAAGCCCTGTCCTGCCAGCTCCATCCACTCAGGTGGCGTTCCTGATAGTTGCTTGGCTAGCAATGAGGCAGCTATCTGAGGCAGATGGGAAATCTTTGCCACAGCAGCGTCATGGTCTAGGGCAGATAGCTCGATGGGTGTGGCTCCTAGGTGCTTGATTAGCTCCAACACAAGAACTTTAGACTCTGGAGTGCAATCCGCTTCAGGCGTAAGTATCCAACTGCGGCCCTGGAATAGATCGGCCCTTGCCGAGCTTGCACCGCCGATCTCACGCCCTGCCATGGGGTGGGTGGGCAAAAACCTTGTAGATAACCCTGAAAATGTCTTAAGCTGAAGTACAACTTCATTCTTAACGCTACCAACATCCATAAACGTTGACTGAGGGTTTATAGCAATCTCATGCTCAATGACTTGGGTGAGCAAGGAGGTTGGCAGAGCGAAGACAACTAGCTCTGGATCTACCACCACTACCCCACCGGTTAAATCCTTGGCCATTGCTTGAGCTAAAGGATCTGAATCCACCATTTCTACGGCGATTCCACGCTGGACCAAGCCCAAACCTATTGATGTACCAATCAATCCTGAGCCAACTATGCGTACCTTGCTCAGCATTATTGGGCGATATCTCTGCGCAGTGAAGCCGCTCCATGGAGGTAAACGTGGGTTATTTGCTCAGGCGTCCGACTAGTTTCGACATGAAGCATAGCTCGCACAGTTTTATCCAAAGCTCCTGGCACAGCCACCTCGACCGAACCGATGAGTGGAACATTGGCAAAGCCCATCTCCCGACAGGCAGCTGCTGGAAAAGCGGCATCTAAATCGACGGTGCTCGTGAAGAAAACCGAGATGACATCTGAAGGGGTGAGTTCATTGGCCTTCAAGATCGCGGCTATGAGCTCCTGAACACCAGAGGCGATGTCGCCAGCGGTGTTAGCTGGAACTTGGATTGCTCCACGAATTGCGCGTAATGCCATGAGATAAGGGTACCTTTCCTAACCATTTTTAGCGTTCATTTAAAAACTTGCTTGTCGATAAAACTGTTAAACCATTAAACCTTTTCGTATCATTTACGATTCAGATCGACCTCTTAGATAAGGCCAGCATCTGTTTCACAATTATCGATAAATCGGCACAATTGCCTGTTTTCAAGCATGTTATATGTCGATAAATCAGTATTCTTTTGCTCAATTATCTATAAAACTATAAATAGTTTTTCAGACAATTATCTATTTATTGTTAAAAGGTTATAAATTTAAAGCCTTTCGTAGATTCATCAACTCTCCGTCATTGAGGTCTCGCCATCGTCCTTCTGGGGTATCTCCCAACGAAATCGGCCCAAACTTGGTTCGGATCAATCGAAGCACATCCACCCCGACCGCCTCCATAAGGCGACGAATGATGTGATATCGACCCTCGTGAATTGAGACCTCAATCCATCGTGGAGAGAGCTGTTTGAAGGTCAAAACTCGACCCATTCCATCTTCAAGTTCTACGCCCTTCAAAAGCACCTTATCGACCCCAGTAGGCAGAATCCCATCAAATTCGATGATGTAGGTCTTCTCCAGGCCAAAGGATGGGTGGGTAGCTCTAAAGGTTAAATCGCCATCATTTGTGAGAAGAATCAGACCTTCAGAATCCTTGTCCAAGCGACCAACATGGAAAAGTCGCTCCTTGCGCAGGTCAATAAAGTCGTCTAAGGAAGGGCGACCTTCTGGGTCAAACATAGTTGACAAAACACCCTTAGGTTTATGAAGTGCAAGGTAAGACTTAGTCATTGTGCGCTTGATTGTCTCACCATCAACCATCACTTGATCAGTTTCAGAGTCAAATTTGCTACCCATCTCCCGAATAATGATTCCATTGACGGCAACGCGGCCATCTTCGATTAATTCATCAGCTCCGCGACGGCTAGTAATACCGGCATCAGCGATTATCTTGTTAAGCCTCATTTGGGCCATGGCTATCCTCCCGACAGTCAGGAGGTAAGGGTAGCGGAAGAGCTAGTCAGTAAGCGAATCGAGGATCTCATCCAGGCCATCTAGATCTGGCAGATATGGAGCCAGGGCCGGGAGATCTTCCAATGAATTCAATCCAAGGCGTTCCAAGAAGTAGCTGGTCGTCTTATACAAGATCGCCCCTGTTTCATGCTCAAGGCCAGACTCTTCGACCAGTCCACGGGTGATCAGGGTCTTCATAACCGCTTCCACGTTAACACCGCGGATAGCAGAAACACGAGCTCTAGAAACTGGTTGGCGGTATGCAATCACTGAAAGGGTTTCAAGGGCTGCTTGGGTCAAGCGAGATTGCTGGCCATCTAGAACAAACTTTTCAACCACGGCAGAGTAATTCGGGTGGCTGTAGAAACGCCATCCCCCGTTGATCTTGCGTAGGGAGAATCCTCGATCCTCATAACTTCCCTCTAGAGCTGCCAAAGCGAGCTCAATCTCCTCTACTGGACGCTCTAGTACCTGAGCCAGGATAATCTCTGTGACCGGTTCGTAGAACGTTCAACTTCTACATTAGACATTTTCGCCACTTTCTGTCGAGTCTTCCATCTCTAAAACCACGGGTATATCAAACTCATCGGTGATCTCAACCTCTCCGTCCAGGCTTCCGGTCCAGCTTATTTGGAGCTCTCCCAGGGCAATGACCTGGTCAAAGCGCAGAACACCCTGACGGTAGAGGTCTAGAAGGGCCAAGAAGCGGGCCACGATCACCAAGGTGCTATCTGCATCTGCAATCAGGTTTCTAAAGCTCAAACTCTTGGAGTGTCTCAGCGCCTCAACCACCATCTTTGACTCCTCAGCAACGCTCACAAGGGCCATGTGCAGGTGTTGAACAGCCACGACAGGTGCGACCTTAGGAGTTAAGACACGCTCGGCTATAGCGGCAAAGCGTTGTGCTCCAACGCCAATAAGCACCTCAGGCAACAGCGCCGCCAAAGCTGGATCAAGGGCCACAACACGGGCAAAGGATTTATCGGCTGCTGCAATGCGCTCGCTAAAGGTTGCTGCAATCTCTTTGAAAGCTCGATACTGAAGAAGACGGGCGAACAAAAGATCACGTGCTTCAAGCAGTGCAAGATCCTCTTCATCTTCAACATCTCCTGATGGCAAGAGTCTGGCCGCTTTAAGATCCAACAAAGTAGCTGCAACGACTAGGAACTCGGTCGCTTGGTCTAGCTCCCACCCTTGCCCTGATGCTTCAAGTCCACGAATAAATGAGATGAACTCATCAGTGACAATGCTTAACGAGACTTCGGTGACATCCATTTTGTGACGGGAAATCAGTTGAAGAAGGAGATCAAAGGGGCCGTCAAAGTTGGCCAGGTGCACCGAGAAGCCACCTGAGGCAGCGTTCACATCCGTTGCAGCCTCGACTGAGATGTCGCCTGTAATGCTCACTGTGGCACCTTACTTCACGCTTGCCTGTTTTCTGTGTAACGCATAGGCTCCCGCGTATATCAGGAAAGAGGTTTGAAGATTGAACGCTAAATCGACAATTGCAGAGGATGTAGCAACTACATCTACCTTGCTCGGCAAGGTTGCACAGCACTTTCCGACACCTGCTGCTTTAACAGAACATGGCAGCGCCAAGGTAATTTCTATCTTCAACCAAAAAGGTGGAGTTGGAAAGACAACCAGCACGATCAACTTAGGTGCAGCACTTGCTGAGATGGGTCGTCGTGTTCTACTCGTCGACTTCGATCCACAAGGCGGCTTGTCACTGGGACTTGGAGTTAATGCTCACTCACTTCCCCTTGAACAGACTGTTTATTACGCTTTAATGACACCTACCGCCAACGTTGATGACATCGTTTTGAAATCTTCAGTTGCCGGACTGGATTTCTTGCCTGCAAACCGCGACTTGGGAACAGCTGAAACAACACTGGGCGCCGAAATCGGTGGTCAGCAATACCTTAAGCGCGCACTCGCACCTCTTCGTGATTACTACGATGTAATTTTGATTGATTGCCAACCAACAATGGGACAACTCACCATCAACGCATTGGTTGCCTCTGATGAAGTAATCGTTCCGATGCAGTGTGAGTACTTTGCTTTGCACGGATTCATTGAACTTAAGGGCAACTTGGATAAGGTCAAGAGTTTCCTCAATCCTAACCTTCGACTTATTGGAATTCTTGCGACTATGTACGACAAGAAGACTTCACATAATCGTCAAGTCTTAGAGCGCATTCTTGAGCAGTTCCCAGAAGATGTATTTGAAACAATCATCGCAAAAACTATTCGTTTCCCGGAAACAACTGTTGTTGGAGAACCAATCACAACTTATGCAACATCTTCAGGTGGCGCAGCTTCATACCGACGTTTAGCACGAGAACTTATCGCCAGAGGAGGCGCACGATGACACGCAGAGCAAACCTTCCAGGTGCAGATGAACTATTTCGTTCCACAGCACCAGCACTTACTTCTGTGCCAACACAATCTGTTCAAGAGGTAGCCGCTCCCCTAGTAGCACCTGCAATTGCAACGCCAAAAGCGCCTTCATCTAAAAAGGGTGTGCGCACAATTGCACGTCGTCGAGTAACAACTGTTGATCGCTCTCCATCAGGACGTGAACGCCATGATGAGAAGATCACCGTCTATCTCTCACCAGATGAGCTTTTCGACTTAGATCAAGCACGACTACAACTGCGTGGAGATTTAGGACTTGCAGTAGATCGTGGACGCATTGTTCGTGAATCAATTGCTGTGATCATCGCCGATCTTGAGGCAAAGGGTGATCAGAGTATTTTGGCTAGACGTTTGCGCGGTCTATAAGAAATTTATTTGGCTCTTGGATGAGCCATTGAATAGCTCTCACGCACTTTATCGATAGTAATAAGCGTGTATATCTGGGTTGTAGTAACGGATGCATGGCCCAACAACTCCTGAACAACACGGATATCGGCGCCTCCATCCAAAAGATGCGTTGCATATGAATGTCTAAATACATGTGGCGAAACATGCTCAGTTACACCGGCAGCCTCTGCTGCATCTAAAACCATTTGCCATGCCGATTGTCTGGAAATTCTGGAACCTCGTGAGTTGAGAAAGAGTGCCGAGGTCGTCTTTGCACTCTTTGCCGCCAACTCAGGTCTGACTCTGACCATGTAGTTCTCGATCGATCGTGATGCAAATGAACCCAATGGCACCATTCGTTCCTTCGAACCCTTACCCCGTAATTTAAGAGTTGTTATAACTCCGTCATCGGTTTGAATCGAACTTAAGTCATTGAGATTAATGCCAATTAATTCACTGACTCTTGCGCCACTGCTATATAAAAGTTCAAGCATCGCTTGGTCACGAGCGCTAATTGGATGACCCTCACGATAGGCAGCATCAATCATTGACACAATCTGCGCAATAGTCAGAGCTTTCGGTAGACGCCTGGCAGATTTCTTTGGAGCAATTTCTAAGGTTGGATCGGCATAGCCATACTCTTGCTGCAGATGCTTAAAAAAAGAACGTAAGGTTGAATCTACTCTGTTGATACTTGCAACCGACAACTTTGCTTCACGCAATGATGCTTCAAAGGCGTTGATTGTTTCAGGATCAACTTCAGACAAAGCCTTGTTGTTGAGAAATACTGCAAACTTGTTTAAGTCTCTTCGGTAGGAGGCAATGGAATTTGCAGCCAAACCTCTCTCAATCTGCAAATGATTGAGAAAAGATGTCGAGGCTAGATCAAAGTTCAACGTTCGGGTAACCATGTGCTTCTGCTACAGCTGAATAGTAAATTTTACCTTCATGAACATTGAGCCCCTTAGCCAGGTTTGGATCTTTTTTGCATGCTGCTTCCCAACCGAGATTTGCTAAGGAGAGTGCATATGGCAAGGTTGCATTAGTTAACGCATAGGTCGAGGCCACAGGAACAGCGCCCGGCATATTTGCAACACAGTAGAAAACAGAGTTGTGGACTGTATACGTCGGCTCTGCATGTGTTGTTGGTTTTGAATCCTCAAAACATCCACCTTGATCAATAGCGATATCAACCAAGACAGAACCGCTCTTCATCTGTGACACTAGATTGTTAGAAACCAGTTTTGGTGCCTTTGCGCCATGAACTAGCACTGCACCAATAACTAGATCGGCTTGTTTAACTTCTCGCTCTAATGCGTGCTTTGATGCAACGAGTGTCTTAATACGACCACCATAAATCGTGTCAATGTATTGCAAACGGTTTATGGAGCGATCAAATACAGTGACATCAGCACCCATGCCAAGTGCGATAACAGCAGCATTTAAACCGGCTACTCCCCCGCCGATAACAACAACTCGGCCAGGTGCAACCCCTGGAACACCACCTAGAAGTACACCGCGACCACCATGTGGCTTTTGCAGGGCTGTTGCACCGACTTGGGTAGCAAGACGTCCTGCAACTTCACTCATTGGTGCAAGCAGTGGCAAGGTGCCATTTACTTCGACTGTTTCATATGCAATAGCTGTTGTTCCGGAGGCTACTAACGCATCAGTGCATGCCTTAGAGGCGGCAAGGTGAAGGTATGTGAAAAGAGTTTGCCCTTTACGCATCTTTGAATACTCAGACTCAATTGGCTCTTTTACTTTCAGTACAAGATCAGCCTTTTGCCACACCTCATCTGCTGTTGCAACGATACTGGCTCCGGCTTGAGTGAAATCCTCATTGGTGATTGCGGAGCCAACTCCAGCACCATCTTGAATCAGAACAGCGTGGCCTGCGTGCACAAACTCGGAAACACCTTCTGGCGTAATTGCCACTCGTGATTCGTGAACTTTAATTTCCTTCGGAACGCCAACGAGCATGATTAGCCTTTCGCTGCTACCGCCGCTGCTATCAAACCGATAAATAATGGGTGTGGTCGCGTTGGACGTGAACGCAGCTCAGGATGAGCCTGCGTGCCTACGTAGTAAGGATGCACCTCTTTGGGTAGTTCTACAAACTCCACGAGGTCTTGTTCCTTAAACATTCCAGAGAAAACAAGGCCAGCACTCGAAATTTGTTCACGGTACTTGTTATTGACTTCATAACGATGACGGTGGCGTTCAGAAACTTCAGTTAAGCCATATGTTGTTGCAACTACTGAGCCTGCCAGTAGATCTGCTGTGTAGAGACCAAGACGCATAGTTCCACCCATATCGCCCTTACCGGAAACAACATCTTTCTGATCATCCATTGTTGCAATAACAGGTGTTCCAGAATCTGAAAATTCTGCAGAAATTGCATCTTTGATACCAGCCAAATTGCGAGCCGCTTCAATAACCATGCACTGCAATCCTAAGCACAATCCCAAAGTCGGAATCTTGTTTTCGCGTGCATATTTAAGTGCTCCAACTTTTCCTTCAATTCCGCGAATACCAAAACCACCCGGCACACAAATAGCATCAACACCTTCTAAATGCTTTTTAGCACCCTCTGCAGTTTCACATTCATCACTAGCAATCCAAACAATCTCAATCTTGGCAAGATTTGCAAAACCACCTGCGCGCAATGCCTCAGAAACTGAAAGATATGCATCTGGAAGATCGATGTACTTTCCCACTAAGCCAACCTTGATGTGATGCTTTGGGTGATGGACTTTCTCAAGCAATTCATCCCAATCGCCCCAAACAACATCGTGGCAATCAAATCCAAGACGCTTCACAACATAGGAATCAAGGCCTTCGCTGTGGAGCACCTTAGGGATGTCATAAATCGAAGGAGCATCCACGGCAGCCACTACAGCTTCAGAATCAACGTCACACATCAAAGAGATTTTCTTCTTCACGCCTTCTGGGATCTCACGATCAGAGCGAAGAACAATTGCATCAGGTGCAATACCAATACTGCGTAGCGCTGCAACAGAGTGCTGTGTTGGCTTAGTTTTCAATTCACCCGATGGACCAATGTATGGAACCAAAGAAACATGCAAGTAAAAAACATTGTCGCGGCCAACATTCTGGCGAATCTGACGTATGGCTTCAAGGAAGGGTTGCGATTCAATGTCTCCAACTGTTCCACCAACTTCAGTAATGACTAAATCAATATCTGGTCCAGCCATAGCCAAGATTCGTTCTTTAATCTCATTTGTAATGTGAGGAATTACTTGAACAGTTTCACCTAGATACTCACCACGACGTTCGCGCGCTATCACTCGTGAATACACCTGACCTGTGGTCACATTTGCAGAACCATGAAGATTGCGGTCCAAGAATCTTTCATAGTGTCCGATATCTAGATCTGTCTCAGATCCATCATCTGTAACGAACACTTCACCATGCTGAAAAGGATTCATGGTGCCTGGATCAACGTTGAGGTATGGATCAAGTTTTTGCATTGTCACGCGGATACCGCGGGCTACTAGTAATCGCCCAAGACTTGAGGCTGTGAGCCCTTTTCCTAAACTTGAGGCGACTCCGCCTGTTACGAATAAATGTTTAGTTACATGTGCTTGGCCCATGGAAGACAAACCTATCATTTAAAACAGCAGGCCAACTACACCTTCAAAGAAAGCAGCTCCGTGGCGTGCTCGCGGGCGCTGGCTGAGTTCTCTAATCCAGCCAACATACGGGCAATCTCTTCGATGCGTTCCTCCCCTGAGACGTTTCGGACATCACTTTGGCTGACAGTCCCATCATTATTTTTCGTGACAACGAAATGACTATCTGCCCATGCAGCAACCTGTGGCAAGTGAGTAACGACAATTACCTGAGCATGTTGAGCCAATTGATGTAGTCGCTTACCAACTTCAATCGCAGCCTTACCGCCAACACCTGCATCTACTTCATCAAAGACATACGTTCCGATGGGGTGGGTAGTGGCAATCACAACTTCTAACGCCAACATCACACGTGACATTTCACCACCTGATGCACCTTTAGCCAACGCCACTAACGGTGCGTCCTTATGGCCTTGAATAAACATCACTATTTCATCGCAACCCTGCGATGTGAAATCTGATTCCTTAGGAGCTTCGTAATCTGCACTAGTTACCTTTGCGACAAATGAGGCATGAGGCAAGGATAATTGCTGGATCTCTGCGGTAACTAACTTTGAAAGTTGTACGGCAGCTTTGGTGCGAGCTTCAGAAAGGGATTTAGCCGTAGCAAGTAGAACTTTCTTGTGACCTGAAAGTTGCTTTTCTAATTCCTGTAATCGTTGATCTCCACCTTCGAGGTCTGCAATTGCATCGGATGAATTTTTGTAGCGCAAAGACAATTCAGTGAGTTCTTGCTCGTGAGATCCGGAGCCACCAAACTTCTTTATAAGAGTATTAATGTCAGCCATGCGCGCATGAAGAAAATCCAATCTAACAGGATCGGCTTCTAACTTGCTTTGATAAGAATTCAAGGCACTTTGTGCATCATCTAGAAGAAAAAAACTCTCGCTCAACTGTTGGTAGATGCCCTCCAAAAGAGGATCCTTGCCTCGAGCTGCCTCAAGTGCACGTCTGGCAACACCTAAGGAGGTCAGCGATCCTGCTTCTTCATCCTCTATCGCCGAAATAGCCTGCGCAGTTGCTAAGCGAAACTCTTCCACACTTGATAGGCGTGCTATTTCACCATCGATGTCCAAGAGCTCCGTTGCCGATGGATTCAATTTCTTAAAGGCATTTGCGAACTCTCGTAATTCGGACAATTCCTTGTCCTTCTGCGCAATACTTTTCTTCAAAGCCCCGATTCGATCCTTCAGTTCGTGATACTCACCTAACGCGCTCTGATAATCACCGAGTTCAATCTGTCCAAATCGGTCAACAAGTTCGCGCTGCCTAGAACTCTTCGTAATGTTCTGATTGGCAGCTTGTCCATGAACCTCGACTAGATTTTCTCCAACGGTGGTTAAGGTACTAGCCGTTGCACTCACACCATTTGTAGTTGCTTTGCTCTTTCCATCTGAAGCCACAGTGCGCATCAGAATGAGCTCTCCGTCTTCAACAAGGACATCTTCAAAGAGATGCTCGGAAGATTGTGGGATCGAGAAGCGACCGCTTGCGACTAATCTTTCTGATCCCTTGCGGACCAAAGCACTATCTGCTTTTCCACCCAAAATGAGGTTTAAAGCTGTCAGAATCATTGTCTTACCAGCACCGGTTTCACCCGTTAAAACAGTTAAACCTTTGGAGATCTCCAGAGTTGATTGATCAATAACACCGATCGAACGAATAGTTATCTCTTCAAGAAAAGTGCGTTCACTCACCACGCCATCCTTCAACAGGAAGTTTGAATTTGGCCACCAATCGATCACTGAAAAGCGTGTTTTTTAAGTGTGCCAGTTTGATAATTCTAGGGTTTCTGGTGACCACAACTCTGTCACCTCTTTGTAGTGCAAATTTACGTAAAGCATCTGCGGACAAAAACGCCTCTGAAGATTCAATCCCCACTGCTATTTTCGAGGTTGGTGAGATTACAAGTGGACGAGAGAAAAGGGCGTGTGCAGAAATTGGAAGCACAACCAGGGCATCAACTTCAGGCCAAAGGATTGGTCCACCTGCCGAGAATGCATATGCTGTAGAGCCAGTTGGAGTGGAACAAATCAAACCATCACAGCCCCATCTAGAAATTGGACGGCTATCAATCTCCAGGAACAACTCGACCATTGTCGCATTCTCGCGCTCAACAGTTACTTCATTGAGCGCCCACCCGCTTGCCACAACTGATCCAGCACGTTCCACTTCATAACCCAAAGTGATTCGCGGATCAATAACATAACTCTTGTTGACTAAAGCATCAATCACTTCTGAAACTTTTGAACGCTCAACCTCTGACAAAAATCCAACATGTCCCAGGTTCACGCCGAGCAATGGAATATCACGCTCTTGAGCAACCTCTGCTGCACGCAACATAGTTCCATCGCCACCAAGAACCACAGCAACTTCTAGTTGTGGAAGATCGCCCAGTGTGGATTTAATTATTCCCGGGATATCAACATCTGAAATTGTATAAATACCAAATGTTGAAGCAAGATTTTGCTGTAACTCAACAGCAGCGACAACGGCATCGACACGGGAAGGATTACATAAGATTAACAAATTACGCATTACTGGGGTCCAATCGCTATAGCATCATCCAACATCGCATGATCAATTTCTGGTGCACCTCTGCGCAGCCACAAAAAATACTCAACATTTCCAGCAGGCCCAGGAAGTGGACTTGCAGAAATTCCTAAGGTTCCAAGACCAACATCATAGGCAGAGTCAGCAACTTCAATGACGGCAGCTTTTCGAAGTGCAGGATCACGCACCACGCCACCGGCACCCAATTTTTCTCGCCCAACTTCAAACTGCGGTTTCACCATAAGCACAAAATCAGCCTCTGGTTTAGAGACTGCTGCCAGAGCTGGCAATACCAAAGTCAAAGAAATGAAGGATAAATCAGCAACGACTAGATCAATTGCCTCGCCCACCATATCCCCTGTTAAATGACGGATATTGGTGCGATCAAGCACCGTTACCCTCTCATCTTGTCGAAGGCCCCAGGCAAGTTGTCCGTAACCAACATCAACAGCAACAACATGGCCGGCATTTCGGCGTAGTAAAACATCGGTAAAACCACCTGTGGAGGCACCTGCATCTAGGCAACGCTTGCCATCAACAACAACTCCCGTAAAGGCAGTCAGTGCTCCATCTAATTTGTGCCCACCGCGCGAAACGAAATCATCACGCTCTCCTGCTATGACAATTGATGTTTCTGCATCAACTTGGGTAGCCGGCTTTGTCGCAGGAATGCCACCAACAAGAACAGCCCGCTTTTCAATTAAATCGGCGGCTTGCTCCCTTGAGCGCGCAAGCTCTCTGCGAACTAGCTCAGCATCCAAACGTGTTTTCATTTAAATCTTATAGACCATCGATTGATGACAAGGCCTGATTGAGGCGCTGATGTAAGGCTTCGAAACGCTCGGCGTGATCGCCAACTTCCATTGCATCAATTTCCTGCAATTCAGTACGTAGCTCTTCTACCAAAGACTCGCCATTTACCTGATTGTTGTTTTCCATTTACTTCGCAACTTTCTTTGTAGCAGCTTTCTTAGCTGTCTTCTTCGCAATCTTTTTTTCCGATGTCTTCTTAGCTGGAGATTTCTTTGCAGCTTTTTTTACTGAAGCACTCTTCGTTGTTCCCTTTTTCATTGAGGCAACCTCTTGCTTCAACGCCTCAAACTCTCCGCGCTTAACAAAACCCATCTTGGAAACAGAACGTTCAACTTCATCTTCGATCTTTACTTTCAAAGCTTCTCCGCCCTCTTTCAGCCAGGTGTTTACCGAGTCTGCAACATCCGTTGCGGACTTATCCCCTAGATGAACATTGTTGGCAAAAGACTTCAATGTTGAAAGAAAATCGCTGTTCTTACTCATGCCATAAGCCTACCTAAATTCGAGATATCTCTACCGCTTCAACCTGCCAACGACTCCCCAGACCAGAGGGACCACTCCAAAATCGACGGTGGATTGAGCCTGAAATCTCTACCCATTCATCCGGGGTAAGGGATAACGCTATTCGGCGTGACTTTGAACTCCATGAACCAATATCCAAGGTGTCGACCCCAGGTTGTTTATCACGAGAGACAATGAGTCGAAACTCAACCACTTTGTCACCGCTGGGAAGTTCTTTTTCTACTGCTTCTCGAGAAACTCGACCTCTCAGCAGAACATCGTTGAGCGAGTAATCCTCTTCGATTTCGACAACTTTTTTACTACTAACTTTCTTGACCATGAGTACTCCAATGATTCTTAAGGTGGAGGCCAGATCATCAAGTGCACAACCGACATAAAGAACGCAGAACTGATTGGTTGTGGGTAACTACTTTGCAGCGCGCTCTGCAGCGTCGGTGAACTCTTCCTCATCTATTTCAGCGCACTTCGCAAACCACTCTCTAGCTTCATCTCGTCGGCCAGCGGCATCTAAAGCATCCGCGTAGGCATAGCGAAGTCGCAATGCCCACTCATCTGTTTCGTTATTCAATTCTTTGCATGTCAATGTAACAACAGCTGCTTCTAACTCGCCCAGATCACGTCGAGCACCGGCGGCAACAATTCTCATCTCAATCTCCTCAGGCTTTGCCAAACGCTTCACCTCTGGAGAACCAGCCAAATTCAATGCTTTGAGAGGGTTTCCGAGTCCTCGTTCACAATCTGCCATAACAGGAAGTGATGAAACATCTCCTGAGATTCGATGAGCTGCGCGTAGCTCCTTCAATGCGATTTCATAATGACCGGCGCGATATGCGGCATAGCCGGCAGATTCACGAACAACAGCTAATCGTCCAGCATGGTGAGCTGCTGCAATACCGTGCTTGTGGGCTAACTGTGGATCGGTGTCTTGATACAGATTTATACACACTAAGTGGCGTGCAACAACCTTGGCATTTTCAGCTGACAAACTAAGTAACTCTGCTCGAACAGATTTTTCTAACTCTTCACCTGTAACATCTTCTGGAATATCAGGTTCAAAAATTCGTGGACGCAAACGAGATTGATCGCGATCCATCGGCGCAGGACGCGCACCACGTGGATCAGAACCATCGCGTGTTTGGCGAGGAGCACCGGCGCGATTAGATGAACCACCGCGAGCAGGCAAATCTTCACGTCGGCGTTGAGAATTAGGGCCTGACGGCTTACGAGGTGCATCTCCAGATGGACGACGCTCTCCTGAACGAGCTGGACGCTCTCCAGGCTTTAGGTTATTAACTGGACGCGAAGGGCGGGATGGTCGTTGTTCTCTTTCATCCATTTTTTTCTCCTTCACGCTTTTTAATTATGGAAACCTTTAAAACTATATGAGTTGATTCT
>JBILAD010000101.1:0-4188 GCA_044354355.1 Candidatus Planktophila sp. | reverse complement strand
GTGGCACACCATTTGGTTCACCACTTATTGGAACATCAGCCGAACTTATTGGAATACGCCCAACTATTGCAGCCTGTGGTGGTATTTCCTTATTCGCATCCCTATTTATCTGGTTCAAATATAAGAACCGGGTTACAGTACCTGCAGATACTTCTGTTGCTGCTGTTCTTAAAGACCGTTAATCGCAATAACAATCAATATTCCGATCAAGGCAATTAGTGTGATTAAACGTCTAACTTTATAACTCATTACGCAGTCTCTTGAGCCTTAGAAGGAATAACTTTAACAATCACAAATGCGATTGCGATCAATACAAAAACCATGATGTATGCGCGTGAAATACCAAAGTTATCACCTAGCAGCCCCAGCAAGAATGGTGCCCCAGCAATTGCTGTTCCAGCAGCCAATGAAGCACGTCCAATAGCTAAGTCAGGACGTCCATCGCTTAGGCCGATCAAGCGGATTGAGGAGAGTGCAAACTGCATTGAGATTCCCATTCCAACCGCAAATAGGCAGAAGAGGGAAAGAATCATATTGTGGGACAACCAGAATCCAACAAAGCCAACAAATTGCAGAGCGATCACTGTGAGAAGTTGAGTATCTAGTTTTAAATGCCCTAATACCAATCCACCATACCACCGGCCAATTCCCATACCAGTTCCCATTGCAACGATGGCAACTGTTGAAATCGCAGCAGTTGATCCAACACGATCCTTGAGCAGCGCTGCTGCCCAGAATGATGTTGCAAACTCACTTGAGATACATGCAACAAACCCAAACCATGAAATCCAGAAATGGCGCGAGAGCTTTCCACTTTGTGGACCATCTTCAGCTGGAACATGCTCATCTTCATCTTTTTCTCGACCAACAAAAAACAGGATTAAGGCAACAGGTAATGCAAGCAGTAGACCTAAGCGCCATAACTGTGGAAATGCAATTGCAATTGTTCCGATTAATGCAGTTCCTATTACAAAACCAACAGAGGCGATTCCGTTTGCTTGCGGGATGGCTACTTCAGCAGCTTTCCCATAGTGATGAGACATCTTTGTAAGCATTGCGTTGATCACTATGGAAACGCCAAATCCTGTTATCAGTGTGGCAGGAATTGTGATGTATACAGGGGGAGAGATAACAAAAAGGGTTAAACCTGTAATAAAGATTGATAAACCAATCCAACTAGACTTTGAACGACCGTAACGGTGTGCAATATGTGGGTTTGCCCAACCAGCAAAAATAGATGCAACTCCCATTGCAGTGCCGTGTAAACCTGCAATTGTTAAAGAAGTGCCTTGATCTGCACGTAATAATGATTGCGCAGGCCCAAAGCCACCAAGATAGAAATTAATAATGGCGGTCTGAACTGCTGCAACCCAGAAGAAACGGTCGCGTTGAAAACTCTTTGGCATTAAAGCGCTGCTACAACGTGATCGATGCACTTAGTAAGTGCTTCAACATCACTTGGATCAACAGCAGGGAACATACCGATGCGGAGCTGGTTTTTACCTAGCTTGCGGTAAGGCTCTGTGTCTACGATGCCGTTAGCACGCAATGCTGCGCATATCTGTGTTGCATCAATTGCATCATTAAAGTTAATCGTTCCAACAACCTTTGAACGCATTGCAGGATCAGTGACAAATGGGGTTGTGTAACTAGTCTTTTCAGCCCATGAGTACAAAATGTCAGATGATTGCGTGCTGCGACCTGCAGCAAAGGAAAGTCCACCATTTGCATTCATCCACTCGATTTGCTCAGCCAACAACATCAAAGTCACTAGTGCTGGAGTGTTGTAGGTCTGATCAAGGCGAGAGTTTTCAATCGCAATTCCTAAATCAAAGAATGCTGGAACCCAACGACCACTAGCTTTAATCTGCTCTGCACGCGCGATTGCTGCAGGAGACATGATTGCAATCCACAAGCCACCATCTGATGCAAATGATTTCTGTGGAGCAAAGTAATAGGTATCAAACTCTTTAGCATCAACCATTAATCCACCAGCTGCAGATGTTGCATCAACTAGAACAAGTGCTCCATCTGTACCTGCTGGACGGATGATTGGCATTGCAACGCCAGTACTTGTCTCATTGTGAGTCAATGCGTAAACATCGATGCCAGCTTCTGCTGTAGACAGTGGGTGTGAACCAGGCTCTGACTTAATAACTGTTGGCTCACCCAAGAATGGTGCTTCCTTTGAAGCAGCTGCAAACTTTGATGAAAATTCTCCAAAAACCAAGTGCTGTGAGCGCTCTTGGATCAAACCAAAGGTTGCGATATCCCAGAACGCGGTTGATCCACCATTGCCGAGTACAACTTCATACCCTTCTGGAAGATTAAATAAAGATGTAAGACCTTCGCGAACGCGCTTCACAACATTCTTCACAGGCTTTTGTCGGTGAGATGTTCCAAGAATTGAATTGCCACTTGCTGACAGTGCAGCTAATGCTTCTGGACGTATCTTTGAAGGGCCGCAACCAAAACGACCATCTACCGGCTTAATACTTGACGGAATAATTATCTCTGCGCTCATGGGGTAAGACTACGGGTAGTACCTATTGAGTTCCCAATCGGCAGTGGTGTTAGCCCGCTCATAGCGCAAGCGATCGTGCAAACGCGAGTAGCGACCTTGCCAGAACTCAATGTTCAACGGTGTTACCCGATATCCGCCCCAATGCGCAGGCCGCGGAACCGAGGTTCCTTCGGGCCATTTAAGAGAGGCACCCTCAACTCGTTGTTCCAACTCGGCACGAGTTGCCAATGGTGATGATTGATGACTTGCCCATGCACCTATTTGCGATCCCCATGGACGGGTTGCAAAGTAATCATCAGATTCTTGTTCTGAAACCTTTTCTGCAACTCCGCTAATAGAAATCTGGCGTTCCATTGCATACCAAGGAAACAATAGCGAGACATGTGGATTGAGATCGATGGCATGTGCTTTTCGTGATTGATAATTTGTAAAGAATGTAAAGCCACCATCTGAAATATCTTTAAGCAAAACTGTTCGTGTTTCAATAAGTGAATCACTCGCTAGTGTTGATAGCACCATTGCATTTGCTTCAACAATGACGGTGTTTTCATGTGCTTCTTTAAGCCATTGCGCAAAAGCAACAAATGGATCACTGGGCAAACTCTCTAAACCAGCATCTCCATACGAACGACGCATCGCTCGGATCTCTTCGCGGGTGACTGGCTTTTCGCTCATAGGGCTATCGAACCCCAGAATGCCAGCCAATGCACCTTAAAACCGCGGCACTGCAAGCCTTTATGCAAGCCTGTCTTTTTATAACAATTCAATAAAAGTGCCTCCAAAACCCATTGAAACAGGCGGAGTTTGTTGCATTTGAGCCTTTATAGGAGTGGGATGAGGTCACTAGGAAGCCTGCACCTCCAAGAAATGGCTTCCGGATCTTAAAGGAGAACAATTTAGTGAAGAACAGACTACTTAAGGGTCTTGCTCTTGCTGCAACAATTTCATTCGCCGCTGGCGTGACAATTGTTCCTGCACAAGCCGCAAGTGAAATTCTTATTTGGGCCGATGAAACTCGCGGACCAAACCTAACTAAAGTTTTTGCAAAGAAGGGTGACTGGGTTCCAGGAAGCACAATCAAGGTCGTCTCTTTCTCAAGCTATGACGCTTTGAAAGATGCACTAGATAAGGCTTCTGGCACAACAGGTCCAGATATTTTCGTTGCAGGTAACGACTGGGTTCCAGCACTTGCAAAGAGTGGAAAGCTTGCTCCTGTAGTTCTAACTGCAGCGCAGAAGGCACAGTTCACACCAAGCCAATTCTTTGATCTCTCATACGGTGGAAAGCTTTACGGCGTTCCAGTAGATGTGAACAACGTTGGAATGGTTTACAACACAAAGCTAGTTAAGACAGCACCAAAGACATACGGCGACATGGTTAAGTACTACCTCGCTAACAAGACAAGTAAGGGCCTAAAGGCTGGACTTTGTGTTGCTGGTGGCGGAATGTCATGGGGCGCTCTTTCAGGATTCTCAGCACTTGGTGCAGAGCCATACCTAATGAACGCTGATGGAACTGTTAACTTCAATAAGAGCTTTGATCCAGCAGTATTTGCTAAGAACGTAAGCACATTACTTCTTGACAAGAAGGGTAAGAGCAATGGCTTCTGGCCAGCAACTGACACTGGTTGCCAGGATAACTTCCTAGCAGGCAAGGTTCCATTT
>JBILAD010000091.1:0-4711 GCA_044354355.1 Candidatus Planktophila sp. | reverse complement strand
GCCAGGCAGTAGTTGATGCAATCGCAACTGCAAAGACTGGCGCACAGGACAAGCCAGCAACTGACATCACTATCAACAGCGTTACAGTTGCTTAAGCGTTCTGCTACCTACTCTTTAATCGCAGTAATCTGCGCTGCTTACCTTGTGCAGATGGTTGTTCCATCACTACAGACACAGTTAATGCTGCCAAGTTTTGAATATCTTAAATTAACAAATGAGTGGTACCGACTATTTACAGTCGCATTAACCCACGGTGGTCTACTACACCTGGGTTTTAATATGTATTCATTGATGGTTTTAGGAAATCCACTGGAAGAAGCTTTTGGGAAAAACAAACTCTTTATAGTTTTCTTCATTTCTTTATTAACAGGATCACTTGCTTCCTCATACTTTGCATCTGTTTATAGTTACTCAGTTGGTGCATCGGGCGCAGTCTTTGGATTATTCGGAGCGCTAGCAATTGTTGGAAAACGCATCGGTGCAGATATTCGATCTATTGTTGTGATCATCGGAATTAACTTCTTCATTGGTTTTGCGATGGGTGGAGTTGATTGGCGCGCTCACCTCGGTGGATTAATCGGCGGGGTAGTAGCGGCGCAATTAGTAATGGCGAAAAGGTAAGTTATCCACAGGTTTTACCCACACTGTGGATCGAATTACAACCGTGTAATTAAGAGGTAAGTTTTAACGCCAGCGGGTTGCGAGGGTAAAGCCAACGCCGATAAAGCCAAATCCAATAATCATGTTCCATGCCCCGATACCAGGGACTGGGTAGACGGTCTGAGATACATAGAAGACCACAATCCAGAATAAACCGATTAAGAAGGCGGCAACCATGGTTGGAGCAAGCCAACGAGGGCTCTCCAACGGTGCATGAGGAGTCTTAACATCAACCTCTTGATTGTGAGCGCGCTGCTCTTCGACCTTCTTGCGTAGCTTTGATTTAGGCATACGCGAAAGATACACCATGAGACAGAATGCTCCTATGGCCGCCAAGATCCTCGTCATCGATAACTATGACTCCTTTGTCTTTAATTTGGTGCAGTACCTGCAGCAATTAGGGGCCGAATGCACTGTTGTCCGAAATGATGCGGTCACAGCCGATGCAGCCGCCGACTATGACGGCGTGCTTATTTCTCCAGGACCCGGGACTCCTGAAAAAGCTGGTGTTTCCGTAGCGATGATCAAGTACTGCGCAGAACATTCAATCCCATTATTTGGAGTGTGCCTTGGTCATCAAGCAATTGGTGTTGCATTTGGTGCAACTGTTTCACGCGCACCTGAACTACTTCACGGAAAAACATCATTGGTTTATCACAAACAAGAAGGCGTCTTGTCAGATCTCCCATCCCCGTTTACAGCAACCCGTTATCACTCACTCTGTGTTGAAAAAGATTCAGTACCCGGCACACTACAAATAACTGGATCAACAGATTCCGGATTAGTGATGTCAATGCAACACACAACACTGCCAATACAAGGAGTGCAGTTTCATCCAGAATCTGTTTTGACAGAACATGGACATCACATGCTTGCTAACTGGTTAGTGATGTGTGGAGATAAGGGCGCTCGCGATAGGGCAGTTGGTTTATCGCCAGTTGTTGGCACCACTAAATAAGTTACGGCGTTTTATTAATTGTAATTGTTACTGACTTACCAATTGTTTGAGTTGTTCCAGCATCTGGTGCTTGACGAATAACAACTCCAATTGGTTGATTCTCATCAAAACCAAAAACCTCATTAACTAAGAAACCTGCTTGAACTAAGAGTGTTTTTGCTTGTAATGCATCGGTGCCAATCAAGGATGGAACTAAAACTTGACCACTGGCAATTTGTAAGACAACACCACTACCAGCTGTAATTGTTGATCCAGGTTCAGGTGTTACCTTCAAAACAGTTCCTTGTGCTTCATCAGATGGCACAGCCTCTGTTGCTGTTACTAATAAACCAACAGCAGATAGTGCTGTGCGGGCATCAATTAATGACATACCAATTAAATCAATAGGAACAATCGAATCTCCAGGACCATCTGAAATTGTTAAAACAACCCCTGATCCTTTTTGAGCACGTACGGTTGCAAGTGGAATTTGGTTAGCAACACGATCTTTTGGAATTCGACCATCGTGGGCACGGGTGATTGTTACAACGTAATCACCAAGCAAAGCTTCAGCTTCTGCTTGTGTTAACCCAACAACATTAGGCAATTGTGGCAATCCAGCAGGGTCTGCGCCTGGTTTTGTGAGAAATAGCCCAGCTGCAAGGAGCCCAAGTGCTGCAACACCACTGATTGCACCTATTAACACCTTCCGGCGCGACATCGGAGCTTTAGCAATTTTTGTTGTTACAACTTCTCCGCTGGCAATTTTATATAAGTCATCAAGCATTAAACCTGCGGATTGATAACGCTCATCAGGGTTTTTAGCTAAAGCAACTGTTAATAAAGTATCAATACCTGCAGGAAGATCAGGAACTAGTTGGCTTGGCGCAATCAAATTACCTGAAACATGTTGATATGCGATTGAAACTGGGGTTTCACCAGTAAATGGTGGCTTTCCTGTTAACACCTCATATAACAAACATCCAGTTGAGTAAATGTCGCTACGAAGATCAGCAACCTCTCCCAACGCCTGTTCAGGTGAAAGATATTGCGCGGTACCAACAACATTCCATGTGCTCGTAAGTGTCGCACCTAAATCTGCAAGGGCGCGTGCGATTCCAAAGTCCATCACCTTCACATCACCATGATCTGTAATCATGATGTTTGCAGGCTTTATATCGCGGTGCACAATCCCACTGTGATGTGAGTACTCAAGTGCGGCCAAGATTCCTTCACCAATTTCAAGTGCGCGCTTTAATGGAACGCGCTCACCCTTGTGAATTAATTCGCGCAAAGTGTGCCCAGTAACTAATTCCATAACAATGTATGGGGCTGGTTCTTCACCAGAGTCATAGACAGCGACAATTCCAGGATGATTAAGACCAGCTGCGGCTAACGCCTCTTTTCTAAACCGCGCAACAAAAGATGGATCACGCGCAAGATCACTACGCAATACTTTTACTGCAACTTGTCGTGCAAGACGAATGTCTTCGGCAACATAAACATCTGCCATGCCGCCAGTACCAATCATTTCGCCAAGCTTGTAACGTCCACCGAGCAACACATTAATCATGAGCTGCTCCTAACAAAATAGATGGCGTCGTTGATTTATCTGAAATATCAGCGATCAGAATGGTGACATTATCAGGTGCACCATTTATATATGTAGCATCATTGAGAAACTTAATCGCTTCATCTTTATCAGATTTCTTTAAGCCAACTTTGATCTCTTTATCTGTTAAAACACCTGACAAACCATCAGAACATAGCAAGTACCGATCGCCCTTTTTGATCTCATACATTTGAAGCACTGGAGTCACATCACCATCACCACGCAAGGCCTGGGTCAACATCGAACGCTGTGGATGTTCAGCAGCCTCAGCTTCAGAGATTGCACCTTGATCAAGCAGCTCTTGAATAACAGTGTGATCGTTACTTAATTGTTCTAATGTATTACCGCGCAAGCGATAACAACGTGAATCACCAACATGGAGTAGAGCAATACGAGAATCACGAATGAGCAGCGCAGTAAGAGTGGTACCCATCCCGCGTTTTTCGACATCTTCATCGGTAACTGCTGCAATTTCTGCATCGATGCTGTGCAAAGAGTGCATTAACAAATCTTCAACAGAATCTTCATCAATATCTTCGGCAGACAAAGTTGGTGCCAGTTTTTGTAATACTTGTACAGCGATGCGCGAAGCAACCTCGCCGGCAGCATGACCACCCATTCCGTCGGCTACGGCGATGAGTTGGGCGGAAGCAAAACCAGAATCTTCATTTCCTTGGCGCACTAAGCCAATAGCCGAACGCGCAGAGGTTTCAAAGAAGTGCGCGCTCATGATGTAAGCCTAACGGTGTAACCTTCAAAGATGAAGATCTACGCACATCGCGGATCCTCCGTTGCCCATCCTGAGTTAACAATGGCTGCCTATAAGGCTGCCGTTGATGATGGAGCTGATGGTTTTGAATGCGATGTTCGATTAACCAAAGACAACCAGTTGGTTTTATGGCATGACGCAGACATGCAACGGGTCGCAGGCAATGCTGCGCGGATTGCAGATGCAACCTTTAAGGAAATTAAGTCTCACTATCCGCAGGCAACAACCCTAGAAGATTTATTGATGTTGGCTCGAGACAATAAAAAAGAGCTAGCAATTGAAACTAAACACCCAGTGCCATCTGCAAGTGCTGTAGAAAAGAAGGTAATGCAACTCTTACATCAAGAAAAACAAGTTGCAGATATTCATGTGATGTCATTTTCATGGCTTGCTCTAGAAAATATAAGAAAGATCGACCCAGAACAAAAGACGGTGGCTCTACTCCATGACACATTTTCTTTTGCAATGCGTAGGTTTACTTCAGCACAATCGATTGGTCCTGGAATATCAGCATTGAGAAAGAAACCACATTTGAATCAAGATCCACGCAATCTCTTCGTGTGGACCGTTGATGACGCCGACGATATGCGCTTTTGCGCTGACAATGGTGTTGATGTCTTGATCACAAATACCCCGTCATATGCAAGGTCGGTACTCGGGTACAATTAGCAAGTGAGTACATACGCCTATCTCGGTCCCAAGGGAACATTTACAGAGGCGGCTCTTAAAAAGA
>JBILAD010000021.1:0-13481 GCA_044354355.1 Candidatus Planktophila sp. | reverse complement strand
GCAGCAAAGAAAGCAGCACCAAAGAAGCGCAAGAAGGCAGCAGCACCTGCTGCACCAAAGAAGCGCCGCAAGAAGGCAGCTCCAGCAGCAGCCCCAAAGAAGCGCCGCAAGAAGGCAGCAGCTAAGAAGGCTAAGTAAAGCCCTCAGGTATATTAAAAAACCCGCCACTTTATGTGGCGGGTTTTTTTATGCCCTTTTATTATTTAAGAATTGTTGTTAAGCAACTTACTTACTCATCCACCGCATCTTTGCGCAGTGATTGCTCGATGCGTTCAAAAATCTCCGCCAGCACTTGTTGATCTGCTTTTGTTAAATGATCCATAAATCTCATTCGCACACTCTCAACATGATCCGGGGCTGCCCCAACAATTGCCTTCCAGCCCTTTGGTGTCATCACTGCAAAGTAGCCACGTTTATCAATTGGGCATGCTTCACGTTTAACCCAGCCCGCCTTTTCCATAACCTTCATACGATGTGAAAGTCGGGATCTAGAAAGCAGGGCGTTGGCAGCTAATTCGCTCATCCGCATTTTGCGATCTGGGGCTTCACTAAGTTGTACCAAGATTTCATAATCAGGCATAGATAAACCATGTTCAGCAAGATCTGCTTCTAATACATCCATCAGGCGACGGCTAGCCAGGATGTATCGGCGCCAAGCCTTCATTTCGGTGGGGCTGAGCCACCTTGGTGCGGTAGCGTTTTCACGTGCCATGAGTGCAGTCTACGGCAAAGGTTGAAGCTTCAACTACTTTCATCAGTACCTAAAAAGGAGAACCTCGTGAGTATCAAAAAAGCTGGGCTGGATTTGTCACATCAAGATTCAACAGTTCGCCCCCAAGATGACCTCTATCGTCACTTCAATGGTGGTTGGCTAAAGAGCGCTGTCATTCCGGCAGACCGCGCAACTGATGGTGCTTTCATTACTCTTCGAATTCAATCTGAAGCCCGTGTCCGGGAGATCATTGAAAGTGCCAGCGGCTCAGATGAGGCCACAAAGATCAGCAATATCTACTCTTCTTTTATGGCAGCAGCTGCGGTTAATGCAAAGGGTTGCTCCCCCATCACCGGTGAGCTCGCAGAAGTTGATTCCATTACATCGCTAAAAGATTTCACCTCTACCCTGGCAAAGCTTGAAGCCCGTGGACTTTCAGGAATCTTTGGAACTTTTATCTATGCAGATATGAAGGATGCTTCAACAAACATTTTGTACCTGCAACAAGGCGGAATCTCATTGCCCGATGAGGCCTACTACCGTGAGGAAAAGTATGCAGAAATCCGCACCGCCTACGTTGCCCACGTTGCCACAATGTTTGCTTTGGCCGGAGTTGCCAATGGCCCAGAACTAGCTGCCAAGGTGATGGCACTTGAAACAAGCATTGCCAGCCATCATTGGGATCAGGTTAAAGATCGAGATGCAACCCTGACCTATAACAAGATGGTTCGCGGCGAAGTGAAAGCGCTGATGGGGTCATTTGATTGGGAGCTCTACCTAACCGATGGTGAAATCCCAGCAGTTGTTTTGGACTCTGTCATCGTTCAGCAACCATCATATTTTGAAGGGCTCAATTCAATACTGGCAAGCTTTGATCTTGATGCTTGGAAGGCTTGGATGAAGTGGCACATCATTAGTGGCGCAGCCCCCTATCTTTCAGATGAGTTAGTCAATGAAAACTTTGCCTTCTTTGGCAAGACTTTGTCTGGAACACCTGAACTTCGCGAGCGCTGGAAGCGTGCTGTCTCGATGATCGAAGGCTCACTGGGCGAGGCTGTTGGCAAGGTCTATGTGCAGAAGCACTTTCCGGCAGAAGCCAAGGCTCGCATGGAAGCACTTGTTGCGCACTTAATTGAGGCCTATCGCATCAGCATTAATGAGCTGGCCTGGATGAGTCCTGATACCAAGATCAAGGCGTTAGAAAAGCTAGGCAAGTTCCGTCCCAAGATTGGCTACCCAGATAAGTGGCGGGATTACAGCGCACTACAAACCACGCCAGATGATCTCTATGGCAACGTTGGCCGCGTTATTAAGTTCCAGCGAGATCACGAACTAGGCAAAATTGGTAAGCCGGTTGATCGCGATGAGTGGCATATGGCTCCTCAAACAGTTAATGCCTATTACAACCCGGTCATGAATGAGATCGTTTTCCCAGCAGCAATTCTGCAGCCACCATTTTTTGGGCTAGACCATGATGACGCAGTTAATTACGGTGCTATCGGCGCGATCATCGGCCATGAAATCGGCCATGGCTTTGATGATCAAGGCTCAAAATATGATGGTGATGGCACTCTGAACAATTGGTGGACAGATGCAGATCGCGCAGCATTTGAAGAACGCACCAAGGCATTGATTGCGCAATACGATGCATTAATTCCAGAAGAGGCCCCTGATGTCACAGTTAATGGCGCTCTGACGATTGGTGAAAATATCGGTGACCTGGGCGGCTTAGCAATTGCCTATAAGGCCTATCTCATTTCATTGGGTTCAAAGCCATCACCTGTCATCGATGGCTTTAGTGGTGAACAACGTCTGATGCTTTCTTGGGCTCAAGCCTGGCGGGCAAAGGTTCGCCCAGAAGAGATGCGCCGCCGGATTGCAACTGATCCGCACTCTCCTGCTGAATTTAGATGTAATCAGATTGTTAAGAACTTCACTCCCTTCTATGAAGCCTTTGGTGTGACTGACAAAGATGCTCTCTGGCTAGATGAGCAATCACGAGTTCAGATTTGGTAACACATTGAGTTTTTCATTTGATATCAAGCACGCCGCAAGTGATTCGCTGGCACGTGTTGGAACTATCAATACCCCACATGGGCCCATTCAAACCCCTGCATTTATTCCGGTGGGCACTAAGGCAACTGTTAAATCAGTACTGCCTGAAGCCATGGCAGATTTAGGTGCCCAAGCACTTTTATCTAATGCCTATCACCTCTACTTGCAACCAGGTGCAGACATCTTGGATGAGGCTGGTGGGCTTGGCGAATTCATGAATTGGCCAGGGCCAACCTTTACAGACTCTGGTGGCTTTCAAGTCTTATCACTCGGTGTTGGTTTTAAAAAAGTACTTGCAATGGATGCACAAACATTTCGAAGAGATGATGTGATCGCTGGCAACAAAGATCGCTTGGCACATGTTGATGATGAGGGCGTGACTTTCAAGAGCCACCTTGATGGATCCATGCATCGCTTCACACCAGAGGTGTCGATGCAGGTGCAGCACCAGATCGGTGCCGACATCATGTTTGCCTTTGATGAGTGCACCACCTTGCATAACACCCGTCCGTATCAAGAGCTAGCTATGGATCGCACCTATGCCTGGGCCATTAGATGTCTTGATGAACACAAGCGGTTAACCGATGATCGTGCTTCTAAGCCCTACCAAGCATTATTTGGTGTCATCCAGGGCGCTCAATACGAAGACCTTCGCAAAAAGGCGGCCACCGATCTTGGATCGTTGGAATCTAGTGGGCAATCCTTTGATGGTTTCGGAATCGGCGGGGCCTTAGATAAGGGACAGTTAGGAACAATCGTTTCCTGGGTCAATCAAATCCTGCCCGAGAATAAGCCACGACATCTTTTGGGTATTGGTGCACCGGAAGATCTATTTGTTGGGGTGGAAAACGGCTGTGACACCTTTGATTGCGTATTAGCGAGCAGAATTGCACGTACTAGCGCTGTGTATACGATGGAAGGGCGTTTTAACCTGTCTAACAGCCGTTTTAAGAGGGATTTCACCCCAATTGATGATGAGTGTGACTGTTACACCTGTACGCACTACACACGGGCGTATATGCACCATCTATTCCGTGGCAAAGAAATCATTAGCGCAACCCTGGCAACGATTCACAACGAGCGATTTATTGTGCGATTGGTAGATCAGATGCGCCAAGCATTACTAGATGGAAACTTCACCGATATGAAGGCTGATTTCTTAGGCCGCTATACCCACCGAAGTGGGCAATCCCGGGATTAATTGCCCTTATGGATTGTGGGTAGGTTCCAATTAAATTTGATGGATAGTTCGCGCACTAACACAACCACAACACCTGCCACAGCAACTGGTATCGCTTCATTCAGGTTGGCAGCATCTAGAGCTAAGTAAATAATCGCCCCGGACAGGCATGCTGTGCCAACGGTTTCGCGGTGCAACAACACCGGCTCTGTTTGGCACATAATGTCTCTAAAGAGTCCACCAGAGACAGCGCCAATAAGACCAAGGACAGCTGCGGCCACAAGTGGTGCATCGTTGGACAGTGCGAACTGCACACTAGAAACAGTTGCAACTGCCAACCCCAAAGTATCTAAGGACAGTGCCAGACGACCAACATTTTGCGTTTTACCCATCGCAACAGTAATTAGGAATGCTGCAACAATTGGTGCAAATAGCCACGGGCGCTGGACCCACGGTGGTTGCTCCCCCATAAAAAGATTGCGCAAAGTGCCACCTGAAATAGAGGCAACGGCTGCAATAAATAAAATGCCACCAAAATCTAAACCCTTATTGGCAGCAACCCGGGCGCCAACTAATGCAAATGCAAAGGTTGAAACAAGGTCTAGTCCAAAGACCAAAAGGTCTAAGTCCATGTGCGGGGCTACTTTTTAAGAGCTAGACGTGCCTCGCGGCGAATGCGTTGTTCAGCAGGATCTGGAACAGGAACTGCAGAAATTAAACGCTTGGTGTAATCATTCTTTGGATTCTTCAAGATCTGATCACGATCGCCAACTTCAACAAGCAAGCCGTTTTGCATTACTGCAATTCGGTGACACAAGATGTCAACAACTGCTAAATCGTGCGAGATGAACAAGCAAGCAAACTTCAATTTGCCTTGCAGCTCTTGCAAGAGATCCAAGAAGCGCGCTTGAACAGAAACATCAAGTGCAGATGTTGGTTCATCAGCGATAAGTAGATCTGGAGTTAACGCTAGAGCACGTGCGATACCAACACGCTGGCGCTGTCCACCTGAAAGCTCATGTGGGTAACGGTTGCGATAACTGCGTGGCAGTTCCACCTGATCTAGAAGCTCTTCCACCTTATGTGCAAGGTCGGCACCCTTTAAAATTTTGGCAAGCAACAAAGGCTCACCAATTGACTCACCAATTGGAAGTCGTGGGTTGAGCGAAGAAGCTGGATCTTGGAAAACAATTCCAGTGTGGCGACGAATTGCAAAAAGCTGCTTTTGATCTGCCCCAGCAATCTCATTTCCAACAACCTGAATGCTTCCCTCTTTAACTGGAAGTAATCCAATAGATGCGCGGCCCACAGTTGTCTTACCTGACCCTGACTCTCCTACCAGTCCAACGATTTCACCTGGATAGATCTCAAGGTTAAAGTTTTTAACAGCGGTAAATGCTGGTTGGCGACCACGCTTTGGATATTCAATGGTCACATCAGTTAACTTCAAGACAGGAGCTGGCTTTGAATCTTCCCGATAAGGAAGATCGCGCTTTTTTGTTGAGCCAAGCATTGGAACAGCGCCCAGTAATTGCTGTGTGTATGGATGCTTCGGCTTGTTGAAGATCTGATCTGAAGTGCCCTTTTCAACAGTAATTCCATCCTTCATTACAAGGATTTCATCTGCCATATCTGCAACAACACCCATGTCATGGGTAATCAACAAGATTGCAGAGTTGAGCTTGTCTTTTAGACCACGCATTAAGTCAAGAATTTCAGCTTGAACAGTCACATCGAGTGCTGTTGTTGGTTCATCTGCAACCAACAGCGCAGGGTCACACGCAAGTGCCTGTGCGATCATCGCACGTTGGCGCTGTCCACCTGAGAGTTGGTGTGGGTACTTATTAATCGATACTTCTGGGTCTGGAATATCCACCATGGTAATCAGTTCCAAGGCACGTGCCTGTGCTTCCTTTGGACCCATATCAAAGTGATTGCGAAGTGTTTCGACAATCTGATATCCAATTGTGAACAGTGGATTTAGCGCTGTCATTGGCTCCTGGAAAATATATGCAACTTCTTTTCCACGGAATTGCTGCAGTACTGCAGCTTTTGCGTTGAGCATCTCTTCGCCCTTGACCTTAACGCTGCCCGCCATTCGAGCATTTGAGGCAAGAAGTGACATTAGGCCCATTGCTGTTGTTGACTTACCAGAACCTGATTCACCAACAATTGCGGTGACCTTGCCTGCGGCAAGCCCCAGATTCATATCGATAACAGCTGGATACCAAACTCCGTCTACCCAGAAATCAACATTGAAGTCAGAGACTTCAAGTACATTTTTTTCAGCCATGGTTACTCACCAGCCTTAATCTGAAGCTTCGCCTGAAGGCGATCCCTCTTAGTAATTCGACGTCGTTGACGTGGGTCAAATGCATCACGCAAGCCATCACCAATAAAGTTAACGCACAGCGCAATAGAAATAATGAAGAAGCCTGGCCACCAGAACAGCCATGGACGTGTTGTAAATGATGATTCGTACTGGCTAATCAAAAGCCCCAGTGAAACATCAGGAGCAACAACACCAAAGCCAAGGTATGACAGACCAGTCTCGGTCAAAATTGCACCAGCCATAATCAAAGTGATAACCACGATGATCTGCCCGACAGCGTTAGGCAAAATGTGCTTGAAGGTGATTCGAAGATTAGATGCCCCAGCCACACGCGCAGCATCGACAAACTCCATTTCACGCAATGATAGGAATTGAGCACGCACTAAACGAGCCAATCCTGTCCAGCCAAGAACTCCTAAAAACAGCGCTAGATACAGTGGGCCGACCTTACCTGCCGCCTTGCCAATAACAGCTGCGATAATGATCGTAGGAACTGTCTGGATGAAGTCAACTAGACGCATCAAAACTGAGTCAATTTTCTTGCCGTAAAAACCGGAGATAGATCCGACTACAACGCCAATGAATCCAGATACCGCACCGATGACAAACATGATCATCAATGAGCGGCGCGTGCCATTCATCACTAGTGCAAAATAGTCGCGGCCGATGTCATCTTGGCCAAATGGGTGTGTTCCAAATCCAAAAGCAGATGAAGTTGGATCCAGTGACAATGTTGGACATCCAGTAGTTCCACCTGGGCAATCTTCGTAGCGAAGCTCTGGAATGTCTTCAACTGTCCACTTCCACCAACCCGGAATGCGGATAGGGCCCATCTTGACATCAAGAGAGGTCATCACAAAAAGAAGGATTGATGCAAAAGATACTAGAGCTATTACCGCTGCACGGTGATGGAAAAAGCGTCGACGAACAATCTGACCTTGGCTTAAGCCTTCGACCTCTTTGTTAGCAATCGCATTTTCACCACCAGCCAAGATATCGCCAGTTGATTTTTCTTTACGGCCAAATAGTTTCATGGTTACTTACCCAATCTAATACGTGGATCAAGAGCTGAATACACTAAGTCTGCAAGTAAATTTCCAAAGATAGTCAGGACAGCAAACAGTAAGGTAACGCCCATTAACAAGTTGGGGTCGCCACCGTTTACTCCCCTAATAAATAAGGTTCCCATCCCTTGCCAGCCAAAGACGCGTTCTGTAATTACCGCACCGCTAATCAAACCAAGAAACTCACCAACAAAAAGACTAGAAAGAGGCAACATCGTGTTTCTTAAGGCGTGTCGAGTAATTACAACTCGTTCATTGAGCCCCTTGGCTCTAGCTGTGCGAATGTAATCCTGATTGAGAACCTCTAAGAGCGCACCACGTGTGTAGCGGATCCAACCAGCCACGGAAATCAAGATCAACGCCAATGTTGGAAGGACTAAGTGCATGATGGTGTCTAAGTTATTGAGCCAGAAATCCTCAGTTACTAACTGATCTTTACGCTGCCCGTAGGTAGGAACTGGGCGGCCATTCACCGCATCAGTTGCAAAGTAGTCATCCCAACTCTGCATGATGCGATCAACTAAAATCAAAAACCCACTCAAGATGCCAGTAATTATCGCGGTTCGAGCAATTGGGCGATGGTCAATCTTGCTATAAACGCGAGCCAAGCCTAAGCCGGTCAAAACGATCATTGCGATCATGATAAAGATTGCAAAGTAAGAGACAAGGTTATTAAAGATCCACTGTGCAGGGTAGTACCAGACAACTGCTAAGCCAGCCATAGTCAGTGCTGCTTTCTTTGCAGGTACATTGCTAAGGCCCGTTGAAATCGCCGTGACGCCAAAGGCAATTCCCACGGAAAGCAATGCGATCAAAATGATTCCTAATCCAGGGTTGAGATACCAGTCTGTGAAATCAATCGCCCACAAAATTACAAAGCTAGTTGCAAAGGCTCCACCGAAAACACTCCAGAATCTTTTACGCTCGCCGCCAAACAAGGAGCTCCAGAAGATTCCTATAAAGATGGAGAATGCAACCATCCACTTAACTGGAATATTGGGTTCACTTAAGAAGTTATTAAATTGGATCGCCATGAACTCTTTCAAGAGAACGGCAACCCAAAAAATTGGAAGTGAGAACAAGAGGAATGCAAGAAATGTCATTGCGTAATCAAAACGGCTGTACTGGCGCAGTGCTGAAACAATTCCGAGTGCAATTCCAATTACAAGCGCCGTAATTGTTGCTACAAATACTAATCGAAGGCTGACGGGAATTGCGTACGAAAGCTCTTCCCAGACAGTAGTCGCGGAGCGGGTTTCTCCAAGATCGAACTTTCCTACAAATATTCCAAGTACACCTTTGAGCCATAAGAAATATCGAAGCGGCGCTGGGACATCAAGGTTTAAGTCACGTGTTAGGGCAATTATCTGCTGACGGGCACCATCATCATTGCTAAGGCGAAGCTCACCTAAAGGATCATTTGCATAGGCTGCGAGGTTGTACACCAAGAAAGTTGACCCAAATAAAATCAAGGGCGCTAGGGCAATACGGCCCATGATGTATCTAAGCATGAAAAACTCCTCGCAATCATTGTTGGTTAGACCCTCAAAAAATCCACCTTTAAGAGGCACATAGTAGCGCGAACGGCACTTGATTTTTCAACCAAGTGCCGCTCGCTTACTACTTTTTCCGCCTTTTACAGCGGTTCTAACAGCTTAAAAATCAAGCTATTAGTATGACCACTCCCACCAGTTCCAAACAACGTCATCAGAAAGTGGTGACGGCTTGATTCCCTTGAGGTTCTTGTTTACTGCAGTAACTGCTGGGTGCAGGAATACTCCAGATGTAAGTCCCTCGTTGTGGATGATGCGCTCTGCTTGGATAATTGTTGAGATGAATGTGCGGTTATCCATTGGAAGCTGCAACTTGTTTAGGATTGCATCTAGCTGAGGCAAGTTAATACCGTTACGGTTATTTCCTCCACCAACTTGGAAGTTCGCATTTGATCCAGCCTGTGTTACTGCAGATGGGCAGTATGCAAAGAACTGAGCATCGTAGGTTGATAGCTGAATCTTTGGAGACCATGATGCCTGAACATCTCCAACTAGATCAAAACCAACCTTGAGTGCATTTGCCTTCGCAAGTGCAAACTCAGCTGCACGGCGTGGGTTGTTACCCGGTACAAGTACGTTCACCTTAACTGGGTTACTTGGGCTTGCCTTTGGATAGTGCTTCTTGAGAAGACGTGATGCCTTCGCATTTAGCGCTTCCTGTGTGCCCACGTAATAGCTTGCACCATTGTTAGCTACTAGACGCTCGTAGCCATCAAAGCCAGGTGCGATGAAAGTAGATCCCAAGATTGGTGCATTTGGGTTAATTGGCTTGATCAACTTCTCGTTGATTTCTTCACGAGGAACTGAAAGTAGGAATGCGCGACGTAGATCTGCACCCTTTCCGCCGTGTCCCTTGAAGATTCCGTTGTAATCAGGTTGTCCTGGGGCAGCGTTTACGCGTGTATCCCAGTGCTCGTAGCAAGCGTTAATTCCACCGATGAGGTTAACGTTTGTTAGCTTCTTCAATGCAGCTACAGCATCTGCTGTTGGCTGACCTGAATAAATATCAAGTTCGCCGTTTGCAAGTGCCTGTGCAGCTGCAGTTCCGTCAGCAATGAACTTGAATACAACTGTATCGATAGTTCCGCTTAGCTTTGGACCTGAGTTGTACTTAGGGTTTGTCTTAAGAGTTACAGATGACTTAGTAACTGCGCTTTCAACTAAGAATCCACCGTTACCTACGAATAGGAGTGGGTTTGTTGATGCGTTTACTTCAGTGATGTTGTAAGCCTCTGACCAAACCTTACCCATTGCCTTCAGTACAGCTGTGTTCTTTGTGTTGTATGCAGCAAAGAAGCGATCGCGTGCAGCTTCGTTATCCTTAACTGACTGCAGACCCTTCTTTCCTTCTGAAAGAAGGATAAGTGTGTGAACTGGTGATGGTCCTGGACCATAAAGATCCCAGTTAGCAATCTTCTGCTTGAACTGAAGTGTCAATGTCATCTTGTCAGCTGAAAGTACTGGCTGTCCAACAACGTTGTCGCTGTAAGTTCCACCGTAACCATTTGAGTTGAACGCTGGAACGTTGTCGCTGTCAGGATCTCCAAGACCAGCTTCGATTGAGTACTTGTTGCTTGAAAGAACGTGTGACATCAACAGATCTACTCCGGTGATTGGCGTTCCATCAGACCAAACAAGGCCCTTGTTAACTGTGTATGCAATACGGAAATCAGTTGCTGAGTTCTTAACAATCTTGAAATCACCAAATGTTGTGTTGCGAACAACGTTTTTCTTGTCATTGATATACAAGAAGCCGATGCCAGATAGATTTCCGACCTTGCCATTGATAGTTAGGTTGGTATCTGGTGTGCCTGAGTTAAACGATGTTAATGAGTTTGTATCGTGAATCACGATAGTTGAACGAGTTGCAGCCTGTGCAGGTGTAAGCAGTGAAACTGCTAACGCCGCTGATGCTGCAGCTGCGAGTGCAAACTTTGCACTACGAGTGAACTTCATATAGATCCTCCTTGAGGGTTAAAGAAAAGCGTCTGTGGAAAGTCGACCACTCCATAGGCGCTTTGGGTGAGGGAAGTCTGCCTCAGTAAACCCCTGTAAGCAACAGGCGAAGAGTTTGCACATGCGTAGTTTTATAACGGCTAGATAAAGATTTGCTGAGCCTGGGGGTGATTTTGGCCTTACTTAGCCCCATCTGCCCGGGCTTGATTGATGGCCTTTGTTGTCAGACGAGGGGCGGCAAAAATGAAGATCAAGGCCCCCAAGACTGCGCCCACTAGATATGGGGTCCGCAGCGCCATTTCGCGGGATATGAAGTATTGGGCAATTGTCACTATTGCCCCACCAAGAAACATTCCTATTGGAATCGAACCCCACCCAAAGAATCGGTACACGCTATTGACCCGACCTAATAGATGGGTAGGAATGATGCTTTGGCGAAGTGAGACGGTGATCGTGTTCCACAAAACCGAGAGGAAGGATTGAAAGAGTAAAACTACCCAGACCACCTGCCAAGAATTGGATGTGCCGATGATTACCGCCCCGATCGGTCCCATCGCAAGGGAGAGCCATAAAGATGGTCCACTTCCAATTTTCTCTGAGATCTTTGGCGCTATTAACCCACCTGCAATTCCTCCCACTGCTCCTGCAGTTCCTAGGACTGCGAAAACAAAGACAGAGGTATTAAGAACTTCTTGGGTATAGAGAATAAATGTTGCAGCCACCATCGTTCCTACGAGATTGAGCGCTCCTAAAATAATTGCCATCGGGCGCAGCAAATCATGTGCCCATAACCATCGGAAACCTTCTTTGATTTCAGATTTAAAGTTAATTTTTTCCCTAGGTTTTTCCTCTACCGGTTTAAAGCTTCCGGAAATACTCGCGATTAATGCCACCGCCACAAAAAATGTACCTGCATCCACAAAGAAGGGTAAATAGATTGCAAGACCAATTAAGAGCGAACCCAGTGGTGGTCCAATAAAGCTATTGGTTAATGACTCAGCAGACCACATCCGGCCATTTGCTTTTTCAAGGTTTTCTGATTCAACAACACTTGGCATTAACGTCTGAGCGCTGTTATCTCTCAAAACTTCTGCTAAACCAAATAAGAAGGCGGTGATCACCAGCGTTATATACAAAGGCCAATTAGTCTCTAAATCAGTAATAGAGGACAAATCATTCAGAGAGGGTAGGGAGTCCTTATTGAGTAGAACAATGGCTCCAACTATTAGTGTCAAAACTCCACGAATAGTGTCCATGGCAATTATCAATTTGCGGCGATCAAATCTGTCGGTTATTACTCCGGCATGCAAGGTGAAGATCAACCACGGCAAACGTGATGCAAAACCTGCTGCGGCAATCAATAGCGGCGAGCGCGTTACGGCAGATGCAACCCAAGGGTATGCAACCCCAGATATTCCATCACCCAAATTTGAAATGGCAGTGGCACTCCATAAGCGCCAATAAGAAGAGCCCAGCTTTTTCGCCATAAAGGAACTTTACTGTGAAGGCTTGGCGGTCTCAGAGACATTGAGAAAGAATTTTATTGATAAGAAGGCAATGGTTGTGGCGATTACACCGCCCACATACATCGGCAAGCGCAAGCTGTAGTGAGCAAGAACTCCGCCCAGCAGTGAACCGATCGGCATCATTCCCCATACCAAGGTGCGACGGGTTCCATGAATACGCCCGTATAACTCATTTGGAATAACTGTTTGGTAGGTAGCCATCAAAAGAATGTTCCACTGTGAAATTGCAAAGCCGCCGAAGGTGGCAAGTGCGACGAAAATGTAAATATTGGGAGAAAATCCCTGAAGCAACAAGACAACTGAGCTTGAAGTAATGCCAAAGGTCATGACATAGCTTCTGCCAAATTTCTTGGACAAGCGCGGTGCAACAAATGCGCCAGCTATCGCACCTATGCCTTGGATGGTGAGGATGACACCAAAGAGTTGCTTCGGAAGTTCTAGCTCTTTAATGATGAATAAGACCATTGTTGCTGTACCCATTGAGTAACACACACCAATTGAGGCTGTTGTTAGGACAAGCCGCCTCAATGCTTTTTCGGTGTATAGGTATTTGATTCCAAACTTCATATCTGCAACAAACTTTTTCTTTTCTTTCTCAACATCATCTGTTCGCACATCTTGCAGATACTTAATAGGAATTGATAAGGCCAGCAAAGCTGCAACTGCCAGACCAAGGCTATTGATAAAGAAAGGTAGCGAAATGGCAATTGCATAAATGAAGCCACTTAATGGCGCGCCCACAAAGCCTTGAATTACTGTCTGTGAAATTTGAAGACGTGAATTGCCTTTTTCAAAGTTGTTCTCATCTAGTATCTGTGGAATCAGAGATTGCGCCGTTGTATCAGCAGCAACCTCGCATACTCCGACAACAAATGAGGCGAAGAGCAGCCAATAAATTGTGACCTGATCTGTTGCAATGAGCAGTGCAAGTAACCCAACCACCGCACTTCGAGTGGCATTAGCCCCAGCCAAGATAAAGCGGCGGTCCACTCGATCTACTAAGACACCAATGGGGATTGCAAAAAGTAGCCACGGCAACATCACCATAGCGCCGGTGGCAGAGATTAAGACGGTGCTGTCCGTCAGGGTGATAGCAAGCAGTG
>JBILAD010000103.1:0-4160 GCA_044354355.1 Candidatus Planktophila sp. | reverse complement strand
GTGGAGCTGCAGCAATCAGAATTCCATCTGAGAGGTTTGAAACCATGCTGGATGCCCACATGCGATTAAATGCTGGACCCATACCTGCCACCCTATATGACGTGCTCAAATAAGAAGGAGTTTGCGCGCCTTATCCACCGCAGTATGGCGACCATCAACATCTAGTTTTCTATACACATTTCGAAGATGAGTCTTCATTGTGTTTTGTGAAATATGAAGTTGCTTAGCAATTGCACTGATGGGATTTCCTGTTGTCAGATGTTTCAAGATTTCAAGCTCTCTATTAGTCAACTTCTCTTCAAGAGCACCAGTATCTGAATTTGAATTCTTAATACGTTCTGACATTTCGTGCACCACGCTTTCTATGAAGATAGTGGGCTTGGCTGCAGCAGCCTTGACCATGATGGGATAGAGACGGTTTTGACGAACAAAATACTCATGGAACCCAACCTCTGCTCCAAGATCAAGGGCTGTTCGCAAGTAGTTAAGTGCCACATTTTCTTGATCGATATTTATTGTTGCTTGATACAAGGTCTTGTTGACTCTCTCACGTGGGGTTGTTTCAGGCATCTGTGCAACTAGTGCATGAATGCGCTTTGGATCTGATTCAAATTTCAAGTTCATGTCGATTTGGCGCACCATTTCAATTTTTGGCATTCGCTGTAGCAATTCATCAGCACGTTTCCAGTCGTTTAGCACAAACCGCAAGAAGATATCTGTGACATCGATTATCCAACCCAGTTGATTTGGGGTTGGAAGGTGCTTGTGTCTTTCACGCAGGGCTGCAACCTCTTCTACTACGTGAGTGATTCTCCCCTGCGTTATGTGAATGCGAGAGCGAGTACCGATGCCCACAAAGTACCAAGGCCACATTCGGGTTGACTCTGCCATTTGTTCAATGCGCGTTGATGTTTCTATCGCCTGGTTCAACTGTGAAAGTTCTAATTCACATCGGGATAAAACCAACATGGCATCTAGCGGTCCGGCGATTCCAGAAAAACCATTGTTTGCTGCCTGATTTATCGCAACCGATGCAAACTCTGCAGCTTCAAAGAATCTACCCTGGCACCACAATGACATTGCAGTCATGCAACCGATGTGAAAGCCTGCAATTGACTGATTACCATTATCTTGAAGTTTCTTAGCAAGGACTAATGATGTCTCAACTAATTCTGCATCATCATAAATATATGCAATATCTGCCTGAAGTCTTAGAAGTGCAATTTTATCAACGTTTTGAATTCCAACTGATTCGTAATCCTTAGCCAATGCATTCTTGATCATCACTTGAGCACGATCAAAATCACCGCGGGCAAAATACACATGAGACATGATCATCGACGTTAACTGTGTGAGAAATTCTGCGCGTGGATCTTGGGTAGCTATAAAACTTAATTCAGCCGCCATTGCTTCGGCTTTCTCGAAATCTAGATTGACTAAATGGCCCAGGACTTCAATGGTCTTCTTCATTAGCTCACCCGCTGGACTATCGGCAGCACCAAATTGAGCCCACCGAATAATCTGATCACCACGCCCAATTGCGGCCATGTCTCTAATCGAGACTCTCAGGATTTCAGTTATTTTCTCGCTGTCTCCAGATTCAAAGATGTGCTCCAAGGCTTGGGCAGGTGAGCCTATTGAAATGAAATGCTGGGCAAGTTTTTCATGAATGGATTTTTCTTTACCGCTATCTTTGCTGCGAAGTCCTTGCAGAACCTCATAAATAATTGGATTAATTGTGAAATTGCGTCGAAATCCTGAAGAGACAGAGACAAACATTCCATCGGTGGCTAATTTATTTATATAAGTCTCGGAAAAGTCTTGACCAAGAATTATTGCGGCAATATCAAGATCGAACTCTTCAACTATTCCAAGTTTTAATAAATTGTGTTTGCTTTCCTGATTCAATGAATTAAATGACTCTAATGCCAAAATTCCTAGAGGGTTTGAAGATTCCGATGTTTTGAATTCGCTATCCACAACGCCACGAGAGATGTTTTTCGCCATCATTTGAATTGCAGCTGGCCAACCATCGCACTTTATTAGATGCTTTGAGACCTTCCAATCATTGTGGTCCAGGCTATTTAATTCGCAAATAGTTGTAATTTCATCTTGTGAAAACTTTAGATCTTGACTGGTGATCAATGAGAGATTACCCAGGCTTGCATATCGTGCAAGTGATGTAGCAGGGGTAACTCTTCTAACAATTACTACATGCACATTGCTGGGCAAACTATCCACTAGCACCTGAGCAAATGGTGTTATCTCTTCAGCATCTGCAGGGCCGTTATCAATTACAAAGTTAAAGTCTTCCTTGACCGCGCTAGCTTCAGTCACCATAAATTTGATGTAGCTATCTGCAGATAGAAATCTTTCACTTTCAAAGTCAGCACCAAATTTGGGAAGCACATTCCTAACTGCCTGCACGATGTGTGCAAAAAACATTTGTGGCGAATCTTTGGGATCAACAGCACACCAAATAGTTGGTCGGGATTGAGCATTAGCCCACTCGGCCACAAGCATTGTTTTTCCGTATCCGGCAGGAGCTGCCACGATCGTTACCCCTGGCATATTTGTTTCAAATAGGTGAAAAAGGTGCTTTCGTGAGAGGAAGTTGGCGGGCACAGACGGGGCTACGGTGCGGCTCAGATTCACCCCAGGGATTACGCCACGTTTCATGCGTACAGGGTGATGGCAATTGTGTGCTTAATCAAGGCTGCCTCACCCCATAGGGGGTGAGATGAGGAGGTTATTTCTTAAGGGCTACTTAATCGCCAAGTTCTGTTTGATCTGTTCGGCATGATTATTGGCATGGCGGGTATAGGTCTCCAGCCAACGGCTCAGTGAGTACTCACCGGCTTCTGTGTGGGTTCCTTTAAGTTCTAATTGTTCTGGCTTTAATCGCTTGATGATGTCTAATGATGCTGCGCGAACAGAAGTGAACACCGCAATGGAATTTTCAATTGGCAACTCTGTATATCCAAGGGTTGCATCCTTAGCCCACAAGTTTTCGTCATACCCCTGAATTACTGGGTTTGGCTCTGCAACTAATCGACGCAAGCGGGCATATGACTGCGCTTCGCTATCTGCGCAATGATGAATTACTTGGCGAGAACTCCAGTTTTCACCATCATTGACATCCAACTTATCTGCAGGAACTGATGATGCGATGTGCAAAAACTCATTCGTAGCAGCTTCATATGCTGCAGCGATTTCTTGGATATTACTTGCCATGATTTATGACTGTGGGAACTCGCCCTTAACGAGGAAGTACACACGACGAGCAACTGCAACCGCGTGGTCTGCAAAGCGCTCGTAGTAACGACCTAGCAAAGTAAGGTCAATAGCAGACTCAATGGAGATTGCTCCGCCACCGTTTGTAATTCCAATAATTACCTTCTTATGCAATTCATCCATCTCGTCGTCATCTTTTTCAACTTGTAGCGCCATGTCGGTATCGCGTGTTGTGATAACAGTTGCGACCTTTGTTGACAGCTTTTCTGCAACATGTCCCATTTCAGTAAAAGCCAAAACTAAATCAGAAGGAACTGCAGAAATTGGGTGACGAAGACGAGCCACCTTTGCAATGTGATGTGCCAGATCGCCCATGCGCTCAAGGTCTGCGCTCATGCGAAGAGCGGTGATAAGTGCACGAAGATCTGAAGCAACAGGTTGCTGACGAG
This sequence comes from Candidatus Planktophila sp., assembly GCA_044354355.1. Lineage (GTDB taxonomy): Bacteria > Actinomycetota > Actinomycetes > Nanopelagicales > Nanopelagicaceae > Planktophila. Next base: position 477 of record JBILAD010000103.1, on the reverse strand, counting down.
CAATGATGTCGATGATGCGAGCATCTAGTTCATGCTGGTAATCATCAATTTTTACATCCGTTGCAATTACCTCTTCGGCTAAATTGAGATCGGCAGATAGAAGTGCTTTGGATGCCTTAACAATTGATTCTGAAACCATGTTTGTAAGGTCAACCAAGGATTGAGAAACACCGTCTAGCTCGTCCTGAAACGCTGATCTAATAAGGGCCATGGGTTCAACCTAAGGCTCAATGATTAACATACGCAAACCATTGGGTTAACGGGCGGTAAACTGGGGTTTTACCGCGATAGAGTTTCTGTATGAGGTTAAAGCGCCGGGTTATTGATGAGGCTTCAGACCCTCGCCTACTGCCTGAGATGCTTATCAAGACCCTAGATAATCTAGATGGAGATGCCCTGGTTTTAGCTCCCGGAGAGCAGCCCGTTTTTGCATCATCTGGAATTGACCGGCTGGGAATCTTGAAGGATGGGCGAATC
>JBILAD010000090.1:0-4753 GCA_044354355.1 Candidatus Planktophila sp. | reverse complement strand
GTGTTGGACCATATGCAGAGTTTTCTGTCGATGAGCCCATCGCAAACTCATCCATATTTGTCTTACCTAAAATAACAATGTCATTTTTCTTAAGGTTTGCAACAACTGTCGAGTCATATGGTGGGCGCCAACCCTCGAGAATCTTGGAGCCACATGTTGTTGGAATACCCTTTTGTGCCATTACATCTTTAAGTGCAAGTGGAACACCTGCAAGTGGTGACAACTTCTCACCTTTTGCGCGCTTTGCATCAACTGCAGCAGCTTGAGCAAGTGCACCTTGCGTATCAATGTGTAGGAATGCATGCACATCCCCATCAACGGCAGCAATTCGATCTAGGTGTGCCTGTGTTAATGCAACAGATGTAATTTCTCCAGCAGCAAGTTGTGCTGCCATATCAGCGGCGTTATTGCGAATCATTCTTCACCCAAAATCTGCGGAACACGGAAACGTTGCTCTTCTTGTGCTGGAGCACCAGATAGCGCATCTTCAGGAGAAAGACTTGGTACGACTACATCTGGGCGAAAAACATTGCGCAGTGGAAGCGGGTGTGATGTTGGTTCAACATTTGCGCCAGCAACCTCTTGAACTCGGGCAACTGCATCCAAGATAACTGTGAACTCATTAGACAAATTCACTAACTCTTCATCGCTCATCTCGATGCGGGCTAGGCCTGCAAGTTTTGCGACATCATCGCGTGAAAGGCTGCTCATGGGCCTCAGTCTAATTAAATTACTCGCTAACTGCGAATCTGACCGTTTCCAGTAACTATCCAAGTGGTGGTGGTCATCGCCTCTAGTCCCATAGGGCCACGGGCATGCAATTTCTGATTTGAGATACCGATTTCAGCCCCAAAACCCATCTGCTCACCATCTGTAAATCTGGTCGATGTGTTGACCATGACAGCTGCGCAATCTGCCAGAGCAATAAATCTTTTCACGTTCGCTTTATCTTCAGAAATTATCGCTTCTGTGTGCTGAGTTCCGTACTTTGCGATGTGGGCACTTGCTGCATCAACAGAATCAACAATGGCAACGTTGATCTCTAATGTTCCATACTCGGTACAGAAGTTTTCATCAGTGGCAAGAGATGCTGGAACTCCAGCGCTTTGGGCAATTGCAAGTGATGCAGAATCGCAATGCACAATAACGCCAGCTTCATGCAGCGCCTTAAGTGCAACTGGTCCGAATTCTTGTGCGATTGCAGAATGTAGGAGCACCGTTTCTGCAGCATTACACACACTAGGACGCTGAACCTTTGAATTAAGGATGATCGGCAAAGCCTTCGAGAGATCTGCAAACTCATCGATATACACATGGCAAACACCAGCGCCTGTTTCAATTGTTGGAACAGTTGATTCATCAACGACCATGCGGATTAATGCTGCGCTGCCACGAGGAATTACCAAATCAACCTTGCCGCGAGCATTAAGGAGAGCTTTAACTGTTTCACGGTCATCTGAAGGAACTAATTGAATAACATCTGGAGAGATCGTTGTTGTGGCAAGTGCATCACGCATTACTCTGACTAATACTTCATTGCTATGGGCAGCACTTGATGAGCCACGAAGTAATGCTGCATTTCCTGACATCAGCAAAATTACTGCAGCATCCACAGTCACATTAGGACGTGCTTCATAGACCATCCCAATAACACCAAAGGGGACTGAAATCTGTTCTAGCTTTATACCATTAGGCAAAGTTGATTGTCGTAATGTGTTTCCTAGTGGATCTGGAAGTTGACTGACCTGACGTGCTCCCCCAGCGATTCCTTTAATGCGTTCTGGAGTTAATAGAAGTCTGTCTAGTAAAGAGGAATTAAGGTTTGCTAAGCGCCCGGCCGCCATGTCTTTTTCATTAGCCGCAAGGATTTCAGCACTGCGCGCTTCGATAGCAGCGGCAATACTTTCAAGTGCACCTTTGCGCTCAGCACCTGTAGCAACACTTAACGTGCGGCCTGCAACACGGGCTGAATCTGCCAATGTGCTTATCAATGTTTGCGCGCTCATCTAGATCAACACCAAATCATCACGATGGACTAATTCACGTTCAAACTCTGCGCCCAATGATGCCGCGAGCTCCTTTGTTGAGCGACCCAACATCTGTGGCAGATCCTCTGAGTCAAATGCAACAAGTCCGCGCGCAATCACTTTGCGATCAGGCCCAACAAGTTCAACAGCATCTCCTGCAATGAATTCGCCTTCAACAGCTGTAACTCCTGCTGGCAACAATGAGACCCCGCGCTCCAAGATTGCAGTGACAGCTCCTGCATCAAGAATCAATTTTCCTTGTGGTGTAGTTGCATGTGCAAGCCATAAAAGTCGTGAAGTGGTTTTACTAGCTTGTGCATGAAAAGCAGTGCCAAGTTCTTCGCCGCGTAATGATTTATCAACATCAGATAAAGATGTTAGCAACATTGGAATTCCGGCTGAGGTCGCAATACGCGCTGCCTCTACCTTAGTAACCATCCCACCACTACCAACGCCTGCATTTCCTGCACCACCTAGTGTCACGCTCTCAATATCTGCAATGTTCTTAACTTCATGAATTCTCTGTGCACCGGCTTGTGAAGGAGGCGCGTCATAGAGCGCATCAATATCTGAGACCAAAACCAGCAGATCTGCGCCAATGAGCAAAGCAACTAGTGCGGCCAAACGATCATTGTCTCCAAAGCGAATCTCACCAGTACCAACTGAATCGTTTTCATTGATGATTGGCACAACACCTAATTGGAGCAAGCGAAACAATGTGCGCTGCGCATTTTGGTAATGTGAACGGCGCACAACATCTTCGGTTGTAAGAAGTACTTGCGAGGCCGTTATTGTGTGACGAGCAAAACTTTGTGTGTATTGCGCAACCAATAACCCCTGCCCAACAGATGCAGCCGCTTGTTGAGTGGCTAGATCCTTTGGACGAGTTGTTAAACCAAGTGGTGCAAGGCCTGCTGCAATTGCACCAGATGAAACAACTACTACTTCAGCTCCACGTGCTTTGCAGGCAGCAACAACATCAACAAGTTTGTTGACAGCCTCTGCATCAAGTGCGGATCCGGCTTTACCGGTGAGAGAGGATGAGCCAATCTTGATGACTATGCGCTGTGCAGAGGTGATCTGCTCTCGGCTCACTTGTCATCTCCATCCTCTGGTTCTTTCACAATGATGGCTGAAAGTTTAGGCGTGTGTGGGTCAACTACGTTGTATTCCCACTGCTTGGCGATTTCATCTTCACTTAAAATATCTTCAACGCGCTCAGGCATATTCCATGTCGATTCAAGACGTGAGTCCTCACCGCGGCGATGAAGGTGGCCAGCTAACTGCTCTGCTCCAGCTTCAATAGTAGGTTCCCAATCAAAGATAACTTCTGTATCGCCATCACCAATTCGAACTTCACTTCCAGCAACTGCGCCCTTCTTGTATAACTCTTTTTCTACTCCCAGTTGTGCAAGGCGATCTGCGAGGTATCCAATAGCTTCAGCGTTCTTAAAGTTAGTCTGTCGAACCCAACGTTCAACTTTCTTGCCACGGATCGTAAATGACCCGTCTGCATTTGCATGAACTAAGAATCCAGAGTCATCAACTGCAACAGGGCGCAAAATAATGCGAGTGCGCTCTTCCACGCCTGCGTCATTACGATTTTTCTGAACCAAACGTCCCATTGCATAGATCAAGTCTTGTAAACCTTCACGTGATGCAGCAGAGACTGGATAAACGTCATAACCCTTATCGCGTAACTCTTGTTCGACCATATCTGACATTGCTTGACCATCAGGTAAATCAATTTTGTTTAACGCAACAATGCGAACTCGATCTTCAAGTCCGCCGTATAGAGCTAATTCATTTTCAATGGCTTCAAGATCTGCCACAGGGTTTCGATCTGTCTCTAGCGTTCCGCAATCAAGGACATGCACCAGCGCAACACATCGTTCAACGTGGCGCAGGAATTCAAGTCCTAAGCCCTTGCCCTGTGATGCACCTGGAATTAGTCCTGGAACATCTGCCACTGTAAATCGAGTTTCACCGGCTTGGACAACGCCAAGGTTTGGTACCAATGTTGTAAATGGATAATCAGCAATCTTTGGACGTGCTGCAGAAACGGCTGCAATCAGTGATGATTTTCCAGCACTTGGGAATCCAACTAAGGCAATGTCTGCAACGCTTTTTAGCTCTAAAGTTAATGTGCGCTCTTCACCTGGTTCGCCAAGTAATGCAAAGCCTGGTGCGCGACGCTTTGATGAAGACAGCGCCATATTTCCTAGTCCGCCAAAACCACCTTGGGCTGCACTAAAAGTTGTTCCGGTGCCAATTAAATCTGCAATTTGCTCGCCATTGCTATCGTAGATAACAGTTCCATTTGGAACTCCAAGGATTAAATCTTCACCCTGATGTCCATCTTTACGATCGCCGTAACCTTGATGACCTGAAGTTGCTCTGCGATGTGGTGAATGGTGGAAATCAAGCAGGGTCGTAACGCTTGGATCAACAATTAAAATTACATCTCCGCCACGTCCACCATTGCCACCATCTGGTCCGCCCAGTGGCTTGAACTTTTCACGCTTTACAGAAACACACCCATCGCCACCTTTTCCTGCGATGGCATAGAGAGTCACGCGATCAACGAATGTTGTCACTTGTTAACTCCCTTCTTTTTGAAAAAACCTTGATGAATGAAAAAAGCGAGCCGCATGATTACGGCTCGCTCTTTTACAAGAAACCTAAAATTAAGCTACCGGAGCCACATTCACAACGCGACGACCGCG
>JBILAD010000089.1:0-4837 GCA_044354355.1 Candidatus Planktophila sp. | reverse complement strand
CTGAATCTCGGTATCTGGCTCAACTGATGGGTCCCAGGAAGCAAGAGCCTTGATGTGGTCGGCGGTGATATTTGCGCCATCTTCTGTGCGCAACAGGTTTTCTAGTAGAACCTTGAGGCTAAACGGCAGATTGGCAGCTCCCTCGATCTGGGAGATATCGAATATTTCGAAACTCTTGCCCGCAACATCTAGATTCTTTTGTGCGTTGAAAGAGTTTTTACTCATTATTTGCCCTTCGTAGAAGCCTTTAGAGTGCTGAAGATACCTCAGCGCGCGCATACAGAGCAACACATTCGATGTGATGTGTCATTGGAAAGAGATCAAAAGCACGCACTTTTACGAGTGAATATCCATTATCTGAGAGATAGCCAGTATCTCGGGCCAATGCAGCAGGGTCACATGCCACATACACAATTGCACGTGGAGCCAGCCTTGCTATGTGAGCAACTGCTTCCTTACCCGCTCCATCTCGAGGAGGATCCAGGACAACTACATCAGCTGCTGTAATTCTGGGTAGCAACTTTGCAACATCTCCAGTTGCAATTGTTATGTTTGCATGTCCAACAAAATTGCGAGAAGCATCTGCAGTAGCAACTCTGCTTCCTTCTATCAGATCCACATGTCCAGTTGGTCCAACAGCATCCAAGATTGCAGCCGAGAACAATCCCACGCCGCCATAGAGATCTAAAACATGTTCGCCCGTTTTGATCTTTGCAAATTCCAGAACTGCTTGTGTCAAAACTTCTGGAGCCTTTTTGTGGCTTTGCCAAAACGATTCTTGGCTGACCTCTAAAGTTCGTCCCAATACATTTTCGTGAAGTACTGCAGGGCCTTCAGTTAACCTTGCCTTTTCTTCACCTCGAGTTGGTGCTAAAGCAATTGATCGTTCGCCTGTATTTGAGGAACTGATTTCAACTCGAACATCACCCTTAAGCTCTCGGTTCGAAATCTCTGCAAAGTTCATACCCTCAACGCAAATAATGCAGTCAGTAACCGGTGCGATCGAGTGAGATCTTGATTTAAAGAATCCGAGTTTTCCGTTACGGTCTGTTGTGGCTATTGCTCGGGTGCGCCAATGTGTACTTTCACCAACTTCTTCAAGTTCCACCGTTAGATCAATTTTGGCAATTCGCGAAAATTGCTCAGTAATGACATCTGATTTAAGTTTTCGCTGATGATCTACTGAAATATGCTGGAAATCGCAGCCGCCGCAACCATTGCGATGCGCGAAGCTACATGGAGCTTCTACGCGGAACTCGGAAGGAGTTTGCACCGAGACCACATCAGCGCGGTTAAAGGATGATCCGGTACTTGTGATTTGAATGGTGCAATTTTCACCAGGAATCCCATGGCGAACAAAGATAACCGCCCCGTCGTGGCGCGCAATAAAGTGTCCCCCGTGCGCCACTTTTTCGATGGTGACCTGTACTAGATCTCCTGTTTTTAGGGTCGAACTCTTGTTTGATGCCATGGATGTAAGCCTATGGGTGTAAGTTACCTCCTGTGCACGTAGTCATCATGGGTTGCGGTCGAGTTGGTTCTTCACTCGCTACTGAACTCGAAGCAGCCGGTCATACAGTCGCAGTCATTGACCAGGCTCGAGAAGCTTTTCGTCGCCTAGGCCCTAATTTCAAAGGACGCACCGTTACCGGTGTTGGCTTTGACCGCGAGGTGTTACTCGAAGCAGGCATCCAAGATGCAGATGCGTTCGCAGCTGTTAGCAATGGCGATAACTCAAATATTTTGGCAGCTCGTGTTGCCCGCGAAAATTATGGTGTTCAAAATGTTGTTGCACGAATTTATGATCCAGGCCGAGCTGAAATTTATCAGCGCTTAGGAATTCCAACTGTTGCAACCGTTTTGTGGGCAACTGATCAGATTCTCCGTCGCCTTGCACCAGAAGGATCTCGATCTGAATGGCGCGATGCAACGGGCATGGTGCAGTTGTGTGAAATGCACCCTCACAGCCAGTGGTATGGCCGTCCAATTCTTTTAATTGATGCACTTACTCCTGCCCGCGTTGCATTCATTACACGCCTAGGTGAAGGTCTCATTCCTGATGAACACACTGTTTTGCAACAAGGCGATCTGATTCATGTGATGGTCTCAGATGAAGATGTTGCTCGAACCGAGGAAATCCTTGCAAGTAGCCCAGAAGGTGAACGTCAATGAGAATTGCCATAGCAGGAGCAGGAAATGTAGGGCGCGCTATTGCTCGCGAACTCCTAGACAATGGGCACCAAGTTTTATTGATTGACAAAGATCCTAAGGCCTTGAAATTAGAGAGCGTCCCAGATGCTGAATGGCTCATGGCTGATGCTTGTGAAATCACATCTCTTGATAACGCACATCTAAATAACTGCCAGGTGCTAGTGGCAGCCACCGGAGATGACAAAGCCAACCTTGTTACATCCCTGCTCGGCAAGACTGAATATGGCGTCCCACGTGTTGTTGCCAGAATTAATCATCCAAAAAATGAATGGCTCTTTGATTCTTCATGGGGCGTAGATGTTGCGGTGTCCACACCTCGCATCATTTCAGCTCTCGTAGAAGAGGCTGTAAGTGTTGGAGATGTCGTTCGCTTATTCTCATTTAGAAAAGGCCAAGCAAACCTAGTCGAATTAACATTGCCAGATGGTTCTGCATGTATTGGAAAAACTGTTGAAGAGATCGAGCTTCCAGAAAATGCTGCAATTGCAGCGATCGTTCGAGATGGACGAGTAATTACCGCTAAACCACACGATGTTTTTGCTGCTGGTGATGAGCTTCTCTTTGTTGCATCCGCAGACGCCGAAGCTCACATTAAAGCCTGCTTTATCTCTTAATCAGCTACTTTTTGTGCAGGTGGTCCAGCTTTAATCACTAACCATGTTGCATACGCCGTAATGAAAAATAACGGATATCCCATTGCCAGATTTACCGTACCTAAGAGATTGACGTTTCCGCTCTTGTAAATCGGATACTGAACCGCAATTCGCACAAAGAACATTGCAACCCATAACCAGCTTGCCTTGATATACATTTTCTTCCGGGCCGGATTGTTACGCCATGTGAAATTTTCCCCCAATAGAGGACCAAGTACTAAACCTAAAATTGGCCAGCCAACAAGGTTTGCAATCAAATAGACCGTTCCGTAACCAAGGTTTGTGAGCAGCTTTGGAATGTAGAAATCTGTTGCATTGCCGCTGCGATTAGCAAAATAGGCACAAATTAAGACTCCGATTACTCCAGAAACAGAGTGCTGGATCGTATCTTTCATGATCAATCTAATGATTGCTAAGACCATTGAGAGTGAAAGTGCTGCCCAGATTGCGGTGTTTACCTCTTTTGTAACATTAAAAACAATTAAGAAAACAACAGCTGGCACACCTGAATCAATCAGGCCTTTCTTTCCACCTAAAGCGTTGACAACTTTCTCACGATCTTCATCATGTTGACTCATGATCGCCCCGTTGATCCAAAGCCACCAGTTCCACGGCCTGATCCTGGTAACTCTTCAACTTCAATGAACTCGGCGCGCTCAACCTTTTGTATTACCAATTGCGCAATTCGATCGCCTTTGTGAAAAGTAATAGCTTCCTTTGGGTCATGGTTGATCATGATGCATTGTAATTCTCCGCGATATCCAGCATCAACGGTTCCTGGGGCATTGACCATCGTTACCCCATGCTTGATAGCTAAACCTGATCGTGGATGCACCAAGGCAACATATCCATCTGGCAATGCAATCGAGATCCCGGTGGGAACTAGTGCGCGCTCCCCTGGTTGCAAGGTCACATCAATGCGAGTGACGATATCTGCGCCAGCATCTCCGCCTTTTGCATAAGCCGGAAGTGGTACCGAAGGATCCAAACGAGTGATTAATACCTGCACGTTGCCCATTCTTATGGGTTTATCTCAAAAGTCGGATCGACAAATGCCATCACCTCAGGTGTCTTTGCAAGGTGCTCTAGATACTCTTTAGGTGCATTATTCATAAAGTGATCCATAGGAACAATAATATAAAGTGCTGCAGCGCGCACCGCTATTTCACCATCTGGCGAATTAATGCGCCCGATCGCCGATGTGTAAACCTTGCGATTAACCTGTCCAGTAATTTCTGCAGTGATGTGCAAGGTGGTTCCCATAGGGACTGGCTTAATAAAATCTGTTTCTAAACGGCCAGTAACTGCTGGTGCGCGCAATAGCCACATCAACTTTCCAAGAGCCTCATCAAATGCCAGAGACAAAAGTCCCCCGTGAGCCAATCCCGGTGCTCCTTGATGATTTTCATTAACGGTAAATTCGGCGGTGATATCCAAGCCTGATCCTGCCAATGCAACTAGATGCAGACCGGTGGGATGTAATTCTCCGCAACCAAAACAATGTCCAAAGTGTGAAGGAATTTTTGATCCGGCAACGGGTGCCATTGGATGACGCTCTGGAATAGGTGATCCTTCAGGAGCTGTAGTGCTGGGAATCCGAGCCATATGGCAAGGTTACCGCCTTCACATCCGATACGGTAACACCCATGCGTTACCGCGAAGTGATACGTGCGCCACTGTGGCTTCTAGCCATTGTGTATTTCTTCATGCTTTCCTTAGTAATTTCAATTTGGGCCGCCCTTGGAGATAACTGGGCACTGATTTCTCTCGTAGTTGTGACCGCTGCCCTAGTGTGGATTTATTCTGCTACTGCTTTAAGAATTGAAGTAGACGATAAAGAACTTCGAGTTGGCACAGCACATATCCAGCTCAGTTTTATTGGCGATTGCGTTGATCTAGATAACACAGCAATACGTCTTGTAAGAACCCGTGATGCAAATCCGAACGCATTTCTTGCTATTCGATTTTGGAGC
>JBILAD010000016.1:0-18140 GCA_044354355.1 Candidatus Planktophila sp. | reverse complement strand
GGATAGCCGCGATCAACGTGGAAAGCCTGATCAACAGTGGTTTCACCTTCTGCAACTAATGCAGCCAAGATCAAACCCGCACCTGCACGAATATCGTGCGCTTCAACTGGGGCTCCTGATAACTCTTCTACCCCTGTAATTGATGCATGATGGCCATCTACGCTCACTTGTGCGCCTAAACGGCTCAATTCATTAACAAACATAAAGCGGGATTCAAAGACATTTTCAGTAACCAAGGAATGCCCCTCGGCAATAGCGTTTAGTGCGATAACCATTGGTAATAAATCTGTTGGGAAACCTGGGTAGGGAAGTGTTGCCACATCAATTGCTTGTGGGCGCACATCCATCTTCACACGAATGCCATCTGCAGTCGAAGTAATGATCGCACCAGCTGACGCTAATTTTTCAAGCGGCAGCTCAAGATGTTCTGGTCGTGCGCCATGAATTGTGATGTCACCACGAGTCATTGCAGCGGCAAATGCCCACGTGCCGGTGATGATGCGATCGGTAATTGTTGTGTGATCTGTTGGGTGCATAACATCAACACCAGTAATTGTGATGAGCGGTGAACCAAGTCCTTCAATCTTTGCACCCATTGAAATAAGGAATTCACCAAGATCGACAATGTCAGGTTCACGGGCAGCGTTGTCAATTGTTGTCACACCCTTAGCTAATACCGCAGCTGTCATGATGTTTTCAGTTGCGCCAACGCTAGGGAAATCTAATTCGACAGGTGCTCCAGTTAATCCGTTTGGTGCTTCAGCAATCACATAACCATGCTCGATGTGGGCTTTTGCACCTAGGGATTCAAGACCCTTGATGTGAAAATCTAACCCACGAGAACCAATTGCATCTCCGCCAGGCAATGCAACATCTGCTTGACCAACACGGGCAACAAGTGGACCCAAAACATTGATCGATGCACGCATCTTTCGCACCAGGTCGTAATCTGCGCGGTGAGCAGGATCTTGTGGCACGGTGATGGTGACAGTGTCTGCCCCGCGCACGACGGTGCAGCCTAGACGGGTTAAAAGGTCGGCCATGATGTCAACATCTGCAATATCTGGGACATTGCGGATTGTCGTTGTGCCAGCGGCCAATAAAGAGGCTGCCATAAGCTTTAAAACAGAGTTCTTGGCACCGGTTACCGATACTTCACCGCGCAGGCGGGTTCCACCAACTATGCGGAAGCGATCGTGGGATGCCATAGGTGCAGTCTACTTATAGGCTAGGCACATGGTTAATTTAACGCGTATTTACACAAAGACGGGCGATGACGGAACAACATCTCTGGGGGATATGAGTCGTACCTCAAAGAATGACCCGCGTCTTGAAGCCTATGCCACAGTTGATGAAGCTAACTCAGCGATCGGTGTTGTGCTTTCAACAGATCAATTAACCGATGAGGTCCGTGCACTATTAGTGCGTATTCAAAATGATATGTTCGATGTTGGCGCAGACCTTTGCACGCCAGTAGTTGATTCACCAGCCTTTGAACCACTACGAGTTCTTGATTCTCAAATTACATACCTCGAAGAACAAATCGATCTCTATAACGCAGATCTTGAGTCATTGCGTTCATTTGTATTGCCATCAGGAACAGCAGCTGCTGCGCATCTGCATGTTGCCCGCACAGTAGTTCGCAGAGCAGAACGTCGCACATGGAATGCAATCCACTCATTTGGTGGCGGAGTTAATCCTTTGACTGCAAAATACCTTAACCGTTGCTCTGATCTTCTCTTTGTTCTTGCGCGTTATGCGAACAAGGAAATTGGCGATCAGCTATGGGTTCCTGGGGCTAATCGCTAAGGAGCAATTGTGTATGTCGTTGATGGCACCGTTTCTACCGGGGCATCTTTGCGGCAGACCGCTTTAATGTTCGAAATAGTGTGACCTAATTCGATTGGTTCACCGCTTACAATCAAGATAGTTGTGTATTTTTTTGACCAAGTTCTACCAAACGTTGTTCGTACTGTGCCGAAAAGTTTGAATGTTTTATTATCAAAAGAAGTTGCTCCTTTCACACTGGCAGTCACAACCCACCAGGTGCAGCCAGTAACAGATGCGACCTGAACTGCTCCACATGAGTACTTTTCACAAACTGGAACACCATCAACGGTCTGTGCCAAAGCCTTTGTTAAAACCTTGTCATTAGAGGCTAAACCAACAAGCTCTTTTGCTTTTGGGATCCTTGCGAATGCATTGCCATCTTTACTCATAATAAAACCTTTAGGTGGCCACACCGGAGATGGAGAAGGAGTGATCTTTGCCTTCGCCTTTGCTAGGGAAATCGTGGAATCAGCGCCAGCAACTGGCATACACACGGCCAGGGCTAGAACTAGTGCAATTACCTTCTTAATCACGATCCCACTTGAACTTTCGAACGCTAAAGAAGATTCCTATTGCTAACCACACCAAAAGAATTACAACTGTTTTGCCAGTTTCCCAGCTCTTGGCAACCTCTTGGCTTGCAAAGGAGTCAGGCAAGAAGACTGAACGCATGCCTTGGGTGAGCCACTTGAGTGGGAATATTGCGGCAACTTGTTGCATCCATGTGGGCAGTTGCGTAAAGACAAAGAAAACACCACTGAAGAACTGCAAAATAATAACAATAGGGGAGACAACTGCAGATGCACCGCGTCCACTCTTTGGAACAATGGAAAATGCTATTCCAAGGGCGGTTGAACATGCGCTTCCTAGCAGCACTAAGCAGGTAAAGGTGATCCACTTGTTGATATCGGTTGGTAGTTCAACGCCGAAGAATAAAATACCAAACCCTAGTAGCAAGAGAATTTGAATAACCATGCTTACAAAAATCAGAATTGCCTTACCAATGAAGTAACTAGATGCTGGCATTGGTGTGCCACGCAGGCGCTTGAGAGCACCGAAGTCACGCTCTAGTGGAATAGTGATGGCAAGTGCTTGAAAACCTGTATTGACTAAGCCCGAGGCAATCATTCCGGCAAGAAAGTATTGTGAAAATGTAACGCCAGGTGCAATTGTGTCTTTGAAAACAGAACCAAAGATGGCAAGCAAAATAACAGGGAAAAGTAATGTAAATACAACAGATTCACGCTGACGAGCAAACTGTCGAATCTCTAAGTTGCCTCGGCGAATACCTAAGGAAAGCGCGCTAGGAATTTGCTTCATGCGTGCCCCCAATCATTTCAAGATAAATATCTTCAAGAGATGGGCGTGAAACAACTAGCTCTGGGACTTCGCCACCAAAGTGTGATGACAACTTAGCCACTAATTCAGTTGGATTATCTGAGCGTTCGGATTTGATCAATTCTCCATCGCGCCACGCAACGGTTGCTTGCGAGGTTGCACGCCCACCAAGTTCTGCGGGAGTAGAGACTTCGATAATTACCCCGTTATTTATAACCGCGACTCGATCTGCCAAGGCTTCAGCCTCATCTAGGTAATGGGTTGTGAGCACAATTGTGGTTCCATGTGAGCGCAAGGTCTGGATTAACCCCCAGAAAGATCTACGAGCCTCAGGATCAAAACCAGTTGTCGGTTCATCCAAGAACAACAGCTCGGGGTTTCCAATGATTCCTAGTGCCACATCTAGTCGACGACGCTGGCCACCTGAAAGATTACGGATCAGAGCATTTTCTTTTTCTTCTAAGCCAACAGAATGAATTACCTCATCAACATTTCTTGGGTTTGAGTAATAGCCACTGAAGTGATCTATTGTCTCTAGAACTGTTAGATCGCCGGCATCGGCAGAGCTTTGCAAGACAATTCCAATACGATTTCGCCATTCGCGAGATTGATGCCCCCGAGTTTGTGGATCAAAGCCTAAAACTGAGACAGTTCCGGAATCCCTTGTTCTAAAACCTTCGAGGATTTCTACAGTTGTTGTCTTTCCCGCGCCATTTGGACCAAGCAGCGAAAAGATCTCGCCTTGTGCGATTTCAAGATCTACGCCGCGGACAGCGTGAACATCGCCATAGCTTTTCTTGAGGCCTTTTACTTCGATGAGGCTCATGTGGCTACTTTACTATGCGAAAATACACCTGTGAGCCCGCGTAGAAACTACCCCAAGAAGCGGGTCAAGCCTGAGGAACCTCGGGAGATCAATATTGCTTCCACTGGTGAGAGCACAGAAGAACATAGTGATGGCACTTACATTGTGCGCCGATTAACTGGCTCTGGTTCTACAAAGCCGTATCGCTGCCCTGGGTGTGATCAAATGATTCCACTTGCAACGCCACATGTTGTTGCATGGCTTGAATACGATGAAGATGGTCGCCGCCATTGGCATACAGCCTGCTGGGCAAAGAAAAACAAAAGGCGTCCTAATACAGAACGAACTCGTAACGCTCCTCGTTTTTAACCGAACCGTCCCTTTAAAATCTTTGTTGCTTTAACAACCAATGTGTCATCTTTAGCGCGACGCTTAAAACTTAAGAACTTAACTGGAATGTTAAAGCGAGTACGAACCACAGTGCGTGGATAGGTGTATTCAAGTAAACCTTCTGGTCCATGCACACGACCGTAGCCGCTATCTTTCACGCCGCCAAAGGGAACCGAGGAAATTGCCGCAAAAGAAAATGTGGAGTTAATTGCAACCATTCCGCAGTGCAACTGGGAGGCAATCTTCTTTCCCTGGCGCTTAGACCAAATGTTGGCACCTAAACCATAGCTAGATGCATTTGAAAGTTGGATTGCTTCCTGCATATGTGCCACACGATTAATGATAATTATTGGGCCAAATGTTTCTTCCCGCACTGCAGCAGAAGATTCAGGCACATCTACCAAAATTACTGGTTGAACAAATGGAGCTTGTACCGATTTCAATGAACCATAAGCAAATTGCCCACCATCTTTAATGGCAGCTTTAATATGTGATGAGATAACAGCTATCTGAGAAGGCATTGTTGCTGGTCCATAATTTCCATCCCCAGGTGCACCAGCGTGAATACTTTCGGCAAGTGCAATCGCCTTTGCAATAAAGGAATCAGCGACTCTTTCATCGACGTAGACTCGTTCTGCGCCAATACAGGACTGGCCGGCATTAGCCATTGCAGACCACATAGTTGCATCAACTGCGCGATCTAAGTTCGCATCTGCGGCAACGATTACTGGATCTTTTCCACCACACTCGGCAACTATGGGCGTTAAGTTAGTTGCACATGCTGCGGCAACTAACTTGGCGGTGCGCGTAGAGCCAGTAAATGACAATTTATCTACTCCGCTAATACATAGTGCATTACCTGTATCTGCTAAACCGGTAATGGTTGTGAAAATATCTGCAAAGGGTGCAATGGCGTTAAAACTCTCTTCCAACCACACACCGACGCCAGGTGTGTACTCACTTGGCTTAAACACAACTGTGTTTCCAGCAGCTAATGCATATGCAATAGATCCAACTGGAGTAAATATTGGATAGTTCCAAGGACCGATTACTCCCACAACACCAAGCGGTGATCGTTCAACCGTTGCAGACATATTTGCCATTAACACACCTGGGGCGCGATATGAAGTGCGCATAATGTCTTCTGCATGTCTGGCAGCCCAGCCGATGTGACTTACCGCCAACGATGCTTCAAGTTTTGCATCACTCACTGGCTTTCCAGTTTCAAGAGAAACAAGAGCTGCAATCTGATCAACATTGTTGATTATGTAATTACTCCAGGCCAACAAGACCTTCTTGCGTCCAGCAAAACCTAAGGCGACCCACGCAGTGCTGGCATGTCGGGCGTGTGCAACGCTTTGCGTAACTTCCTTTGATGAATAAATGGGATATGTGCCGACGGCCTCACCAGTAACGGGATTATAAGAATTGAAAGCTTTCGTCGATCGTGAAGTGGCCATGTGAATAAGCCTAGTCGGGTATAGATAGGATTTGAAGTATGAGCCAGACGGTCAGATCGAGCAGTGTCTTTGAATCGGTTCGAACACCGTTTCATGTCATGACCGCTGATGGCGTTGATTTAATTGGTGAGATTGCAGCACCAGTCCTGCCTTCCAAAGGTGCGATTCTTTGCTTGCACCCGCTTCCAACTGCTGGCGGAATGATGGATAGTCATGTTTATAAGAAGGCTGCTAACCGCCTACCTGCGATGGCAGGAATAACTGTTGTTCGATTCAATACACGCGGAACAACAAGTGAGGCTGGCAGTAGCACCGGTGACTTTGATAATGGAAAGGCTGAGCGGTTTGATGTTGAAGCGATGCTCTCTTACTGCTTTGATACATTGAAGTTAGAAAATCTTTGGGTAACAGGTTGGTCCTTTGGAACTGACTTAGCTCTACAACATGCAAAGGATCCTCGGCACATGGGGCTAATCCTTTTAAGCCCACCTTTGCGTACTACGACAAATGAACAACTTGAGTACTGGAATACAGATCCTCGCCCCATTACCGCATTAGTTCCTGAGTTAGATGATTACTTAAAGCCAGATGCAGCTCGTGAAAGATTTTCAATTATTCCCACAATGAAAATTATTGCTGTCGATGGCGCAAAGCATTTATGGATTGGTGAACCTTCTGTCCACCGCGTGCTATCTGAAATAAACAGCATTGTCACTGGCGCGGATGCGCCACTTCCAGTTGAGTTTTAACTGTTATTTGCGCGAGGAATTACCACTTCATCAAGTATCAAGATAATTGATGCCGCTACTGGCACAGCTAACAAGCCACCCACTAATCCCAAGAGGGAAGACCCAATCAGCGCCAGGAACTGAGAGTGTTCGCTTCATAATGCGTGGGGTGACAACGTAGTTCTCGATTTGTACGTAAACAACGTAGGCGACAAAAGCGATTGCTCCAATTGCTACAGATTGGGTAAGTGCAATCAAGGTAACAATTCCAGCCCCGATAAAGTGGCCAATGAGAGGAATGAGCGCAGCTACCAAGACAATCATTCCGATCGCAATTGGTGAAGGCAGCCCCAATATTGTTGCCAAAACAAGTACAAAAACAGCAGCCATTGCAGCGATCAAGATCTGGCTACCAACAAATGCGCCAACTCTTGCAATTACAGCATTGGTTAATCGCCCTACGCGATCACGACGGCTTGCAGGAACTAGTGAAAGGCCAAGATCAACTGCTTGTGGCAGTGATGTAATGAAGTACAAAGTGAGGACAAGAATAGTCAGCGCTGTGAAGAAACCTGAAAGTACAGACTTACCAACACCAATAACTCCACCAAATGTGCTTATAAGCAAAGTTCCATCAGAGGTAATTGTTTTTAACTTTTCCTGCAAAGTATCAATCAGTCCAAACTGAGTATTGAGCTGATTGATCGTTTCATTTTTCATCAAGTCACGCAAAAGCTGTGGTGCATCTTCAATCAGATTAGTTCCTTGGCTAATTACTGGTGGAACTACGACTAAGGCAAAAAAGATAACAAAGAGAATGACTGAGGAGAAAATAACTGTTACGGCAGTACTTCGAGACATATTGCGTTTACGAAGAGCTTCAACGGCGGGGTTTAGACCAGTTGCCAAGAACAAGGCAATCAGGATCAAAACAAAAATCTGACTCGCACTTGCTAGTGCTCGCATCAAGACGATTGCCGTCAGAGCGCCAAGAGTTGCAGTAAATCCGAAGTAATATGGATGTGATCGATTAATTGGCTTGCCCAGAATTCCATAATCATCAGGCGTCTTGGGTGACTTAGGAGCGCGAGCGGCTGCTTTCTTAATTCTCTGTGTAATTGCCATGGTTACATTCTAAAGTGCTTAGATCACTCTTATTGAGCCGTGGTGTTCATGTTCTGGTAACAATTATGAGAGAGAATACGGTCCATGGCGTTACGTATTACAGGTTTGGGCGAGGAGATCGCCTCTGTTACAGGCCTGCCTTGGCACATCCCTCTTGAGGAGTGGCCAGAAGACCCGGCGTTGGCGGAAAAACGCGGTATTTCTAGGCACGTTGTGCGCCTGGTGCGAGCTAGTAATGACCCAGATGCTGAGGTTTATGCGGTCAAAGAAACTGTTTCA
This sequence comes from Candidatus Planktophila sp., assembly GCA_044354355.1. GTDB lineage: Bacteria > Actinomycetota > Actinomycetes > Nanopelagicales > Nanopelagicaceae > Planktophila. The sequence goes on along the minus strand of JBILAD010000016.1, from coordinate 10,185 downwards.
GAGTTTGCCAATCGCGAGTATGTAATTTTGCGACAGCTGTCCCAGATGAATGCTCCTTGTGTGGAGCAAGTGGCAGTTGTAGAGGGACGCACCGATGCACAAGGTGAAGAGCTACCGTGCGCAATCGTTACGAGATTCTTGCCGTATTCATTGCCATATCGTGTCCTGCTATCAGGTGCGGTAACTGCTCATGAAATTACAACAATGGCAAGCGGTCTTGCCTTATTGCTAGTTCGTTTACACCTACTTGGTTTTTGGTGGGGCGATTGTTCTTTATCAAATACCTTGTTCCGACGAGATGCTGAAGGCTTTGCTGCCTACCTCGTTGATGCTGAAACAGGTGAATTTCAAAAAACTCTCAGCGATGGACAAAGAGAACATGATTTAGAGATTGTTCACTTTAACGTTGCAGCAGAGTTAGAAGATCTTGCACTCTCAGGCGTTCTCTACCCTGGCATGGAACCAATTCGTGCTGCCGAAGCAGTGATTCGTCGCTATCGCAGAATTTGGGCAGCACTTAAAGAGCGACAGTTATTAGATCCTAAAGATCGCCATGCTGTTGAACGGGCAATGCGTCAATTGCACGATCTTGGATTTGCAGTGGAAGAGGTGGCTGTAACAATTGATGGCGATACGCAAATGCTTTCTTTCCAACCTAAGTTAGTCGCTGCTGGTTATCACACACAGCGTTTGCGTGAATTAATGGGATTAGAAACTGAAGAACTACAGGCAAAAGGATTACTTGCCTCCTTTGATCGATATAGAGCACGTGAAAATAAGTTAGGATTATCTGCTCAAGAGATGGCAAAGCAGTGGTTAACCGAAGTATTTGAGACAGTAATTTCCCGGGTGCCGGCAGATATGCGAGGTCGCGTTGAACGGGCACAGATGTTCCATGAAATCCTTGAAAATCGCTGGTATTTAAGTGAAAAAGCGGGCCACGATGTGGGGTTAGAGGCAGCTGCTGATAATTATTGTGCCGAGATTTTGCCGTTGCGTCGCGACTCAGGCGTGGACATAGTTCTTTAATAGATAGGATGGCATCATGAGTTTGCCACCTAATTTTGGGCAAGCCTTTGATTTAAGTTCACTTAATAAACCAAAGGTTGACACATCAGTGCCGATGCCTGGCATCGAAGTATCTGTGGAGAATTTAAGCAATGAAATCTTGCCACTCTCCTTAGTCCGACCTGTCATCGTATTGATGTGGACCTCTCGAAGCCCTGAATCAGTTGAGATGGTCAAAACACTTGGAAAACTCGAATCTGATTACAAGGCAGCATTTGCATTGGCTCGTGTTGACATTGATGCAAATCCAGAAGTTGCTCAAGCATTTCAGACCAAATCAGTTCCCTATGCTGTTGCAATCATTGCAGAGCAAATGGTTCCATTATTCGAGCAGGCTTATCCTGAAGCTCAAGTGAAAATGGTTATTGATAAGGTCTTAACACTTGCATCTGAACAAGGTGTCGGTCAGGCTCCTGTTGAACAGATCGAACCTGAAGAAGCAGATGCAATGAACGCACTTGAATCTGGCGATTATGTTGCAGCAGAAGTTGCTTATAAGAAGTGGCTGGCAAGAAAGCCTTCTGAGAACTTAGCAAAACTTGGCCTTGCCCAAACACAGCTATTAATGCGAACTGAAGGCTTGGATCTGGATACCGTAATTGCCCAATCAACTGCATCGCCAACAGATATAGATCTGCAATTAAAGGCAGCTGATGTGGAAATAGTTAATGGGGGAGTCGAAGCAGCGTTTACACGATTGCTCCATGCGGTGAAGGCAACACAGGGTGATGAGCGTACAAAGATTAAGAATCACCTGCTGGATCTTTTTGCCTTAGTAGATCCATCTGATCCTCGTTTGGCAGCAGCCCGTAAAGAGTTAGCGAGTGCCCTATTTTGAGCAAGAGCATTGATGTTAAGCATGAACTCAACCTGATTAAGGCGCTTTTCTTTCTATTCGGGCTTTTAATCATGTCCTGGGTGCCTAGATTTCCAGAGGTAAAGGCGAACTTGCAATTAACCAACGGTGAGTTTGGATCAATCGTCAGTATGGGAGCGGTAGGCAACATCGTTGCACTCCTCACTATTGGCCATCTTGTTCACAAATTTGGTCCGCGCTGGATATTACATATTGGCGCATTTACTTTGGCAATTAGCCTTACTTTTTTAACTCACAGTACTTCGAGCCTACTTTTCCTCATCTTTGTGATTCTTCAGGGTGGGGCGATATCAGCCTTTCACATTGCAATTAATACCCAAGGATTCTTTTTCCAAGATCGCACAAAGCGACAGATCATTACTTTATTAAGTGGGTTCTGGAGTAGCGGGGCTCTGATTTCATCGATGATTGCAGGATTACTGGTTGATCGAGTTGAGTTGGGCACCTATACCAATTTCTTGTCACTTATTTGTTTTATTCTGATGACCCTGATTATTATGAAGTTAACTCCTAATTTAGTAACAGCCAATGTAAATCCTAATTCAGCTCACAGAGCTAGGGATATGTTCAAAGGCTTTAAAATTGATGGCTCAGTTTCAGTAGTCCTTTTATTGGTAATTATGCTTGAGTATGCAGTGAGCGATTGGGCGGCAATATTTGTTAAAGAAGATATGAAGATACTAGGTGGAATTCACACCCTTCCATTTATTCTTTTCACCCTTGCAATGATTATTGGACGACTTAACCTTCACAATCTATTACCTCGCTACAGCATGGACTTCTTAGTCGTTCGTGCTTCTCTATTGTCAGGTTTGTCCTTCATTGCAGGAATAGTTGCGGTCGGCTTAGTTGGACCTTCCAACAAGACACTAGTCCTTGTCATTCTCTCGATTGCCTTCACAATTGCAGGTCTGGGATCCTCATTCTTGGGTCCTTCTGTCATGGTTGCGGCAAATGCGCGCTCACAATTCCCCGCTAGCGTTGTTATAGGTCAGATAGGGGTAATTAACATTGCTCTTGTCTTTGTTATGCGCTGGGTAATCGCTTGGACCGCGCAGGCGACTTCACTATCAGTTGCACTTCTCATTCCAGCATTAATGCTGCTTGCCGTTCCCTATTTTTCAAAGATTTTTAAGAACGTTTAAACCACACAGTTGCTAGTGGTGGAATTCTCACTGAAGCCATCTGAGATTGACCAACAACAATCGATTCATTTCGTACACCACTTCCGCCATAGGAAGGCTCATCGGTGTTTAAAACTTCCGACCAGGTGCCAGCAGTTGGAAATGGCATTTGATAGCTTTCATGTGGAACTGGCGAAAAGTTAGTAACACTGACAAGCGGTGTAGCGTGATCATCCCAGCGAGTAAAGGCCACAACATTTGCTGCACCATCATTATTTACTAACCAGCTAAAACCTTCTGGATTTGTATCTTTTTCCCAAAGCGCTGCAGTCTGTTTATAGATTGCATTGAGATCGGCAATAACTCTTTGCACACCTTGGTGCTCTGCATACTCAGTTAAGTGCCACTGTAATCCGGCGCTCTCGCTCCACTCATCATTTTGAGCAAACTCGCTACCCATAAACAATAATTTCTTACCAGGGTGGGCCCACATGAATCCATACAAGGCTTTGAGTGTGGCAACCTTTTGCCAGCGATCTCCAGGGAATTTGTTAACGAGTTGTCCCTTGCCATGAACTACTTCATCGTGGGATAAGGGCAACATGAAGTTTTCACTCCAGGCATAAAGGATTGAGAAAGTTAACTCATTGTGGTGATACACACGGTGGATTGGCTCATGCTGCAAGTACTCCAAAGTGTCATGCATCCAACCCATATTCCACTTGAAACCAAAGCCAAGTCCACCAGATGATGTGTCACCTGTAACACCAGACCAAGCTGTTGATTCTTCAGCGATCATCATGATGCCGGGATGAGTTTTATATGCCGTGGAAGTAGCCTCTTGCAATAGCTTTACAGCTTCGAGGTTCTCACGCCCACCATTGACGTTAGGTAACCATTCGCCTTCTTCACGTGAGTAATCCAAATACAACATCGATGCAACGGCATCTACACGCAATCCATCAATGTGATATTCAGTGAGCCAATACAAAGCACTAGCCACTAAGAAGTTACGTACTTCATTTCGCCCAAAGTTGAAGATGAGCGTGCCCCAGTCAGGGTGTTCTCCTAAACGTGGATCTGCGTGCTCATAGAGGGCAGTTCCATCAAACTGTGCCAATGCCCATTCATCTTTAGGAAAGTGCGCAGGGACCCAATCCAAGATCACACCAATGCCGGCGTTATGAAGTGCATTTACTAAGAATTTGAATTCATCCGGTGAACCAAAACGTGAAGTCGGCGCGAAGAAGGAGGTGACTTGATATCCCCACGAAGGTCCGTATGGATGTTCTGTGACAGGTAAAAATTCAACATGGGTGAATCCTTGTTGCTGAACATAATCAACTAACTCAATTGCAAGATCGCGGTAGCTAAGGCCTAGTTTCCAGGAACCAAGGTGAACTTCATAGACAGACACCGCAGATCGCCATGATTGAAAATGCGAACGCTTCTCAATCCATGCTGAGTCATTCCAGGTGTACGTAGATTCTTCAACAACTGATGCTGTTAGCGGTGGAATCTCAGTGGCACGTGCCATGGGATCTGCGTGATCCACCCAACGACCGTCAATCCCACAGACTGCAAACTTGTATTTTGTTCCTGCAGAAATATCGGCAACAAAGATCTCCCAGATCCCTGAAGATCCAACACGTAGCATCTGGTGGGTATTGCGATCCCAATAATTATGGTCTCCGATTAGCGAAACAGCTCGCGCATTAGGTGCCCATACTGAAAAAGCAGTACCCAGTAATGCACCAGCCTCATCACGCTTTACTTGAGCGCCAAGTGCCTTCCAGAGTTGCTCATGGCGGCCTTCACCGATTAAATACAGATCTAACTCGCCTAACGATGAATGTGGATTTAAGTATGAAGCACTTAGTACTTGACTCTTTTGATTCTTTGCAAATAACTTTGAAAAGAGGTCCATTTCTAGATCTTCACTTGCACTATGTGTGCGACTTTACCTACTGGGCGCGTAGGGTTAAGTGAAACAAAAGTATGGGGATTCCAGGTCATAGAGGCGCCATCAAGTAAGTCTTTAACTTCAAACACCTGTGCGGTAATCCCGAGTGCATCCATATTCCAATGCACAGTTGTTCCTTGGGCAAAACTTGGATCCAAATTAACCACTACTAGGATTAAATCTTTACCATCACGCTTGGAATAGGCAATGATCGCATCAGAATCAGTATCGTGAAAAACGAGGTTACGCAGCTGTTGTAAAGCTGGATGTGCTTTGCGAATTGAGTTTAATTGTGCGATGAAGGGTGCCAGGGTTAAACCCTTCTTTGCAGCTCCCTCCCAATCACGGACTTTAATTTCATACTTTTCAGAGTCCATGTACTCCTCGCCACCTTCTTTAAAGGCGCGATGTTCATACAACTCATATCCGGCATACATTCCCCACGAAGGTGAGAGAGTTGAAGCCAGTACCGCCCGCAGTGCAAACATTGCAGGATTACCACTTTGAAGATGGAACGGATTGATGTCAGGGGTATTCACCCAGAAGTTTGGTCTAAAGAAAGCACTTGTTGTGTGTGCAACTTCCCGGCCGTACTCTGTTAATTCAAATTTACTAGTGCGCCAGGTGAAGTATGTGTAGGACTGGTGGAATCCGGCCTTACCCAGAGAATGCATCATGGCAGGGCGCGTAAAGGCTTCAGCTAAGAAAATCACATCAGGGGATTCATCATTAACAATTGCTAGTAAGTCCTGCCAGAAGTGAACCGGCTTTGTGTGAGGGTTATCTACACGAAAGATCTTTACGCCCTTTGAAACCCACAAGCGAATAACTCTCAGAACTTCATCGCGAATACCTTCGTAGTCATCATCGAAGTTGATGGGATAAATATCCTGATACTTCTTTGGTGGGTTTTCAGCATATGCAATGGTGCCGTCAGCACGTTTGTTAAACCATTCAGGGTTTGTTTTCACCCACGGATGATCTGGGGATGTCTGCAAGGCAAGATCCATTGCAATCTCAAGTCCTTGCTTACCAGCAGCTTTAACAAAATCTTCAAAGTCTTTCATTGTGCCAAGTGCAGGATTGATTGCATCGTGACCACCATCAGCATTGCCGATTGCCCATGGCACTCCGCAATCATCTTCTAAGGCATCTAATGAGTTGTTCTTGCCTTTGCGATGTGAGTAACCAATGGGGTGCACGGGCGGTAGATAAAGGACATCAAAGCCCATTGCAGCAACACCAGCTAGACGCTTACTTGCAGTTGCAAAAGTGCCACTAACAACGCTGCCATCTGACTTTCTGATCGCACCTTCGCTGCGTGGAAAGAATTCATACCAAGAACCAACTAGAGCGCGATCTCTATCAGCGCGTATTGGGAATGATTCAGATTCACTCTTTACAGTTCGATATTGCGAAGTGCTAGAAGCCCGAATAGAAAAATGGAACTCGCCACGATCTGGAACTGTGATTGAGCCTTCATAACGATCAGTCCCAGGCCAAGACTCTGTTAATTGCTGGCAATCAACCATCTTGTTCTTTGAGTTAAACAAACAAACTTCTGCAGTGAGAGTTTCGTGGCCTTCAATAGTAATTGTTGCACCAACAGAAATTGTCTCTCCTGCAATGGCTTTGACAGCAACAAATTCTCCCCCGAAGTAAACCGCGGGGGAGACATCTGTGATTGGAATTCTAGATATCAACCTGAGCCTTCTGTATTGCCAGCATCTGCAGCTGAGACATCATGAATACGATACTTATCCATAGCCTTTGTGACAATGCTTTGCTTGATATCGCCTTGATTACTTAATTGCTGCAACACGGCAATTGCGATGGATTCGGCATCAACATTGAAGTGACGACGAAGAGCACCGCGGGTGTCTGACAAGCCGAAGCCATCTGTTCCCAGTGAGTAGAAAGGTTGTTCAACCCATGGAGAAATCTGATCTTGCACAGCTCTCATGTAGTCACTGACTGCAATTACTGGGCCACGTGCACCCTTTAACTTCTTGGTGACATATGCGGTGCGCTTGTCCTTTGGATTAAGCAGGTTGTGGCGATCTGTTTCTAGACCATCACGACGAAGCTCATTCCATGAAGTTACTGACCAAACTGATGCTTTAACGCCCCAGTCATCAGCAAGTAGTTGTTGTGCCTTGATCGCCCAGTTAACTCCCACACCCGATGCCAAAATCTGCGCATTCTTCTTACGTGATTTTGCTGCTGGTGAGTACAAGTAGATTCCCTTGAGCAAGCCTTCAACATCTAGGTTTTCAGGCTCTGCCGGGTGGACATATGGCTCGTTGTAAACAGTCAAGTAGTAATAAATGTTTTCGCTGTTTTCACCATACATACGGCGCAGACCATCTTTAACAATGTGTCCAAGTTCAAATGCAAATGCTGGATCGTATGCAACAACTGCTGGGTTAGTAGCTGCAAGTAGAAGTGAGTGACCATCTTCGTGTTGCAAGCCTTCACCGTTAAGTGTTGTGCGTCCTGCTGTTGCGCCAACTACAAATCCACGAACTAACTGATCTGCCGCAGCCCAGAATCCATCGCCTGTGCGCTGGAAACCAAACATTGAGTAGAAGATGTAGATAGGAATCATTGGCTCATCATGAGTTGAGTATGAAGATCCCACGGCTGTAAATGAAGCAACAGATCCAGCTTCATTAATACCTTCATGCAAGATCACACCTGATGTTGATTCCTTATAGGAAAGCATCAATTCACGGTCAACAGCTGTGTACTGCTGTCCGTGTGGAGAATAAATCTTCATTGATGGGAACAAAGAATCCATACCAAATGTGCGAGCTTCATCAGGAATGATCGGAACAATGCGAGCACCAAGTCCAGGATCTTTAACAAGATCTTTTAACATGCGGACAAAGGCCATTGTTGTTGCGATCTCTTGGTGGCCTGAGCCGCGCTTTACTGATTCATAGACAGAGTCATCAGGCATGGTCAGTGGACGTGATTGTGTGCGACGACGTGGGATTGAGCCACCTAGTTCGGCACGACGTTCTGCCACGTACTTAGCTTCTGGTGAATCTGCTGCTGGCAGGTAATAAGGAGGTAAGTACTTATCTAACTTAGAATCTGGAATATCAAGATGTAAGGTGTCACGGAATTTTTGAATATCTTCTAGCGTCATCTTCTTCATCTGGTGAGTCGAGTTACGACCTTCAAAGTGTGAACCAAGTGTCCAGCCCTTAACTGTCTTAGCCAAGATAACTGTTGGGCGGCCATTCTTGGCAGTTGCAGCTGTGTAGGCAGCAAACAATTTCTTATAGTCATGTCCGCCACGCTTTAGATTCCAGATTTGATCATCAGACCAATTGGCAACCATTGCAGCGGTGCGAGGGTCGCGACCAAAGAAATTGTCGCGCACATACTTTCCAGATTCAGCCTTAAATGTTTGATAGTCACCATCAAGGGTTTCATTCATTAACTTAACAAGTGCGCCTTCGCGATCTTGGGCTAGCAATGGATCCCAACCGCGACCCCACACAACCTTGATTACGTTCCAGCCAGCGCCACCAAAGATTGATTCAAGCTCTTGAATAATCTTTCCATTACCGCGCACGGGTCCATCTAGGCGTTGCAAGTTACAGTTAACTACAAAAGTTAAGTTATCTAGTTTTTCTCTAGTCGCAAGACCAATAGCACCTAATGCATCAACCTCATCGACTTCACCATCACCAAGAAATGCCCAAACATTCTGATCACTTGTGTCTTTGATTCCACGGTTATGTAAGTAGCGGTTATAACGTGCTTGGTAAATTGCATTCAGTGGCCCAATACCCATTGACACAGTTGGGAACTGCCAAAAATCAGGCATCAATCGTGGGTGCGGATAAGAAGAAAGTCCGCCACCTGGATGTGAAAGTTCCTGGCGGAAACCATCTAATTGATTCTCTGTTAAACGTCCTTCTAGAAAAGCACGTGCATACATTCCAGGACTTGCGTGTCCCTGGAAGAAAATCTGATCTCCACCACCTGGGTGATCTTGTCCACGGAAGAAGTGGTTGAAACCAACTTCATACAACGCAGCAGATGATGCATAGGTTGAGATGTGTCCACCCACGCCAACACCTGGACGCTGTGCACGGTGAACCAACATTGCAGCGTTCCAGCGATTGATTCGGCGGATCTTGCGTTCTAAATCTTCATCTCCTGGAAATGGTGCCTCATGCTCTGGGGCGATTGTGTTGATGTAGTCAGTTGCACGCAATGCAGAAATACCAACATTCTTTTCTCGTGCATGGTTTAACAAATTGAGCATTAAGTAGCGAGCGCGGACCGGACCAGCAGCCTTCAGGGCAGCATCAAAAGAAGCTCTCCATTCAGCAGACTCAGAAGGGTCGGTATCTACTAGCTGTTCAATATTGAGATCTGGCGCCTCGAAGTTTTCGCTCATGTGCCTATTCTTGTCTGTACTGCCCCGTAAGTCGAAATTCAAAAGGTGTGAAATAGAGCCAATTTCCTCTTGCGCTCAAGCCCGGCATTGTGTGGACTTAGCCTGTGCCTACACGGATGGGATTTGCCAAGGATGACCTGGTTCTAGAGGTCGGCCTTGATAGCGATTGTGATTCCACAATACGAGACCAGATCATGGCCATTACCGGCACCACATTTCTTGAAGGCAGTACATCAGAAGTTGTTGATGCCGTTCTCCTGTGGTGGCGAGATGGTGATGGTGATTTAGTCGATGAGTTAATGGATGGCCTTGCATATTTATCGGAAACCGGACCCATCTGGGTTTTAACTCCAAAGGCGGGCCGCGCACTACATGTTGAACCAAGTGACATTCAAGATGCGGCACCGATTGCAGGGCTAAGTCAGACATCAACAATCGCGCTCGCCGGGGATTGGTCTGCCACTCGATTAGTGGCACGTAAAGCGGGCAAGAGGTAAGTTTTGCCCATGACAACTATTGGACAAGCAGCACCAGATTTTACAATTCCAAATCAGCACGGAGAAGCAGTTTCACTTTCTTCTTTCAAGGGAAGCAAAAATGTTCTGCTGATGTTTTACCCATTCTCATTTACCGGAACATGTACCGGAGAGCTATGTGCACTACGTGATGATCTTTCATCATTTCAAAATGATGATCTACAAGTACTTGCAGTCTCATGTGACTCCCCATATGT
>JBILAD010000088.1:0-4877 GCA_044354355.1 Candidatus Planktophila sp. | reverse complement strand
ACTTGTTGCTGGAACACCAAAGCGTCAAAACGTTTGTACTTCATGCCTCAAGGCTGGAAAAGTAACTCGTTAATTTTTATTAATTGAAATGGCGCCAGGTATCTGGCGCTTTTTTCATTTCTACCCCAAGAACTCCGTTACCTTCAACAACCGTTCCTACGCAGAAACCATCTAAACCATTTCCTGTTGCAAGAAAGACATGATCCTCTCCACCTGCAAATATCCACTGCCACACATCCACATCTTGGCTATCGGCTAACTCTTTCAAAGTCGAGAACTCTGGGTGCTTGTCAATTAATCCTTGGTCAAATTTCAATGCAACACCTGATGCTGCAGCTATTTGTTGTGCCTGAACAATGAGCGCATCACTCACATCACACATCGAATGTGCTCTCTTGTTTGAAAACTGAATAGCAGAAGCATAATCAACAGTTGGTGCATTAAATTCAGAAACTGCGTGAACAGCTAGATCATCCTCTAGATCTTTTTCAATAATTGAAAGACCAGCCGCAGACCAACCTGGCAAAGAAGATATGTAGATTGAATCCCCAACCTGTGCGCCAGATCGAGTAATCGGATTATCAACTTCTCCAATTGCTGTCATCGAAACAACTACACACGGCCCCTTCGCAAGATCTCCGCCCACAACAAATGCACCACAACTTCTTGCCTCGTGTGCTATTCCTTCTGCGAGTTCTTCAATCCATTCCAGGCTTTCATTGCCCGTAAGAGTCACTGCAGCTACTAGGTACTTCGGTGAGCCACCCATCGCATACACATCGGCCAAGTTTGCAGCCGTAATCTTGCGACCAATATCAAAGGCGCTGCTCCATTTGGTTAAAAAATGCGTTCCTTCAACTGCCATGTCAGTTGTGATGACAGTTCGATCAGTTGTTGTTACAACTGCGGCGTCATCGCCGATTCCGATCTCCACCCCACGATGAGTTGTGCCAAATATGCGTGCTAAAGCAGCAATCACGCCCGCCTCATCGAAGTTCATAGCACCTAGCCTAATCGACTAGAGAGTTAGGGATGTTCTGCGGTAGCGTTTGAGCCTCGACCAGAAAGGACCTCACATGTCAGTACAAGCTTTCATTCTGATTCAAACTGAAGTTGGCAAGGCATCAGGAGTAGCAGATGCTGTTGCAAAGATCCCTGGAGTAACACTTTCTGAAGGTGTCACTGGTCCATACGATGTAATCATGCGTGCTGAAGCATCAAGCATGGAAGATTTTGGACGACTTGTTCTCTCAAAGGTTCAGGGCGTGCCAGGCATTACTCGCACACTGACCTGTCCTGTAACACACCTAAGCTAAGAAGAAAGCGCAGTATCAATAAGCGCTGAAATCAATTCTGTGTAGCTTACCCCTGAAGCCTGCCACAATTTTGGATAGACCGATGTTCCCGTAAAGCCGGGCATCGTGTTGACTTCGTTGATAATTACTTTGCCTTCATTGGTATAGAAAAAATCACAGCGGGCTAAACCAGAACACCCCAACACATGGAACGCTGCAACTGCAAGCCTTCGAATCTCATCTGCGTCCAGCTCTGGAATATCTGCAGGAATTCTCACGGTAGTTGCATCATCTAAATACTTTGCTTCGAAATCATAGAACTCGAATTTCGGATTAACAATAATTTCACCAAGAATGGATGCTTCAACCTTGCCATCTCGCTCCAGAACAGCACATTCAATCTCACGGCCAACAATGGCAGTTTCAATTAAGACCTTGGTGTCATATAACAGTGCATCTTCGATCGCTGCTTTCAGATCATTAGAACTCTTCACTTTATGTGTGCCACGACTTGAGCCACCGCTAGAAGGTTTCACAAATACCGGGTAGCTCAAAGAATCTGTTGCACTCTGCCAATCCTGTTGTGTGACCACAACTCCGTGGGCAACTGTCATGCCACTTGATTCAAAAAGTAGCTTGGCAACAGCTTTATCCATTGCCTGAGCTGATGCGCTCACACCACTGCCGACATAAGCCATTTCCGCTTCATCCAGCAAGTGCTGGATCTTGCCATCTTCACCAAACTCACCATGGAGCACAGGGAAAACGCAATCAATATCTAGCATCTCTCCTTCGATTGAAAATCCTGACTGACTCAATTCAATATGCCGACCGTTATCTTCGATGACTGGCATCTGCTTATTAACGATCTCTAACTGATAATCAATTGGCAGTGCGACCCAAACGCCTGACTTAGTGATTCCAATTAATAGCGGCTCAAAACGTTCTCTGTCCAAACCCTTGAGCACTCCCCCCGCCGACACGCAAGAAACCTCATGTTCGCTGCTGGGTCCCCCGCAAATAATTGCGACTGTCTGTTTGCTCATCGAATAAAGTTTTCAGCTTTAGTAGTTATCTCCATCAAGCGATCTAACGCCTGGGTTGGGGTAATTGCCCCGGTAACAACATCTGCCACAGCCTCAATGACCGGCACTTCAACGCCAACACGGTGAGCAATTTCCAGAATTGCACTAGATGAAGCCACACCTTCCACAGTCTTTGCTACCTCTGTGCGAGCAACTTCCATAGATCCACTTCGGCCAAGCACTTCTCCAAATGTTCGATTTCTAGATAATGGAGAACCACAACTAGCAACAAGATCTCCCATGCCAGCTAAACCTGCAGCACTAAGGGGATCTGCATTATGGGCTGCACATAACCGTGCAACCTCATTGAGTCCACGCGTAATTAGCATTGCTTGAGTATTTTCACCAAAACCTAGTCCGATAGAAATACCAACTGCAAGTGCGATCACACTCTTTATGGCACCCGCCAATTCACACCCCAAAACATCGACAGATGTGTAAACGCGGTAATACGGTGTTGCAAAAAGTTGTTGCACCTTTTCCGCCAATACCATTGTGGGTGCTGCAGAAACCGCACCTGCTGGCTGGCGCTTGATGAGCTCATAGGCAAGGTTGGGGCCAGTAATAATCGCGATATTTTCTGTCTCCATAACATCATGGATAATTTCCGTCATTCGAGACATCGTGCTTACTTCAATGCCCTTTAATGAACTGACATAGATTGCACCTGGTTGCACTAAGGGCTTCCAACTCTTTAGATTCTCACGCAAAGTCTGCGCCGGAACGGCCAATACATAAATGTTTGAATAATCAAATGCCTCTTGAATATTACTAGTCGCTTTGAGCCCAACTGGAAGTGCGTTGTCATCTAAATAGTATGTATTGGTGTGTTTATTGTTGATCTCATCCACAACATCTTGATTACGCCCCCACAACAACACATGGTTGCCGGCATCGCACAAAACTTGGGCAAGGGTGCTCCCCCACTGCCCTGCACCTAAGACAACTACTTTGCTCACTTTTTCTTATCTTTCTTAAAATTGCCGGTCCGTGGCAAAGTTGAATTGTGTGGATCAAATATTTCTACTGGACGTTTTTCACCGCGTAGCTCTTCCAAAAGATTAGTCAGCTCACGCATTACAAAAGCTGTGGCCTCACGTAGAGCGTCTGCATCATTTTCTTTTCCATACCACGGTGATAAATCCAATGGCTTACCTACCAGCACTTTGATTGGAGTCCGCGGAAATAGTTTGATCTTCTTTTCATATGTCGGCATAACAATCTGCGAACCCCATTGGGCAATTGGAGTGATTGGGGTGCGAGTTGATATTGCTAACCGCGCTAGACCTGTTTTAGCAACCATGGGCCACCCATGTGCATCCCTAGTCAATGTTCCTTCCGGATACACACCAACACAATGTCCAAGCTCTAATAGCCGCACTGCATGATCCAAGGCTTTAGATGCATCCTTACTCTCACGGGCAACTGGAACCATGCCTGCAGCAAGTACTACTTTTCCAATAACGGGAACCTTAAATACTCCCTCTTTGCCAATGTAACGAGGAGCTCGGCCATTTCTATAGAGAAAGTGCGTAAGAAATAAAACGTCAAGGTATGAAACATGGTTGCTTGCAACGATTGCCTTGCCGCTCTTGGGGATGTTTTCTCCACCGCGCCATACTTTTTTTCCCACCAGATTAAGAAGTGGAATTATTACCTTGGTGCCGACTTTAAAAGCAAGATTGGTGCCAAGCGGCTTTCCAGTTGGCGGAGCATATGAAATCTTAAACTCCGTCATGGCATTAATAATAGTGCCGTATATGCAAAAACGGGGCTAGCGTTAGCCAGCCCCGCTTTTTAAGCAAGAGAATTATTTTCTCTTAGCCTTCTTTACAACCTTCTTCGCTGCTGGCTTCTTCTTAGCAGGAGACTTCTTTGCAACCTTCTTAGCTGTCTTCTTGACAACCTTCTTAGCCGCCTTCTTTGGTGCTGCCTTCTTAGCAGCTGGCTTAGCAACTACCTTTGGCTCAGGCTTTGGTGCTGGTGCAAGCTTGCGATCTCCAGCGATAACTTCCTTAAGTGCCTTTGCAGGTAGGAAGCGAGCCTTCTTTGAAGCCTTGATCTTGATTGTTTCGCCAGTAAATGGGTTACGTCCCATACGTGCCTTGCGATCAACCTTCTTGAACTTACCGAAATCGTTGATCATCACATCTTCGCCCTTTGAAAGGTTGCGAACAATTGTGTCAAAAACGATGTCTACAGCGTGTGCTGCTTCTTTTTTGCTGTCGTTGAAGTGTGGTGCTAACGCAGCAATGAATTGGGCCTTATTCATTGAAATCCCCTTATTTACGCGTAAATGTTAAGCAACCGCTTAACGTGTTCACAAACTTACGCGCATATATGGGGTGATGAGGTTATTGAAATGCGCGTGTCGCGCTTTTTATTTTTCTATAAATACTTAAAAAGTGCAATTTTTATGCGTAGAAAACTCTAAATACAAGATTGAGGGTTGAACACTTGCCCTCTCACCCATTCCTAAAACCAAGGATTTACGCTT
>JBILAD010000086.1:0-4916 GCA_044354355.1 Candidatus Planktophila sp. | reverse complement strand
CTCAAAAGTTCCACTAAAGACTCGTGATGATTTATCACGTGCTTACACACCTGGTGTTGCTCGTATTTGCCAAGCAATCGTTGCCGATCCATCAGATGCTCGTCGCCTTACTATTAAGCGCAATACTGTCGCTGTAGTCACCGATGGATCAGCTGTTTTGGGGCTCGGAAACATTGGTCCGGCCGCAGCATTGCCAGTAATGGAAGGAAAGGCTGCTTTGTTTAAGCGCTTTGCCGATGTTGATGCATGGCCAGTTTGTTTAGATACCCAAGATGTTGATGAAATTGTTCGCACAGTGCAATTGATTGCACCTGTCTATGGCGGAATCAACCTAGAAGATATCTCTGCCCCTCGTTGTTTTGAAGTAGAGGCCCGTCTGCGTGAGCTACTCGATATCCCAGTTTTCCACGATGATCAACATGGAACAGCAATTGTTGTCCTTGCTGCACTTCGTAACGCTCTTAAGCTCGTAAA
The DNA here is from genome assembly GCA_044354355.1 of Candidatus Planktophila sp. Lineage (GTDB taxonomy): Bacteria > Actinomycetota > Actinomycetes > Nanopelagicales > Nanopelagicaceae > Planktophila. The sequence continues at coordinate 4,442 of JBILAD010000086.1, read as the reverse complement.
GAAAGATTTAAAGACGGTAAAGATTGTCCTTAGTGGCGTGGGCGCAGCAGGTAATGCGATTGCGCGTTTACTTACTCTCGACGGTGCTAGCAATATAATTGGATTCAATCATCATGGTGTAATCCACCACAATATGAAATCTGATGACTCCATGCAGCAATGGTTTATCAATAACAGTAATCCAACTAACTTTACGGGCAAGATTTCTGAAGCAATGATTGGCGCAGATATATTTATCGGTGTTAGCGCACCTAATGTCTTAACTGAATCTGATGTTGCCTCAATGGCTAAGGGTTCAATTGTTTTCGCACTTGCAAATCCAGATCCTGAGATTGATCCGGTTATCGCTCGAAAGTATGCCACTGTTGTCGCAACTGGACGCAGCGATCAGCCAAATCAAATCAATAACGTTTTAGCCTTCCCAGGAATCTTCCGTGGGTTACTAGATGCCAATGCACATAAGATTTCAGATCAGATGCTTCTTGCAGCTGCTGCAGCAATCTCAGAATGTGTTTCACCAGAACAACTCAACACATCATTTATTGTGCCAAGTGTTTTCGATCCCAACGTTGTCAAAGCAGTGGCTGCGGCGGTTAAGAAGTCAGTGTGATCGAGCTAGCTGCATCATTTGATGAACAATTTGCATCAATAGCACCATTTGTTCTCTATCTACTTATCGGGGCAATCGTCTTTGTTGAAACAGGCATCCTGCTTGGCTTTTTCCTGCCTGGTGATTCAATACTTTTTAGCGCAGGATTAGTTGCAGCTACCCATGGCGAAGTAAACATTGTCATCCTTGTGACGGTCATTTTTATTGCAGCCTTTTTTGGTGATCAGGTTGGATTTGTCTTAGGCCGGCTAGTTGGTCGTCCCTACCTCGAACGCCACACATCACCACGCATACAAAAGATGATCGCTAGGTCAGAGCGTTTTTATGAACAAACTGGCTGGTGGGCAGTTGTTGCTGCCCGATTCTTCCCGTGGATCCGCACCTTTGTCCCACCTATCGCTGGTGCATCAAAAATGAACTACTACAAGTTTTTATCAGCAAACGTCTTAGGTGCGCTGCTCTGGGGTGTTGGGATTACTTTGGCTGGTTACTACGCAGCCACCTTGCCGTGGGTAAAGAACTCTTCATATGCAATCGCAGCTTTCTTTATTACCGCCTCTGTGGTTTCTTCACTCGTAAATTACCGACGCCACCGGCGATAACCCCCACATACGTCATTGCAAGTCCAGTGACCAAATAAGCACTCACGCTTACTCCATCAGTTGGTGACACCAAGTCAATAATCAAGGAAGCAGCCAACTGCCCACCAACGCTAAACAAAGTAAATGTCAGTACACCTAAGTGCTGAACAATCGTTGATGTAAATGCAATATAGATGACCCCAATAACGCCTCCTGTATATATCCACCAAGGCCCTGCCGGTAGTGGTGATAATTCATTTTTTCCAAGTGCGATTCCAATAAGTATCAGAATTACCAAAAAGCTAGTTCCGGTAATGAAGTTAAGTAGTGATGTTGTGAAGCTTTGATGTGAGTGCTCGTTTATCTGCCCATTTAATGCCCGCTGCACGCCCACTACCGCACCTGCAATACACCCAGCAGTAACTGCAAGCATTGAAAGATTGTTGGCATCGAGGCGATCCCAGACTGAAACTAGAACTGCTAAAACCGTTAACACCGCTGCAATGACCCGACGGGGCGAGATTAACTTTTTTCCGCCGCCTGTTAGACCGATTCGATCAACAATTAATGACATTGCCGTTTGGCCTGCAATTGATGCAACTGAATAGATTGCAACACCTATCAGCGGCACAATCTGGGTCTGGATCGCAACAAAACTTCCACCGAGAGCACCAGCGAACAACTTCCACCGAGCTATCTCTTTGCGAGAAATTGCCGCTTGTAAGTTACGAATGCCTTCTTTGATGTGGGGACTAAAGGGGGTAATGATCAGAATAATCAATAATCCAGAGCTAAATGAAACTAGCGCTGCCTGTAATCCATTATCTAATCGATGAGAAAGCTCTCCATTAGCACGCGCTTGTAGGGCAATGAGTGCTCCAGATAGAGCTGCTAGAAAATCTAAGCGCATTACTTATGAGTGCCGTGGAACTCGCGCTTATCTGCGATCCAATCCATGAGTGCAAATAAAACGCCTGAAAGAACAAATGTGAGGTGAATGATGACTCGCCAAATAGTTCCTTCTCCAACTTCAGCTTCACCTGAAAGCTCAATAAAATCTTTCAATAGTTCGATTACTGAAATTGCAACAAGTGAGCCAATTAATTTGATTTTTAGGCCACTGAAATCAATGGTTCCCATCCAGTGTGGGCGATCCTTTGATTCAGTTGCAACGTCAATGCGTGAAACAAAGTTCTCATATCCAGCAAATATCACCATCAAAATAAGGTTTGCTAGCAAGGTTAAATCCAACAAGGCCAAAAGTTCTAGAGTGAAGCTTTGCGGGGTCGCATCTCCGATGTGTATGGCAATGTGATAGAACTCGATAAGGAAGCGGTAGGTAAGAAGAATTAACGCTCCGACTAACCCCAAATACAGTGGCGCAAGAAGGAAACGGGCGCGAAAGAGAATTGATTCAATTGCATTTGAAATTTGGCTCATGGATAAATTTTATCTCAACCCTCTAAAGAAAGCGTAACAAGCAGCCAATCTTCCTCAAGTTTTGCTGCCTCTGCGCTCAAAACTACAAGCTCTGATGCGATTGCGACCAGGCGGTCAGCATCAAAAGCTGCACTCTCCTGCTCTGCCGTTAAAGTCGCAATAGCCACCGCACATTTTTCCATCTGGCGTTCAAGCCTTGTGAGATCCTTCTTTAACTGGCGTTGTTCTGCAGCGTTAGAGGTTTTCTTCTCTTTAACTACAGTTGCAACGGAGTTCAAAGCTGCTTGACGCTGCTCAAGATACTCATCAACCCCGCGAGGCAAATCCCGCACTTTCTTATCGCCTAGCAATCCCACAAAGCGATCACACACGCGCTCTAGGAAATATCGATCGTGAGAAATAACAATCAAAGTTCCGCCATAGCTATCCAGTAAATCTTCAAGCTCGGTCAGAGTTTCGATATCAAAATCATTTGTAGGCTCATCAAGGAGCAACACGTTGGGGCTATCCATCAATAAGCGGGTTAGTTGAAGACGTCGCTTTTCACCACCCGATAAATCTCCAACAGGAGTCCATTGGGATTCTCGATCAAAACCCAATCTCTCGCATAGTTGTGAGGCAGAAAGTTCTCGCCCTCCGCCAAGTTCAACGCGGTTAGCAATCTTCTCAACCGCTTCTAGAACACGCCAGGTTGGATCTAACTCATCTAAATGCTGAGTTAAAAACGCTGCCTTAACTGTTACACCGGTTACTAGTTTGCCCGCGGTTGGTTGAATTTCACCAGTGAGAGTGCGCATTAATGTTGTCTTGCCCGCACCGTTAACACCAACGATACCTATGCGATCACCTGGACCAATATTCCAATACAAATCATCAATTAGCTCATTATCGCCTAGCTTTACCTGCACATGGTGTGCTTCATAAACAGTTTTTCCTAAACGATTGAGAGCAAACTTTAGTAGTTCACCTTGATCACGCGGTGCTGGCTCATCTGCGATCAAAACATTTGCAGCATCGATACGAAACTTTGGCTTAGAAGTTCTAGCTGGTGCTCCGCGGCGAAGCCAGGCAAGCTCTTTCTTAATCAACATATTGCGGCGCTGATCCATGACAGATGCTTGGCGAGATCGCTCTGCTTTAGATAATACGAATGCGCTATATCCGCCGTCATACTCCTCGACTTTGCCTTCGACTACTTCCCACGTGCGCTCTGTTACAGCATCTAGGAACCAACGATCGTGTGTGACAACTACGACTGCTAAACCTCTTCGATTATTGATGTAGGTCGCAAGCCATGCAACACCTTCAACATCTAAGTGGTTGGTTGGCTCATCGAGAAGGATTAGATCTAATTCATTAATAAGCAACTTTGCCAAGCCAACACGACGGCGTTCTCCACCGGATAACTGCCCAAACTTGCGATCAAAGATGTGATCATCAAAGCTTCCAAATAATCCAGTAAAGACTTCACGGATATTTGGATCACTTGCCCACTCATGTTTTTCAGTATCACCTAATACAACTTCGCCAACAGTGCTTTCAGGGTTTGCTAAATCAACTTGTGATAACAAACCGATCTTTGCTGTGTTTGCTTTTGTCACACGACCTGAATCAGGTGGTTCTATTCCTGCCATAACCTTCATTAATGTGCTTTTGCCTGAGCCATTTCGACCAACAATTCCGATGCGATCGCCTTCAGAAACACCAAGAGAGACGCCTACTAAGAGCTCTTTGATATCAAAGGCTTTAGAGACATCTTCGATGTTTACAACATTGCGCGCCACGGTAGGAGAGCGTACCTTTCCCTCATG
>JBILAD010000084.1:0-5026 GCA_044354355.1 Candidatus Planktophila sp. | reverse complement strand
GAGCTAACCACCCGAGGCAAGCAGGCGCTGGAAACGCTTGAATGCAGGGGGAAACCTATCAGGAAGATACGCCTTGTCGCACATCTGCAACACCCGCATACTGTGCGTGTGAGTCACATTGAAATCAGGATTGCCCTAGTTCTGAGCCTCTTAGTGGCTGGGATTTCACCAGCACAAGCTGAGTCTGTTGCCTCTGGTTTATCAATAATCCAAGCCCAAGTAACAAAGGGCCGTGCAGCAAAGACTGGTTACACCCGCGATCAATTCGGCCCTGCCTGGGCAGATGTGGATCGCAATGGGTGCGATACGCGTAATGATATTTTGAGGCGAGATTTAACTAACCAGGTTTACAAAGAAAAGACAAAGCAATGTGTTGTTCTCAGTGGCACTTTGATAGATCCATTCTCGGGGGAGAGCATCAACTTTGTGCAAGGAGCTAAGACCAGCTCAGAGGTGCAGATTGATCACAGCGTTGCACTCTCTAATGCTTGGCAGACAGGTGCTTTTAAGTTGACTAGTGATCAACGCAAAGCATTTGCTAACGATCCACTGAATCTGCAGGCAGTAAAAGGAAAACTGAATTCACAAAAAGGCGATGGTGACGCAGCAACCTGGTTACCACCACTTAAGAGTTATCGATGTGATTACGTTTCTAGGCAGATTGCAGTAAAGCTGAAATACAAGTTGTGGTTTACCGCTCCTGAAAAAGAGGCGATGATTCGAATCTTAAAGAGTTGTCCTGAAAAGGCTTTGCCTAATGGTTAGTGAGTAACCTTAAAGCGATCGTATGAAGCTTGAATTTCAAGCTCTGCTTCAACATGTCCAACCCATTCTCCGCCTTGCACAGACTTTCCTGGTTCTAGTGTTTTATAAACTTCAAAGAAGTGCTTAATTTCAGAGAGTTCATATGCGGGCACATCATTAAGGTCTTGAAGATAAGACTTTCGCACATCACCTGCTGCAACACAGAGCAGTTTGTCATCTCCGCCAGCTTCATCTGTCATGTTTAACATGCCGATTACGCGACATGAAACAACGCAGCCTGGAAAGGTTGGCTCATCAAGCATGATGAGAGCATCGAGTGGATCGCCATCTAGTGAGAGCGTGTTCTTAACAAAGCCATAGTCATAGGGATAGCGGGTTGAGGTGAAGAGCATGCGATCAAGGCGGACTTCACCGGTGGTGTGGTCGATCTCGTACTTATTACGTGATCCCGCTGGGATTTCAACAACGACGTCGAAAATCATTTCAGACCGGCTCTCTACTTATTGGTGCAAGGGTTAATCACATACCCAAATCGTGGGGTGAACGACGGGGCTCGAACCCGCGACATCCCGGACCACAACCGGGTGCTCTACCAGCTGAGCTACGTCCACCATGAAGTGCTAAGTCTACCTGTTGTTATGTGGTGGTTGGCCCCTGGGTTTGCGCGGAGATAAAGACTGTTTGGCGGTAGTAGGCCAGCTCTGCAATCGAATCTTGAATATCTCCAAGGGCGCGATGGTTACCAGTCTTTGCAGGGGCAGCGAAGTAAGCCTTAGGAAACCAACGTCTGGTTAACTCTTTGATGGAGGAAACATCAATGGTTCTGTAGTGCAGGTACTCGTTTAACAGCGGCATATCGCGGGCGATAAATGATCTGTCCACACTGACCGAGTTTCCAGCCAAAGGAGATTTACCGGGCTGGGTTGATGCACTTTCCAGGTAGGCGATGACCTTAGCTTCAGCCTCTTGAACTGAGATGCCGTTAGGGATTTGGGTGATCAAGCCAGAGGTGGTGTGCATTTGGGTCACGAACTCATTCATGCCAGCTAGCTGTTCTGCGCTCGCCTTGATGACGACATCTACGCCTTCACCTATTACATTCAAATCAGAGTCGGTCACAAGGACGGCAATTTCGACCAGGACATCCTTTTCTAGGGATAGTCCGGTCATTTCGCAGTCGATCCAGATCAGATTCGGTTGTTCATTGGCCATAAGGGCAACCTTAGGGGGAAAGGGGTGATTTCACCTTTTGTTAACCTTCTAGACACCTTCGGTCTATGTAAAAATTCCCGTATAAGTACAAGATTCGCTTCATGACATTGCTTGAAAACAAGTCGGCAGATATCCCTGCCCCCCGCGAGATCACGACCAAGCCGCGACGCTCAGATCAAATATTTCGTGCAGTTGTCACCATTGGTGGAATGACATCTTTGGTCATCCTTGGATTGATTGCGCTGTTCTTGTCACTCAAAGGAATAAGTGTTTTGCGGGTTGAGAAACTTTCTTTCATAACTGAATCTAAGTGGGAAGTATTGCAAGATGCCGAGGGCAAGGTTGCAGAAAGCACTTTTGGACTTGGTGCAATGCTTATTGGAACCTTCTTAGCAGCTTTTATTGCTGTCATCGTTGGAGTTCCTATCGCAGTCTTGAGTGCTTTGTATTTAACCTTCTATGCGCGTGGACCAGTGAAGAAGCTACTAATTTCTCTCATCGATCTTATGGCGGCCTTCCCATCACTTCTCTTTGGATTTTGGGGCTTCATAGTCCTGATGAGCAGCGCCGAGTATTGGGCAAAGCTTCTCAATAAGTATTTAGGGTTTATTCCATTATTTGATGTTCCTGCGCCAATCTTTGAACGCTCACCATTTATTGCAGGGTTAGTTCTTGCAATCATGATTATTCCAATCGTTACTGCAATTTCTCGTGAAATCTTTGATCAAACTCCATTGGATCGAGTCCAAGCTGCTTATGCATTAGGTGCATCAAAACTTGCGATGATTCGTGCAGTTGTAATCCCTTATGGTCGCGGTGGTGTCGTAGGTGGCGCAATGCTTGGCCTTGGACGCGCAATGGGTGAAACAGTTGCGGTGTATACAGTTCTTAACGTTGTTTATCAGGTCAACTGGCAGGTTCTTTTCGGTGCCGGAGGAAACGTTGCTTCACTGATTCTTTTGAAGTTTGGTGAAGCAGGTCCAGAAGAGGTCAATGCACTCATGGCAGCAGGCCTTGTCTTGTTCCTTCTAACATTGACTGTCAATGCTATCTCTGACGTGTTAATCAACAAGTTTGGGAAAAAAGGACGATGACTCAAACCACGATTCCGACACCTCAAAAGCCTTGGGGCACATCGATCGCGCAGCGCTTGGCTACCGCTGCCATATTAGCTCTGGCTGCTGTTTTAGCTGGCGCGGCAATAGAGCTCACTGGACTCAGTGGCAAGTTGGGTTTTGCCGCCGCATACTTTTTCTTCGCAAGCCTTTTGATTTTTGTGCAGCAACTGCGGCTTCGTGATCTAGCAGCCGCAAAGGATTCTCTGCTGAGCAGTTTTGCATTTCTTGCAATGACCATAACTTTGATTCCGATTGTCAGCATCGTTTCAACAGTTTTTCTCAAGGGGTACAAAGGAATTCACTTTGGCATGTTTGCCAATGACATGACACAGGCTTCTGTTAATGATCCTGTTACATCAGGCGGACTTTTGCATGCACTAGTTGGAACCATCATCATGGTGGGCGGCGCACTGATCGTTAGTTTCCCAATCGGTCTTTTAACTGCACTGTATTTAACTGAGATCCGTGGCAAGTTAGCCCGCCCAATTAAGTTTCTTGTTCAAGCAATGAGTGGTGTGCCATCAATCGTTGCTGGATTATTTATTCTTTCAATTTTGGTTATTCCTGTAACGCAAGAGTTAACTGGCTTGATGGGCTCATTGGCTTTGAGTATTTTGATGATTCCAACAATTGCGCGAACAGCAGAAGAAATGCTTCTTCTCATTCCAAACGAGCTGCGTGAGGCTGGTGTGGCACTAGGTGCTACTCAGTGGCGCACCGTTTCTGGCGTAGTAGTTCCTGCTGCCAAGAGCGGTTTGGTTACAGCGGTAATCCTTGGAATTGCTCGCATCATCGGTGAAACTGCTCCAATTCTTCTTGTGTCAGGCGGAGCAGATGCACTTAACTTCAATCCGACCTCAGGCCCAATGGGCTCGCTACCGTTTTATATTTGGAAAGCATTCCTGACAGGTGGAACTGAAGAAGCCTACGCAAGAGCGTGGGGCGGAATGCTAATCCTGCTCATCCTGATTATGGTTCTATTCGGACTTGCCCGGTACTTAAGCGGTAGAAAGGTAGTTTGAGATGACGCCAACTGAGAATTCAAACAACGAAAACATGGAGAAAAAAATGCAGACAACGACGCCATCATCTCTTGCATCAGTTGCAGGCAATCGTGAGCAACGAGTCCCAGGTACTAACCTTCTTGGCACTGGTCTTGAAACACGTGGGGTTCATGCATGGTTTGGTACTAAGCATGTGCTCTCAGATGTTTCATTGGATTTTGCCGCCGGAACTGTTACCGCGCTAATCGGGCCTTCAGGCTGCGGTAAGTCAACGTACTTGCGAACACTTAACCGTATGCATGAATTCATCCCAACGGCAGCACTTGCCGGTGAAGTTTTGCTAGATGGCAAGGACATTTACGCACCAGGAACTGATGTAACAAAGATCCGCCTTCGTGTTGGCATGGTTTTCCAGAAGCCAAACCCATTCCCATCTATGACCATCGGTGAGAATGTTTTGTCTGGACTCAAACTTGCTCAACTCAAGAAAAGCAACACAGATGAACTTCTCGAGTCATGTCTGGTGCGTGCAGGTCTCTGGACTGAGGTTAAGGATCGCCTAGGCGAGCACGGTGGGGCACTCTCAGGTGGACAGCAACAGCGTTTGTGTATTGCACGCGCACTGGCTGTAGAACCTCAGGTTCTTTTGATGGATGAGCCATGTTCTGCACTTGACCCAGGATCAACATTTAGAATTGAACAGACAATCTCAGAGTTGGCTAAGTCAATGACGATCGTCATTGTTACTCACAATATGCAGCAAGCCGCTCGCGTTGCTGACTACACAGCCTTCTTCCTATCTGATGGTGGCCCAGGAGTCATGGTTGAGACAGCTCCAACGAGCAAGATCTTCTCTTCACCAAGTGATAAGCGCACCGAAGATTACGTTACAGGCCGCTTCGGCTGACACCTGTTGTTCACCAAAGG
>JBILAD010000014.1:0-19002 GCA_044354355.1 Candidatus Planktophila sp. | reverse complement strand
ATTTCGTGCAAATGCTGCTGCATATACTGCCCCGCTTCAAACTGAAGACAGCAATACCCTGACCTTTGTAATTTCAGGCTCAACTTGCTCAAGTGACTCAACTCTTTCTGCAGCATCTACAATTAAAGGCGTTGTAATAACTTCACTTGGTACACCTGGAACTAACCCAAATAACGTCGTTGCTCGTGGTTCTGTCACTATTTCTGCGACACAAGCTGCAAACACATCAAACAGTGGATCATTTGTTACCTCATTTCTTCGAAATCAACTAAATGCGACAGTTGTGTATGTGAGTAAGAATTCGAGTAGTCAAAGTACAAGTACAGTAAATGCTTCCTACGTAAGTGCTGCGATCAATACCGGTGATTACTTTGTTACGTATATAACCTCCCAGGATAATTCAAGTGCGTCACTGTATGTAATTGATGTAACAATTACTGCTGATAGTGGCTCTTCATCATCTTCATCATCCTCTCCAGGTTTAACGCCACTGTTTTCATCTGGCTCTTCATTAGACGGGCGCTACACAGTTCAGGTTTCAAATTACGACTCTGCCTTCACCTATGCAGTCACATCCACAGCTGGGCAAGCAACAATTAGCTCAAATGGTCTAGTTACTGTCACAGGACTTAGCAAAGATCAATCTGTCTCAGTCACAGTGACAACGACTAGAACTGGTTATGACTCAGCTTCTGGATCTGTATCAGGTCGCTCACAAGTGTTACCAATGCTGCCTACAAATAAACCAACTGTCACACTCAGTGACACCTTGATTACCTGCACCATCGGCAGCTACTCAGCCACGCCAACCTCTTCTGCCTTCTCACTCTTTGTCGATGGCAAGCATGTTTCAACTATCTTTTCAGCACTCGGTGAATATCTGCCTGACTGGATTATTCCTTGGGCAACTTCTAGCACCATTACACGAACAGCATCACTGACAAGTGCAACCTGGTCGATGAGTGATGCCTATAAAGGCAAAGCAATTACCTGTAGCACTCTTGCTTACTCCAAAAACGCAATTGGCTTCACAGCCAGTCAGGTGATGGTTGCTCGCTAGATAAATAGGTGGATCTGGTAAGAACCATGCCATGAATGAGGCCTTTGCGTTCCATAAGGAGTAGTTGTTATCCACAATTTGTGTTATATTTATGGGGTACACAAATAAATAAGTCAGTTGGGCAACTTACTGTGCAGAAATGCAGATTAAATTCACCCAAGCGGCTCGAAAGCATCGGATAGGTAAATCACACGCACTATTTGTCATTGAGAACAATTCATTCTTTGTTATCACAAACGAGGTAGGAAGAGTTCAGCGCATATGGCAAGGGCAAGATGATCGTGGGGTCGAATTAGAAATAATTGCCGTCGTGCTTAATGAGTATTTATTAGTCACACATGTGATGCCGGCAAATTTTCGAAGGAGGAAGAAGACATGGGGGCCAAAGTGAAATCTAAGTATGTGGTTGGTCCAGATGTGGATCTAGATTCTGAAGTAGTGTTATTACCAGACGGAACGCGCTTAACAAATAAGTTAGCTGCAAAGATGGCTCGCGATGCGATCAAGCAGGTGCGAGGACGGCCTTCGCTCACCGCTGTGTCAGTTGAGTCTCCTCAGTTAAAGGTTCGCGTTCCAGCCAAACTGAAAAAAGCTATTGAGAAAGAGGCCAAGCGCCGCGGAGAGACAACCTCAACGATTGTTCGTGAAGTTCTGCAAGAGCGCTTTCTTCAGAAGGGTTGACCGACTAAACCTGAGAACTCTGCGCTTGTATTGCACTCGTTCACAGAAATACTTCAGGTTCGTAGGGTTTTATACGGGTAGTTGATCTTCTCGAGGGGGATCTAACGAAACGAGGGTATGAGATGAAGCGGGCGTTTTTGATTGCAGGCGGCACAGTCGGGGGTCTTGGCGCTGTCCTAGCAATTACGCCACCTCAGATGGGTTCTAGCGATCTCAACATCGCTGGTGGCGCGTCAATGGGTATTACTGGGACAGGTATTAGTACGTCTGCTTCATCATCTCCTACAACAACAAAGAGTTCAAAGCCAGTTGCAACAAAGAAGGCAACTGCAGCAGCTAGTGCGGCTAGTACTCAAAGTGCTGATCCAACACCGGTTGCGGCTTCAACAACTGCTGCAGCACCTGCTGCAAAGAGTGGAACCTTCACAGGTCCATCTGTTTATGTGAACTATGGAAATGTGCAAGTTCAGATAACAGTTGTCAACGGCGTCATTACAGATGCAAAGGCTATTAAGGCACCCAGTGGAAAGAATGATCGCTACACAAATATGGCTATGCCGATTTTGAAGAAGCAGACATTGGCTGCACAGAGTGCAAACATCAAGGGTGCATCTGGTGCTTCATACACAAGCTATGGCTGGTTTACGTCACTGCAAGGAGCGCTCGCAGACGCTGGTTTGTAATGCAGGTGGATAGGCTGAGCAGGTGAATCAATTGCGTCGACAGTTTCCTGTGTGGGGAACGATTGTGGATGTGGATTGTTTGTCCCAATCTGTCAGTTCTGAAGCCTTAAGTGCTGCTATGGAATCAATCATTACTTTTTGCGAAGATGTTGATAGAGATTTTTCAACCTATAAAGATGGTTCGTGGGTTTCACGATTACGTCGTGGTGAAGTCGACATAGAAAATTGTCCAGATGATGTTATTGAGGTCTGGGATTTATGTGCACAGGCCAAGTGGTTAAGTGATGGAGCTTTTGATCCTTGGGCTGTTGAGGGTGGTTTTGATCCATCTGGGTTAGTAAAAGGGTGGGCGGCAGATAAGTGCGCAGATATGTTGGTGGCAGCAGGGGCGCAGCATGTGCAGGTTAATGCTGCAGGGGATTTAGCACTTCGTGGGGGTTTCCTAGATAGCGATGGTGTTGTTAGGCCATGGCCCATCGGTGTTGTTAATCCCAACAACTCACTAGAGGTTGTGAAGGTTTATGAGATTAGTGATGGCGCAATTGCAACATCTGGAACATATGAACGTGGGGCACATATCCATGATCCTCACACTGGAATGATCGCAATTGGTGCCAAGTCGGCAACTGTTGTGGGGGCTGAGGGCTGGCTGTGTGATGCCATGGCAACAGCGGTCATGGTGGGTGGGACAGATAGTGCCCAGTGGTTTGGACAGCCTGAATTACAGGGCTATCAGCTATTTGGGGTTAATCGACATGACGATTCTGCGTGGGAGATTTAGGATGCTCACTATGCGAAAGCACCTCTCAGCAGCAATAGCCCTTGTCATCGCCTTTGTTTCATTGGGGTTTTCTCCTGCATATGCAGTTGATCAGCGTGTGATCGATGTTGTGTCAGTGACATGGAATGGTGCGGTGCCACTTCGCGGAGATGTAACAACTGTTGCAAATGTCATTGATACAGAGGTGAATGAAGACTGGAAAGTTTTCACAACAATGTATGGCGACACAAAAGATCGCACTATTTCATTTAATTCAGGCAAAATTCTAAAAGAGCCTATTGAGTTACTAGGCAAGATGCCCTGCACAGGCTCTGCAGCTAGTGAGTTTTTAAGTGCAATACGAGCTGAGGCATATGACCGTTTAGGTATTGCAGATGATTCAGAGCGTTACTTAGTTGTTGCCGCACCACGTGCTGGATGTATTTGGTCGGGACGTGCGCTATTGGGAGATATTAAGAAGAAGTTTGGAATTCTTATTCTCCATGACACTGATTCATCATTTGTTATCACCCACGAATTAGGCCATGCGCTAGGTCTTGGCCACTCAAACTTTTTAAGCTGTGAAGACAAAGCAAAAGATGGTCCTTGGGGAAGCAATTGCAAGGCTGTTGAATACGGCGGAACGATTGATCCAATGGGAAATCTTGATACCAGATCCCCATTTAGTACCTATCACCAATGGAGAATGGGTTTCATTGATGATTCACAGGTCAAACAGGTGTGGCAATCTGAAGTTGTGAATTTAGCTCCGAGTGATTTTGCAGATGGCATTAAAGCAATATTTATTCGAGATGGAAAAGCTGGTTACTGGATCGAGTATCGACGAAAGACAGATGGCGTTTCATATAAGCCAGGTCTTGCAATTTATCGTTTAGATCCTCCTCCTGTTTCAGCAGTTGTCTCTCCTAACCCTGAAGATGGTGCTGGTGCTGAGTTTCCAGCTGTTTTAGGCACAGATATTTGGATGCTTAACCTAGATGATTATCGATATAAAACTTCTGCTGACCTCAGCGGATCGATGACAGGGCTGACTGCAACAACATATTCAGGCAATGTTTCTTTTAGCGCTCTTCCTTCTGAAACTGGCGCAGTTGTAACTATTACAAAGAAGGCAGATGTGACTCCGCCTCCTGTTCCAGCTGTTCTTCCCGTGGAGCAATGGCGCTCACCTAATATGACAATTATTAAACAAGGCTTTGAGGATGCAGACACTGCAATCTCTGGTTTTGAAGGTCAGATCAATGGTGTTGTTCAAACACTCAAGGCTGTTGATGTTGATGGCTGGCAACCAACATATTTGAGTCCCTTTGTTGCACCAAAGACTTTATATGTTCGAGATCTTCCAGAAGGTAGTTACACCTTTGCAATGCGCGCAATAGACATTATCGGCAATAAAAGTGATTGGTCACCTGCCATGAAGGTAGTTATTGACCGGGCAGATCCAGTTGTCGCTAACACATTTGCAGTTAATGCGATCACAAGTAATGAAGTTTCTGTTCAATGGAAGGGCGCCACAGATGCGGGTAGCGGCATCTGTCAGGTAGATCTAGTCGATGAGATCGGTTTAGTTCTTCAATCCTCAACAGTTAAGAATGCTCCTGCATTGAAGTTAGCTCCCAATGCCACTCTTGCAGGAACTGCGCAAGTATTTGATTGCATTGGAAATGGATTAAAGGGCGATCTCTCTATCACTCACTCTTTACTCACTGCTAGCAAGGGAAGTAAGACTGGTAAGTGGAGTGCGGCAAACTCATATGGAGCAGGTGCTTTAAAGTGCACCGGTAAGTGCACCATTTCCCTTTCAGTAAGTGGTGTTCAAGATGTTGTGATGGGCCCAGGAGCTGTCGTGGTTGCTTTTGGTGGCAAGAATGTGGCCACGATTGCAGATAGCAAGGCAACAACTCCTCGGGTTGGTGCATCGATTAATGTTGGTGCAACTAAGAAGATTGTGCGCATCAGTGGTTCAAACATGGTTGTAGTGGGCATGAGCTCTATGAAAACAACACTTGGGTTGATGAAAGAGTATGACCGCGCACCTGCCATTGTTGATTCATCTCTTACCGATGAAAAGCAATTAAAATTGTCTAAATTCGGATTCCGCGCTGATGATTTCAGCCAAGAGTGGAGCGTTCTTCCTATGTTCCGTGGCACCACCACGGAGGATCCAACACTTGATCTGTGTAATGCAAAGTTTGATTCTGAATCAGGACGAGCAGAGCGTCGCCAATTATCAGTGTTAAAAAATCCTTCACCCTTTGCTTTCTTATCATCTGAAGTTGTTCGATACTCATCTGTCGATGCTGCAAATGCTGCCATAAAGGAGTTGAAGAAGGTCCTAGAGGATTGCAAGAGCGCTGGTGGCTATAAAGAGGCAACCGGAACTCTTGTTCCTTACACCTTTAGAACCCTGCCACAGATTCCGACCACATTAGTTACTGAAGGCAATCGAGTCTTGGTGCATGCAACGATCGGAAGCGGGGCAGACTCACGTCAGATGTTGGCTTTCTATCAATTCAATGGCGCGATGTTTACCGGTCTTTATATTTTGACCGGTTCAGAAACGCTCTTTACCGAGGCAGAAGCAGCTAAATGGCTCACCGTTGCAGCCACTATGGCCCAGCGCTTGCAACAAAAGTAATTACGCAGAGAGCGTATTGAGCTTTTCTACTTCATCAGCAGTTAAATGGATGACCTGAACGATCTCTTCTAGTTGGGCAACTGTGCGGGCAGAGGCAATTGGCGCGCTGACAGTTGGTTGGGAACGTAGCCAGGCTAATGCGATAGCAGATAACGGTGCGTTGTTATGTGCTGCAGAGATCTCATCCATTGCAGCAAGAACTGCGTAGTTTTTATCGTTTGCATGTTCGCGAGCACCTGCTGCTCGCTTTGAATCAACCTCGGTTACACCAGGGCGGTACTTACCTGACAAGAACCCACGAGCAATCCCGTAGTACGGCAAATTTGTAATTCCAAGATCTGCAACTGTTGGAGCTAAATCTTTTTCATAACCTTCTCTGACAATTAAGTTATAGAGATCTTGCACTGCAATATAGCTAGGAAGGTTGTTTGCATTACTGAACTCAACTGATTCTCGAAGTCTGGCAGCTGTGAAGTTAGAGGCTGCGATATAGCGGACCTTGCCTTCTGAGATTAATTGAGCATATGCGCCAAGGGTTTCTTCTAGTGAAACTGATTCATCATCTGAGTGGCTGTAATAGAGATCGATGTAATCGGTTTGCAAGCGATCTAACGACTCCTCACATGCTGCAAGAATGTTTTTTGCGGATAATCCTGGGCGACGATCCATCTTAGAAACCTTGGTTGCAATCACCATATCTGCGCGATTGCCGCGTGCTGCCATCCATGAACCAATAACAGACTCTGATTCTCCCCCAACATGGCCTTCGACCCACTGGTTATACATATCTGCGGTGTCGATGAAGTTACCGCCATGGCTGCGATAGGCATCCATGACTAGGTGGGATTCTTCTTTACTCGCGTTGCCGCCGAAGATATTGCTGCCTAGGCAGAGTTCATGAACGACAAGGTCGGATTCTGGGATAGTGATCATGCACGAAGATTAAGGCACAATTACGCACATGGCGACTACAACGGGTGGATTTTCAAGTGAAGGGCTGGCGCTAGAGGCCAGAACACTTGAGCTGGAATCCCTGTCCCACAAAGATGCGATTGAAATAGGCGAGATTGCATTGAATTTAGGGTTTGAACGTGGGTTAGGAATTGCTGTTGAAGTTCGCTTAAAGGAATGGACTGTCTTTCACGCATCTCTACCTGGCTCTACAGGTGAGAATGATTCATGGATTGCTCGCAAAGCACGGGTTGTTTTAGCAACTGGAAATTCAACAATGTATGAAAGAGTCCTAGCTGAAGAACAGAGTATTGATTGGTATGCGGTTAAGGGTTTGCCTGAAGAAACCCATGCCATCCATGGTGGTGGATTACCACTAAACGTTAAGGGCATGGGGTGTGTTGGAATTTTGTTAATTAGTGGGTTACCACAAGTGCAAGATCACTTATTGGGTGTTGAAGTGTTAACAGAGTTCCTAGCTCGCAAGGGTGAACTGCTGTGAGTATTTGGGTGTGTGGAGAAGTTTTAATTGATGTTTTGCCAACCGGTCCTGTTGTTGGTGGAGGACCTGCAAATACTGCAAAAGCACTTGCACGCTTAGGACATGATGTTGACTTCATAGATGGAATATCAACTGATGCCTTTGGCGTGATGGCGCGCAAAGAGCTAGAAAGAGATGGCGTTGGGCTCGCGCTGTCGCTTAACAGTGACAAGCCAACCTGCACAGCAACTGTCACATTGGATGCACATGGATCTGCTAGTTATGAGTTTTTAATTGATGGGAGTGCAACATTTGATTTTGCGCATTCTTGGTTGCCAGACCCAGAACGGTTAAAGCCCTCTGTTTTACACATTGGCACACTAGTAACAATTGTTGAGCCAGCATCTAGCATTTTGTATGACTGGGCGGTTAAAACGGCTGAGTTCGCACCTATCGTCTTTGACCCTAACGTGCGCACATCTGTTGTTGGTGATCACAAGGCATATCGGACAGCTGTTGAAAAATGGGTCGAAATATCAAGTGTTATCAAGCTTTCTGATGATGATATTTCATGGCTCTATCCTGATGAATCGATGGATGAGGTCGCACAGCGCTGGATTGCAAATGGTGCATCGCTAGTTGTTGTTACACGCGGTGCCAAAGGAATCATCGGATATACCGAACATGGCTTTGAAGAAGTTGCTGGGGCAAAGGTGGTTGTTGTTGACACTGTTGGTGCTGGTGACACTGTTGGTGCAATTCTGGTTGAGGGTATTGTGACGCACTCTGTTGATGGATTACAGGGACAGGTACTTAACGCAGTGCTGCACCGCGCAACAATTGCTGCAGGGATTACCGTTTCACGTGCTGGCGCTCAGCCACCACGATTGCACGAATTAGTAGAAGCGTTGGATGCATAATGCAATTTATTGATGATGCTGAATTTCAAATCGCAATCGATGATGACAACGGTGCGCGCATCACTTCATTAAAGTGGCGTGAGAACGAGTTTGCTGTTCCATTTCGTGGACAGGTTCACACATCGGGTTGGTATGCGATGGCGCCGTGGGCTGGGCGAATCAAAGAAGGTCTGATTACAAACAGTGCCGGAGAGCAGATTCAACTACCAGCAACAATTGATCCGCCACACGCCATTCATGGCTTTGGACTTATCTCATCATGGCAAGAAATTGGACCAGGTCGTTCTTTGTTGCATTTGCCATCACCATATGGCAACGCAACTGTTGAACAAAAGATTGAAGTTTTAGATGATGCGATTCGTTGGTCACTTGAATATGACGACAATGGCTGCGATCTACCAGCATGGCTTGGTTTTCATCCATGGTTTGCACGTGATTTGGAACGTGGGGGAAGCGCTGAGATTGAGTTTGAAGCAACAGAGATGTTGATTCGTGGCAGTGATGGAATCCCAACAGGAAAGCGCAGTGCACCAACACCACCACCTTGGGATGATGCATTTACCGGCATAAAAGGCACCCCTGCTGTGGTTTGGGAGGATGTTGCACGTATTTCAATTGAATGTGATGCCCCGTGGTGGGTAGTTTTCTCTGAGGATTCAGATGGGGTTTGCCTTGAACCACAAACCGCACCACCTGATGCACAGAACCTGGGTATTACCGGCGAGAATTACATCGAAGCATTATTTGTTTTTGAATCACTCGAATAGGATCACCCAATGATTAATCGTGACCATTTAGCTACTTTACGAAAAATTGAAGATGAACGCTTCTTAGCATTGCACCCAAAGTCAGGCGAGCTCTTTAAAAAGGGCCAAGCAAACATGCCTGGCGGTGTTCCAATGTCGTGGATGGCTAAGTGGCCAGGGCAGTACCCAATCTTTATTGATCAAGCTAAGGGTGCGCGCTTTACAGATGTTGATGGAAATACCTACATTGACTTTTGTTTGGGTGATACCGGTTCAATGACAGGTCACTCACCAGATGCGACAGTTGCTGCTATTAGAGAGCAGGCAGGTAAGGGAATTACAGCGATGCTTCCAACGGCGGATGCGTCAATTGTTTCTGCAGAGCTTTCACGTCGCTTTGGTTTGCCGCTATGGCAGTTCACGGTTTCTGCCACAGATGCTAACCGTCACGTTATTCGCTACAGCCGAATGATTACTGGGCGATCAAAGATTGTTGTTATCGATCGTTGCTATCACGGTTCTGTGGATGAAACATTTGCGACTTTGGATGCAAGCGGAAACACAGTGTCCCGCGAAGGAAATATTGGTGCACCAGTTGCACTTGATCAAACAACACGAGTAGTTGAATTCAACGATATTGCGGGCATGGAAAAAGCCTTGGCACATCGTGATGTTGCAGCAATTTTGATGGAACCTGCAATGACAAACGTTGGAATCGTCTTGCCACAAGCTGGCTACCTAGAGGCAGTTGCTGATTTAGCCAAGGAATACCGCACTATTTTGATTATTGATGAGACCCACACAATCTCTGTTGGCCCTGGTGGAATGACAGCTGAGCGTGGTTTAAAGCCAGATTTCCTCACAATTGGCAAAGCAATTGGCGGGGGAATCCCAACAGGAACATTTGGAATGACGCAGGCGATTGCCGATTTAATCAAGAAAATGGTTGAGCTAGAAATTATTGATACTGGTGGTATTGGTGGAACTTTGGCGGGCAATGCCCTGTCCTTGGCAGCGATGCGTGCAACATTGACACAGGTACTGACTCAAGAAAACTTTGATCGCATGATTGAACTTGGAAATCGTTGGTCAGATGGTGTGGATGCTGCGATTAATGAGTTTGATCTGCCATGGAGTTGTAATCGTTTAGGTGCACGTGGTGAATACATATTTGGCAAAACCGCACCAATAACTGGAGCCGATGCCAACAATGCTGGTGACTTTGAGTTAGAGCAATACATTCACTTGCGCATGTTAAATGATGGTTTCTTGATCACACCTTTCCATAACATGGCGCTGATGTGTCCGGATACGACAGCAGCTGATGTGGATGCTCACACAAAGGCATTTAGCCAGATGTGTGGAGAATTAGTTTCACCTCAGTAAAGAAAAAGGCCACCAACTCTCGCTGGTGGCCTTTCCTACTTAATTTGCTTTAATTGATTGTCTTCTGCTTGAACTTGACGGCTAGCTTGTTATAGAGAGCCTTCAAATCTGCAACCTTCTTAGTAAGTGTTGCAACACTTGCAGTTAGAGTTGCTAGCGCTTTATCACTAGCTGCCTTATCTGCTGCGCGTGCTGCCTTTTCATCTGCAAGAGCTTTGTCTGCAGTTACCTTATCTGCTGCACGTGCTGCCTTTTCAGTAGCCATTGCAGAATCAGATGCAGCCTTTTCAGCTGCAAGTGCTGCTGCACGTGCAACCTTCTCAGCAGCCAGAATTGCATCAGAATTTGTTTTGTCTGTGGCGCGTGCTGCCTTTTCAGCTGCAAGTGCTGCTGCGGCTGCGGTAGCTGCATCGGTAGCGGCCTTATCGGCTGCGGCCTTCTCAGTTGCGCGTGCTGCAGTAGCTGTTGCAAGTGCTGCATCAGATGCTGTCTTTTCAGCTGTTCGTGCAGCCTTTTCAGCTGCAAGTGCTGCGGCAGCTGTTGCAATTTCACCATTTGCATCTGTTACATCGATGAAAGTTGAAATTGCTTTAACTGCAGGATCAAAACCAACTACATCAACTGCAGGAATTGAGACAGAAAGTGCGCTCTTACCCGCTGTTGAAGGATATGTAATAGTGAACTCAGATAGACCTTCTGAGCTAGAAGATGTTGGAGTTGTTGAGGTTAAGTTAATGAGTGAAAGTGTTGGGGTTACACCCGCAACTGTGTTTCCGAAAACATCTGTGATCTTCACGCTCTGCTTAACAAGAGTTGAAGTAAATGGCTTTGCATTTGGTGTGTAAGCAACTGTGTATGCAGGGCCTGCAGTTCCGCGGATGTAGTAAGTAAATGTACTTCCACCGTTAGTGATAGTAATTGTTCCTAGTCCAGTTGAGCGAGTGTAGGCAAAGAACTCAGATGTTGTTCCTGTTCCTACGTTGTAACTTGCTGAAGTGACGCCAGCGTTGCTTTTGACTGGGTTCAATGTTGTTGACAGTGAGGAAACGATAAAAGAGTTTGTGGCGGCAACAGTAACTGTTGTTCCCGCATCAACACTGGTGAGAAAGAAGCGGACGGCATCAACGGCATCAACTGAGTTATCAGCAGGAACTGTGACGCTTGCTGGAGTTGTTGAAACGCTCGCAGTTGAGATCACAACGCCATTGATGCTAAGGGCGATGGTTGGAGCGGCGTTAGCTGGACTTGCTCCAATTAGCGACAACAAGAGTCCGCCCGCCAGTAATGATGAGATTAATGACTTTCTTGAAACAGACATGCCTTACTCCATTCGATGGTTAAACCTGGGGTACTTCCCAGACCTTCTAACCCTAGCCCCACGCTTTCTCTGCGCTTGGATCAACACACGGTGACTATTGGTGAAAGCACTCGGATCTATATATTTGAATCTTTCACATCTAACGTTAAGCCTTGAAACGGCGCTAGTTGCAATAGCTTTATGTGCAACTCCGCAGACTGCCATGGCCGCAGTTAAAGCATGGCGACTTTGATCGGGCGAAGATTACGCGTCCGTGATTTTTAGAGAAGCAACTCTCTCACTATTTCTTAATTGTGTAACCGGTAGGACACTTTGGATCTTTTCCAGTGACTCTAATTGTTCGGTTACCTTTAACGCATGTGATGGTCTTTCTTGGAGCCACTGATTTCTTGGGGCTTGGCGAACTCGATGGCTCAACACCGGCCATGTCAGCTGATGTAGGAGTTGGACTCGGTGTTGCTTTTGGAGTGGCCGTTGCAACTACTTCTGGCGCACGGGTTGGCAGTGCATCTTTGTCATAGAAAACATTGCCAAGCCCATCCATAACTCCTTTAGGGAAGTTTGCTGGCAAAGGAGTTTCTGAAAGATGCTTCATGACAGATAGAACTTCAGGTTTAAAGTCAGGGAAGATTTCAGTTGCACCTTTTGCGCTTACTCCGGCTCTGCGAGTAAGAATTTCAGTAAGAAGACTTCGGTAGTCGGCTGTTACAACAAGGTCTCCATCCTTTAACTGCTTTTCATCAAGTCCTGGGAATCGTCCGTGGATCTTTCCGCCATTAACGCCACCACCAGCTACGAACATGCTTGATCCCCAACCATGTTCAGTACCGTTTGATTCATTTCCACTTACTCTTCTACCAAATTCAGTAACTGTTACAACTGTTACGCGAGCCCAAAGAACTCCAAGGTCTTCTCGGAATGCAGCGATCGAACCACCAAGATCTGCCAGATATCCAGAGAGCCATCCATTTTCGATGCTGCCCATGTTTGCATGCATATCCCAATCGCCTTCAAACTCAACATCAACTGCGCGCACACCAATTCCAGCCTTAAGTAGTGCAGCAACATCTTTGAGTCGGCGTCCAGTTCCTGTACTTGGATATGTGACGGTGCTTTTCTCTGCTCCCGCCTTTGCGATCTGGTCCAGCGCTTGAATTGTGGATTTAGCTTGGCCGACCCAAGGATTGGTCCATCGGGCATGAGTTTCATCAATAAATCCTGCGATGTCTTCAGGCTTATAACCAAAGACACCTTCTAATCTAAAGTTATCAAGGCCATTTAAATTAATAGGTGCAACCTTGCCACCCACCAATTGCTTTGTAGTCGAACCAATTCCAACAGATTGAACTACCGAACCACTTCCAGTCACATCCAAAAAGCGCGCCATCCATCCTGAACGCTTGTCTTTCTCGCTATATGCCGCATATGCAACATCTGCAATCTCTTCAAAGTGACTGCGAGAGTGTGTTGGTGCACCGATTGTGTTGACGATAGCTAATTCATTAGCTTTCCACATTGACATCAAAGGCTTTAATGAGGGGTGTAATCCAAAATCTCTATCTAACGGAATCAAACTTGAATTAGGAATATAAACCTGGCTGCGAACTTTACGCATTAGATTTTCATCTGTAGGAACTACAGCACTCAGTCCGTCAAATCCACCACGTAATACAAGTGTTACCACTACATCTGGCACCTCAGTAGTTGATGCAGCAAATGAATATCTCACACCTGTGGCAGAGAGAATTGTCATTCCTCCAAAGAGCGAAACTCCTTGCAGAAACTGACGTCGAGAAAATCCACTGCGTCCTTCAGGACAGAGCTCAATAGCTTCTTCTGAGTTCATCGAAGACTCCAAACAGGTAATTGGAAAATTAATCGAGCGATTCCAGATGATATTTCTCTAGACGATGAATCAAAATTAGGAACAGTTCCAAAAGCCTTTGTTACAGCGTTCTTAATCGATTTTCGATCAGCACTACCTAATTCAGTGATAAGAAGAGTCTTAGCAATCTGATCAATATGTGCATCTATATCTTTGTTAACAACCGGAAAGAGTTTTCCTATATCAGGTTGGTTCCACGACCCACCTTGCAGGAAGTTTCCGTAGGTATTCCATCGCAGGATCTGAGAGTTCGCATTCACCCAATTTGTTGCAACATCTGGATATCCGTCTGGAAAAGGCCATCCAAGTGGAACGTGGGCCATCTTGTTTAAATCATGTTGGACAATATTTGAAACAAAGGCAAAATCTTTTGTGATGCCTTTCCACACTCCAAGTTTCGAGAAGTTGGGCCACACATTTAGCGCTCTGGCAGTAGAGACATACTCTTCTCCTGGTCGTTTCAACTTTGTACCAATGGCGGATTCAAACTCAGGGTGCCTATAGACCGCGCGCAAAATCGTCTTAATGTCTCCCTTTGAACTTGTAAAAGTAGAGGAAATATCATTAAGAAACTTCTGAGATGGAACATCCTCAACAAAACGACGACCCAATTTAAGTGCGATTGTCTTTGCAGTTTCAGGATGGCCAGCTAGATAATTAAGCAATGACTGGATTGCAGGCATAATTTCTGAGGGTGTATTTACCGTTCTTTGCCATCCCATTACTTTGAAGGTTCCGTAGATTTGACGCTCAGCGTGGATCATTGATTCGACAGAAGGAATGTCTATGAATGTATTCCTACCCTCAATTCTCGGCTTTTTCCCTCGCTGGTAATAGCGTTCTGGCCACTTCACGCGCAATCCTGAGAAAAGCTTTGCAGCATCCATCACATCAGCTTGTGTGTAGCCAGACTTTGGCGCAATGGTGTGGAGCTCTAAAAGCTCTCTTCCATAATTTTCATTAGGTAGATCCTTTGTGCTGAGCTCGCCATCTAGATAAACAATCATTGCAGGATGAAGGGCAGATATTTGAAGCATCTCTTCAAAATTGCCTAAAGCGTGCTCTCGAATCACTTTCTTATTGAAATCATTAGTGTGCCAATCAAGATGACCATCTTTAGTATCTTCTCCGATGGTCACGATATTGAAATGGTTATGCCAAAACTCGACCATCATTTCATAAACTTGACGGTTGGAATGCGTCTGTTGAATGACGGTGTAGAGATTTACGATTCGACCAGCCATCCAGTTTGCGTTATAGATCTGGCCCTTGGCCATATCTCCCTCTGACTCTGCCAGTGGCCAAAGGACATTTATGTCCTTATGTAAGTAATTGAACATGTCATATTTTGAAATGAAAGATTCAACTTCTAAATCAGATATGGATGAGTGATCTAGTTGTTTTTCAAACCAGTTATCAACTCCGCCTTTGCGAACATCATTAACTAACTGTTGTGTTGGTCCATAGGTGAATCGCTGGAGGATGTGTGTAACCAAATCCTTTGATGGCGGAGTTGCACCATCGGCCCAGGTAGATTTCATACTCCAAGATTACTTGAGAAGGGTTTAGAAAACGAGAGAGACTAGTTAAAACCTAGCGAGCCATACAGCTTTAGGCCCTTTTCATTGTCTGCATCCACATACAAGATGGCGTGCTTTAAGCCTTTGTTTACCAGGTAGTTAATCGCTTCTACTGACAAAGCACGGGCTATGCCTCTGCCTGCATGATCGGGGTGAGTTCCAACTACGTAGAGCTCTCCCACAGGGTCTTGATTGATTAAGTCTTGGTGGATTTTTGTCCACACAAAGCCTTCTATAACGCCGTTTTCAGTTGCTAAAAAGAATCCATCTGCATCAAACCAAGGCTCTGCAATGCGATTGTCTAAATCTTGTATGGCCCAATTACCTTGATCGGGGTGATGTGCAAATACTTGATTGTTTAAATCAAGCCATTGTTGTTTATGGATTGCAGGATTGAAGGTTTCGATTGTGTAATCGTGAACTGCTTGAGGCAGAGAATCTGCGTTTAAATCGCGATGTAACTTAAGTATGTGTCGCATTGTTAAGCATCAACAGTAAAGCGGTATCCAACATTTCGGACTGTGCCGATGATTGCTTCAAACTCAGGACCAAGCTTGGAACGTAGTCGACGGATGTGGACGTCTACTGTGCGAGTTCCACCGAAGTAGTCATAGCCCCAAATTTCTTGCAACAACTGAGCACGAGTGAAAACACGTCCTGGGTGTTGGGCAAGATATTTCAGTAGTTCAAACTCTTTAAAGGTTAAATCTAAAACATTGCCCTTGAGGCGAGCGGTGTAAGTGGTTTCATCAATTGTTACTTCTCCGCTACGAATTTCTCCGCTATGTGGGTCTGATGCGACTAATTCAATTGCATGCTTTCCAAGTGCGATGCGAATACGTGCATCAACTTCGGCAGGACCTGCAGTATCAAGAATGACATCATCAATACCCCAGTCAGCGTTAACTGCGGTTAATCCACCTTCTGTAGTGATTGCAATTATCGGGCAACCAACACCTGTTGAATTAAGAAGTTTGGTTAAGGATTTAGTAGCCGGTAGTTCGCGGCGTGCATCAATCATTAAAACATCTGCATCAGGAGCATCAACAAGGACGCTTGCTTCGGCAGGCAAGATGCGAACTTGGTGCTGCAGCAAACCAAGTGCAGGAAGCACTTCTGCGCTGGCACCAAGAGTGTTCGTAAGTAGAAGAACTCTCGCCATTGGTACAGACTACCCCTGTGAAATCCTTGCTTCCAATCGCCATCGTGCTGGCCTTGGCAACGGCATACGGGCTTTGGTATCAGCGTTCTCGGGGCAAGGTTGTCGTTAAATCAGATAAGGGATTGATTACCGAAAGCATGATCGGGGTGGCTTTGGGTTCTCGCGCAACCTTGGTGCAGTTCTCATCAGCTTTTTGTAGTCCCTGCCGAGCGACCAGAGCATTGCTAGAAGATGTCACTGCAGATATGGCCGATGTTGTTCACGCCGAGATTGATGCTGAGGCCAATTTGGAACTTGTGCGCACCTTAGATATTCGCAGCACCCCAACAACTTTATTTCTAGATCGTAATGGCCATGAAGTCGGCCGGGCAATGGGTGCACCTAAGCGAGACCAGGTTTTAAGCGCAATTTCTGCTATTCGCTAATGCGAATTAGTTGCAACTCGCATAACTGATGCAACCTCTTTACTCTTAACCCATGTTGTTAGCAGCTACTAAGCGCCGTGTAATTGATTACGGCCGTATGTCTGCATCTTTGTGTATTGCTTAATTGTTTCTTCATTTAACAATTAATCAACCAAAGAAAAGGAAAAACAATGACACAGGTTTCAAATTCAATTAAGAGCACAACAGTTATTGATGCACGTGGACCACGTTTTGGAGCAGTAATTACAACTGTGGTTCTAGCAACAGCACTAGCAACAAACAATCTTTGGATAATTGTTGCTCAAGCTATTGTTTTTGCAATTGGAGCATTTAAAGGTCCACAGTTCACACCGTATGCATTTATTTATAAGAGCGTTGTAAAGCCACGTTTAAAGAGTGAAGTACCAACTGAGGATGTTCGCCCACCACAGTTTGCACAAAGCGTTGGATTACTCTTTGCATTAACTGCAATTGTTGGATTAGTTACTGGTGTAACCCCAATCTTCACAGTCGCAGTTGCCTGTGCACTAGCTGCAGCCTTCCTAAACGCAGCCTTTAACTTCTGTCTTGGGTGCGAGATCTACCTTCTCCTACTTCGCGCTCGTAGAAAGTAAGGGTAGGCTTTATACATGGCTGCAAAACACGAACTACATGAAAAGGGTCTGCGCTTAACACCACAGCGCGAACTAGTTCTTTCTGCTGTGCGCTCACTTGGGCACGCAACACCTGAAGAGGTGGCAGAAAAAGTTCGTCAAACACATCCGGGAATCAATCTTTCAACTGTGTATCGAAACCTTGAAACCCTTGAAAATGTTGGTCTCGTGCAGCACACCCACTTGGGCCATGGCGGCGCTACCTATCATGCAGCTGAAGAGTTAACCCATCTACACCTTGTGTGTGGCACATGCGGTTCAGTAGGTGATGCGCCAATAGAAACAGCAGCAAACTTTGTTAATGCATTGGCCGATGACTACGGCTTTAAAACAGATGTCACACACTTTGCTGTGTATGGCACCTGCGCTGCATGCGTTAAGCCATAGGGCATCTCTTTCTCAATCGCGGTAGATTAGCCGCATGAGCGCCGTTCTAGTTGAAGCAGGTCCTGACAAAGGGGCTGTCTGGCATTTTGGCGAACCAGTTAAAGAACAACGTGCACTAGAAGCTGGCACAGCGTGGGCAGATTTATCCCATCACAACATTATTGCTGTTAGCGGGCAAGATCGTTTGAAGTGGCTGCACGATTTAACAACTCAATTTGTCAGTGATTTACAGCCTGGTGTGTGGATGGCAAACATGATTTTGGATGCAAAAGGACATGTTGAATTTCAATTTAATGTAGTTGATGATGGAACAACTACCTTCTTAGTTCTAGATCCTGGTTATTCAGAACAACTCATTGAGTATTTAACAAAGATGAAGTTCATGCTGCGGGTTGATGTTAGTGACGCAAGTAGTCAATACGCGGTCTTACGGGCACCTGGCATGCCCACTGAAATCGGTGGACCATTTGCGTTGGTGCCACGTGATGAAGTTGAAGAGATGAAGAAAACTTTTGGTGGTGTTGCAACACAGGTTGGAACCTGGGCTTTGGATGCTGAAAGAGTTGCTGCGCACCGACCACGTATTGGTTTTGAAACTGATCACAAATCAATTCCTAATGAAATTGGCGTATTAAATGGCGCTGTCCACATGAAAAAGGGCTGCTATCGCGGTCAAGAGACTGTGGCAAAGATTTATAACTTGGGTAATCCGCCTCGCAGATTGGTGCTGTTGCACCTTGATGGAAGCGATGTGGGCTTTCCAGCAGTTGGAACAAAGATTGAAAATGATGGGGTAGTTGTTGGATTTATTGGCACAGTTGCGCGCCACCACGAATTAGGAACAATTGCGTTGGCAATCGTGAAAAGAAATACGCCAATTGATGCAACGCTAAGCGTTGATGGAGTACCGGCGGCGCAGCAGGTAATTGTTTAACCGCTATTCTTAAGCCATGGAGCTTTTCACATCGATAGTCCTTGGCCTCGTTGCCATCGTATTGGGTGTTGTGCTCGTACTGTATGCATTTAAAGGTCGCCAATCACAAGCCAGGCGAATTACTAACTGGAGGCAACGTCCCTAATGGTTTTTACTATCCCTGAAGGTTTGCATCCAGATTTGAATCCATTGGCATGGATGGTTGGCACATGGCGCGGTAAAGGGCGCGGTGAGTATCCAACTATTCCAGGCTTTGAGTTTGCATCCGAAGTTGTCTTTAACCACGATGGCCGCAACTTCCTCAATTACTTCTCACGTTCATGGATTATTG
>JBILAD010000083.1:0-5158 GCA_044354355.1 Candidatus Planktophila sp. | reverse complement strand
ACCGGTCCCATACTTCCTCTTCCTGATTGGATGCCAGGGATTCGTATTGGTGGCGTAGTGACTTACGAACGGCTCTCTGCTGCTGTGACTGAAGGTATTTTGATCTGCGCCATCATCGTTATCTTTGGGGCAGCAGCTTCGCTAACAAGCCCGCACCGATTGTTGCGAGTACTACCTGTCTACATCTACGAATTCGGTATTTCGATTGTCATTGCGACTTCAGTTCTGCCTCAACTAGTAACTTCAGTGACTCGCATTCGCCAAGCACAAAAACTGCGCGGACAATCCTTGCGGGGCTTTGCCTCATGGCGTCGTGTGGCTATCCCACTGCTTGAAGAATCCCTCGCGCGATCTTTAGATCTTGCAGCTGCAATGGATAGCCGTGGTTATGGTGTGAGTAAAAAAAGAACCAGATACCGCCCCATTAAGTGGCGTGGTGCTGATTCGCTAGTCATCCTGTCCGCCCTTGTTGTGGTGGGATTGTCATGATCAAGTTTTCAAATGTCTCTTTGATATATCCAAACTCAACCACCACAGTTCTAGAAGATTTAAACCTTGAAATTGCTGAAGGTGAAATGGTTCTTGTTATTGGTCCGACTGGCTCTGGTAAATCATCTCTTTTGCGTTTGATTAATGGATTAGTCCCTCATCACACAGGTGGAATATTGGCTGGTGATGTGAGCGTGGATGGACATTCAACCCAACTAGTTAAACCCGGAGCAATGGCCCATCTCATAGGAATTGTTGGTCAAAATCCTGCAAACGGTTTTGTGGCAGATACCGTTGAAGAGGAGCTCGCATTTGGAATGGAAGCGTTGAATCTTCCTAATGATGTTATGCGCAAGCGGGTCGAAGAAGTCTTGGATCTTTTAAGTCTTTCTACATTGCGTGATCGCGCGATAGCAACACTCAGTGGTGGTGAACAACAGCGTGTTGCGATTGGCTCAGCATTAGTGGCACATCCAAAGGTTTTGGTTCTTGATGAGCCAACAAGTGCTTTAGATCCCATCGCAGCTGAAGAGGTTCTGTCTATTTTGCATCGACTAGTCCACGATTTGAGTCTCACGGTCGTCATCGCAGAACATAAATTAGAACGAGTTATTCAATTCGCAGACCGCATCGTTCATATCAACGGCGCAGGCATCGCACATGTTGGTACCCCGGAAGAGATTCTGATGCACTCTCCCATCGCTCCCCCGATTGTTCATTTAGCTCGGGCACTTGGCCTGAAAGAGATAGGCGTCTCGGTTCGCGAAATGCGAAGACTGACTTCAGATATTCGAGATAGAGATTTGGTTCCCCAAAAAGAAATCCCACATTTAGTGGGAGATCCAATTATTCACATCAAGGATCTATCGGTGTCATATGAAGGAAAGCACGCACTGAAATCCGTCAGTGCCACCATTTCTAGTAATGAAATTGTTGCTGTCATGGGTCGAAATGGAGCAGGAAAAAGCTCGCTCCTCAAATCCCTTGCTGGTATTTCACACTTAAGCGCCGGTTCAGTTGATGTTTTAGGTCTTAACCCTCAACACCTCAAAGGAAAGGAACGCAGGACTTCTATTGGATTCATCCCACAAGAGCCAAGTGATCTTTTGTATGGGCAAAGCGTGCAGATTGAATGTGATCAGGCAGATAAAGATAATCAAATAGCCAGCGGAACTACTGCGCAAATATTGCAACAACTTGTTCCTGGAATATCTGTCAGTACGCATCCACGTGACTTATCCGAAGGCCAACGGTTAGGCCTTGCTTTAAGCATTGTTTTATCCTCAAATCCAGCAGTGCTCATTCTTGATGAACCAACTCGAGGTCTTGATTATCAAGCAAAGAAAGAGCTGACAAAGATACTGATCGAATTTGCTCGGGCTACGGGCAAATGCGTTGTGCTTGCAACCCATGATGTTGAGCTAGTAGCTGAATTGGCCACGCGGGTTATGTTCCTTGCCGATGGAGATATTGTCGCCGATGGTTCAACAATCGAAGTTCTACTTTCATCCCCTGCATTTGCTCCGCAAGTTTCAAAGGTCATGTCACCGCAACCGTGGTTGAAAGTTGCAGATGTAGTTGCAGCCATCGAGGCGCAGCAATGATGCTGACTCAAGGTGTAATTAAATTTACCTCCAAGAACGCTTTGGTCTTGGCTCTTGCTTCTCTCTTTAGCATTGCTGGATTTATCTGGCCTTTTTTCTATGCCGGTAAAGATCTACCTCAAACTCAATTCTTCTTCTGGATTGCAATCGTGGTCGCGATGATTCTGGTGATGGTTGAGATTTCATCGGCCCGATTAGATGCCAAATCCGTAGCGTTGTTAGGAGTTCTGGCAGCACTGATCTCTGCCTTACGTCCCCTTGGTGCTGGAGCAGTCGGAATCGAACCTATGTGGTTTGTTCTCATCCTGAGTGCACGTGTATTTGGTGCGTCATTTGGATTTTTACTAGGAGTTATTTCGATGTTTGCTTCGGCCTTACTAACAGGCGGAGTTGGACCTTGGCTGGGTTACCAAATGTTTGCTGCTGCCTGGATAGGCCTTGCAGCAGGATTGTTACCAAAGAATGTTAAAGGCAAGAGTGAAATCGTGATGCTTCTAGTTTTTGGTGTGTTTGCAGCGGGTGCTTTTGGAATCCTGATGGATCTACAGTTTTGGCCCTGGGCACTTGGTAGCAATACCCAGCTCTCTTATATTCCAGGTGGATCAATTGCTGAAAACTTAAGCCGATTCATCACATTCCACTTCGCAACTGCGATGGCGTGGGACATACCCCGAGCAATATTTACCTGCACACTTATAGCCTTTACTGGGCCTTCTGTCTTGTCTGCGCTCCGCCGTACTTATACGCGAGCAGCCTTCTTAACCCCAGTTGTTTTTAGCGAACGTGTGAAGTAACAAAAGGAAGTTTCACAACCTCACAGTGGGATTCACGACCACGAACATCAACGATGAGTTGATCCCCCACAAGAACAGTTTGTGCCACTAAAGCCAAAGCAATTCCGTGTTTGAGTGAGGGCGAAAATGTTCCGCTCGTTACTTCGCCTATAACTTCGCCCTGTGAATTTTTAACACTCATCCCTGCTCGTGGAATGCCACGATCAAGTGATTTGATTGCAACGCTCTTGCGCTCTGCTGAGCCATTCTTTTGTGAGAGTAAGACAGCTGAACCGATGAAAGATTCTTTTTTCCAACCCACAGCCCATGAAGCACTAGCTTCGACTGGAGATATGGAGAGTGATAATTCATGCCCGTGCAGTGGATAACCCATTTCCGTGCGCAAGGTGTCACGAGCACCAAGTCCGCAAATCAATCCATCAAAAGGTTCAATAGCTGCGACCAGTGCATCCCAAACAACAACGGCATCTTTAGCGTGTGGAAGTAATTCATAACCGAGCTCACCTGTGTATCCGGTGCGACATAAAATCACATCTGCACCGGCAATGTTTACGAGAGCAAATGCCATGTAATCAATATCTGTATTGACGCCAAGTGCCTGTAGGACCTTTGGGGCCAGCGGTCCCTGCACAGCTAAGACTGCATAATCATTGTGCAAGTTCGTTACTGTGATTCCGGCAGGTGCTTGCTTTTGCAAAACGCTCACGACATCAGTTGTGTTCGAGGCGTTAGGAACTAGAAAGAAATCTGACTCACTATTTCGATATGCGATCAAGTCATCGATAACGCCGCCTTCTGGCGTGCAGAGCAATGTGTATTGAGCAGACCCATCAGCAATCTTTGTCAGATCATTTGTTAGGCATTGGTTTAAGAATGCTAGGGCCCCATCTCCTGTCACAGAGGCCTTGCCTAAGTGGGAAACATCGAAGATGCCCACACGCTCACGAACAGCGGCGTGCTCAGCTAGAACTCCAGCCCCTGGATACTCAATCGGCATCATCCAGCCACCAAAATCAGCCATTTTGGCGTTGAGGTCTAGATGTTTCTGATTGAGTGGCGAAATCTTCATTGCGCAAACCTACCAATACATCTATTACCCTTCTCCTCATGAGCACACTAAAGATTTCTGATGGCGTCGTTAAAGATGAGGTTCTAGTTTTAGGACTGGCCTCTACAAATTCAAAGGGCGGCATCGCGAT
The DNA here is from genome assembly GCA_044354355.1 of Candidatus Planktophila sp. Lineage (GTDB taxonomy): Bacteria > Actinomycetota > Actinomycetes > Nanopelagicales > Nanopelagicaceae > Planktophila. The sequence goes on along the minus strand of JBILAD010000083.1, from coordinate 1,072 downwards.
CGAAGCCGGAGACATGGCTATCGATACCAAGACGATTCTTTCGCAGTTGGTCGACATGGGCGCTACTGGAAAAGCAGATGAGGTCACAAAGCTTCCTGGGTCCCATGTGCGTCTTTTAGTCTTTACCGGTCTTGGAAAGAAATCAGCGAATTACACCCATGAAACATTACGCAGAGCTGCAGGTAGCGCCTCACGAGCTCTGGCTGGAAATTCTGCTGCAACATTTTCACTGCCTGCAAAGAGTTTGGCTGAGGTTGCTGCTGTGGCTGAAGGCGCAGCACTTGGTGCATATTCCTTTACTGAGTTTCGCGGATCAACAAAAGATGATCACAAAGCACCTCTGAAGACAATCACGGTGCACTCAAAGTTGGCTGCTTCTTCTGAAGCAAAAGCATCAGTCGTGCGCGCAGCCGTTATTGCTAAATACACATACCTCGTCCGCGACTTAATCAATACTCCCCCAAGTCACTTAACTCCAGATTCATTTACGAAAAAACTTGCTGGTGTGGTCAAATCTGCAGGCGGTGCGAAATCTGGTTTGAAGATTCAAATTTGGGATGAAAAACAATTAAAGACGCAGGGCTTTGGCGGAATCATTGGTGTTGGCCAAGGTTCAGCTAATCCACCACGTCTACTTCACATTTCATACACCCCTAAAGGCAAGGCTGCAAAGCGTTATGCCTTCGTTGGTAAGGGAATTACTTTTGACACAGGTGGTTTAGCTCTCAAGCCTGCTGCAGGTATGGAAGCAATGAAATCTGACATGAGTGGTGCAGCAGCTGTTAGTGCCGCAGTAATTGCAATTGCAGAGTTAAAGTTAAACGTTGCAATCGAATCATGGGCACCACTTGCAGAAAACATGCCAAGTGACACGGCAACTCGTCCAAGTGACATCATCACAATTTTTGGTGGCAAAACTGTTGAGGTTCTCAATCCTGATGCTGAGGGACGACTTGTTCTTGCAGATGGACTTATGAAGGCACAAAGTTCAAAGAACAAGCTAGATGGAATTATCGATGTTGCAACATTGACCGGCGCTCAAGTTATTGCCCTCGGAACTCGCACAAGTGCG
>JBILAD010000013.1:0-19911 GCA_044354355.1 Candidatus Planktophila sp. | reverse complement strand
GCAATTGATAACGCCTCTTCCTTAAGTGGCATAGTTAACGAAAGGCTATTTAAATCTGCTCCATCGCCAGATAGAAAATCTCGCAGTCGCCCTGAAGGAACATCAAACGCCTTGTAGCTAGCTCCAATTCCGAGAAATTGATAGGCAGTGTTGTGCAAGAGCGGACTCAATGAATGTGCAATCGGCGAACCCAAAACAGCTGCTGCAATCACTTAAAAGCACCTGCCTTTCGATTCTTTACGTAAATAGCTTTCCAAGAGTTGAATTCATCAAGTGATTTGGTAAAGCGGGTATCCCCGGGTGCAACTGTAATGAAGTACAACCAATCCCCGACGGATGGTTTTAGCGCTGCAGATATAGCCTCTGATCCCGGACTACAAATAGGCCCAGGCGGAAGTCCGTACTTCTTATAGGTGTTATATGGCGAATTAATCAAAGTCGACTTAGAACTTAAAAAAATCTCTCCTCGTAGCTTCATTATGTAATGAACCGTTGAATCCATTTGAAGCGGCATGCCGATTGCAAGGCGGTTTTGAATAACCGTTGAAACCTTAGAAAAGTCCCCTGCTCCACCCTCAGCCTGAATGATTGATGCAATCGTTAAAAGCTGTGACGGCGTAAAACGTTGCGTTCCAACCAATAGATCTTGCGCGGCTGGTTCTTGACTAAATCTATCCACCATCGCTTGCACAGCATCCGTGGCAGAAGTATTTTTCGCAAAACTATATTGGGCGGGGAAAAGTAATCCCTCGACCTCCTTGAAACCTTGTGGCAGCTTCACAACTTGGAATGCTTTTGCAATCTCATTCGCCGTAAATCCATATCTAACTAGCGAGGTAACAATCTCGCTCTTCCACGAACCCTCATTCACCCTAATCAGATTCGGTATGCGATTAGGATCTAGAAGTTGATCTAAGGCTTGCTTTGCCGAAATTTCGAGTGAGAGTCGATGGTTTCCCGGTGCAATCTTTTCTGATCGCTTATCCCCCACAGCGACTCTAAAAAATGCTTCTGAAGACTTAATAACCTTGTTTTCAAAGAGCATTGCTGCAATCGCAGAACCTGAGGAGCCATTTGGAATGTTGATGATTACTTCGGCAGAGCTTGATAGAGAGTTATTCATGGGGAAATCAGGTGCCGAAGACGACCCAGTCCTAATTAGAAGAACAGCAACTATGGCGATAAGTACTAGTGCGCCGCCAACGAAGCCTTTCTTCACTTGCGTTTTTCTATCTCAATAGCAAAATCCAAAATAGCCACTGCGGATGCCATATCAATGGAATCCTTTGAATCCTTTGCCGTGCGACCCGCATCTCGCAAACTACGCGCCGCACTAATGGTGCTCATGCGCTCATCAATCATCTCCACTGGCACCTGCGTTAACCTGCGCAGCAGTTCTACAAACTCTGACGCTTTCTCGGTCGCTGATCCATCATGACCACTCAATAATGCCGGACGTCCAACATAAATTGTTACAGGTTCGATCTCTGAGAATATTTCAGTGATCTGCTTCAGAAGATTCTTATCGGTTGCTTTGAGCGTTGTGAGCGGTGAAGAAAGAATCGAATCCGGATCACTCACAGCCACGCCAATACGCACATCTCCATAATCAAATGCGATACGACGTCCGCGCTGCATCATCTATCCAATGAGTGCGTTAGCGATAGCCGTGAGAGCTTCGAGCGATTTTGCCGCATCCGTTCCGCCGCCTTGTGCGAAATCATCCTTGCCGCCACCGCCACCGCCAAGAACTGTTGAACCAATCTTGACTAATGCACCAGCCTTAACACCACTGGAGCGTGCTCCTTCACTCGTTGCCACTACCAACACTGGCTTGCCATCATTGGCACTGATGAGGGCTACAACAGATTTATCCTCACGAGAGCGCAAATCGATAGCAATCTTTCGCAAGTCGTCTCCGGAAACACCATCAGCCATCACAGAAGAAACAAATGAAATTCCATTGATAACTTTTGCACTCTTTGCTAAATCTCCAACTTGAGAAAGAGCTTGAGCCGAGCGAACAGTCGCCAACTCCTTTTCAATCTCCTTCATCTTGTTGAGCAAATCAGAGATTCGCTCTGGCAACTCTTCGGTGCGAGCACCCTTGATCAGATCAGTAAGTGAGTTCAACAAAACATGTTCACGAGCTAAGAATCGATATGCATCTACGCCAACCAGTGCTTCAACGCGGCGAACACCAGCTCCAATTGAAGATTCGCTCAGCAGCTTGATAACGCCCAACTGTCCAGAGCGTGCGACGTGTGTGCCTCCGCAAAGTTCACGCGCCCAGTCACCAACACTGACGACTCGAACAACATCGCCATACTTCTCACCAAACAACGCCATGGCACCAAGTTCTTTAGCCTTTGCTTGGCTCATGCTTTCAGCTGTTACTTCAAGATTGTCTAGTAGAAGAGTGTTAACGCGAGATTCAACATCATTTAAAACACTTATCGGTACTGAGCCTGTTGCAGGAAAATCAAAACGGAATCGACCCGGTGAATTCTCTGAACCTGCCTGGGTAGCCGTTTCGCCAAGGATTTCTCTGAAGGCTTTATGAACCATGTGCGTTGCTGTGTGAGCTCTTGAAATAGCGTGGCGACGTTCAACATCAATCTCAGCAAGTGCGTCGCTTCCTACTTCGATTGCTCCGTTGATTACGCGACCACGGTGAACAGACAAACCAGGAACAGGTGATTGAACATCTTCAATCTCAACAACTGCGCCGTTACTCAATGTAATACGGCCGCCATCGGCTAACTGGCCACCACCCTCAGCATAAAATGGTGTTCGGTTGAGAATAAGTTCAACATCTTCACCCTCTGATGCACTAGACACACCAATGCCATCAACGACAATGCCTGTTAACTTAGCTTCAGAACTTTGGTGGGCATAGCCAACAAACTCACTTTTACCACTCTTGTCGGCAACGGTTTTATAAACCGAAACATCAGTATGACCAGACTTCTTTGCTTTGGCATCAGCCTTTGCTCGATCCTTTTGCTCTTTCATCAAGCGTCGGAACCCATCTTCATCTACTTCAAGGCCTTCTTCACGAGCCATTTCAAGTGTTAAATCAAAGGGGAAACCATAAGTATCGTGGAGTTTGAAAACTTCATCGCCAGGTAGGACGGTGGCCTTACTCTTTTTGAGAGCAACTGATGCAAGATCAAAAATCTGTGTTCCGCTCTTTAATGTTTGCAAGAAGCTTTCCTCTTCAGAAACGCTGACCGACAAAATCCGCTTCTTATCCGTAACTAACTCTGGGTACTGCGGCCCCATGGCACCGATTGCGGCAACAGTAAGTTCAGACATGATCGGATCCATAGACCCAAGAAGGCGCATATTTCGAATAGTTCTGCGCATCATTCGGCGCAAAACATAGCCACGACCTTCATTTCCAGGTGTGATTCCATCACCGATCAACATTGCTGATGTGCGAGCATGATCTGCGATCACTCGCAAAGCAATATCTGATTTCTCAGAAGAGCCATACTTAACACCAGTTAATTCGGAGGCACGATTGAGAATCATGATTGTTGTGTCGATCTCATAAATGTTCTCAACTCCTTGGAGCAGAGCCGCTGTGCGCTCTAGGCCAAGTCCTGTATCAATACTTTTTGCTGGAAGTTCGCCAAGGATCGGATAACTATCTTTTCCGCCTCCAGCGCCACGTTCATTTTGCATGAAAACAAGGTTCCAGATTTCTAAATATCTATTTTCATCTGCAATCGGGCCACCTTCTGCTCCATAGGCAGGACCACGATCGTAATAAATCTCTGAACAGGGACCACATGGCCCAGGCACTCCCATAGACCAGAAGTTATCTGCCATGTCACGACGTTGGATGCGTTCCTTTGGAACTCCAATTTTCTTATGCCAAATATCGGCAGCTTCATCATCATCTAAATAGACAGTTACCCACAACTTCTCTTCCGGGAAACCATAACCACCATCTGCTAGCGGGCGAGTTAAAAGCTCCCATGCCAGTGCGATTGCACCTTCTTTGAAGTAATCACCAAAAGAAAAGTTGCCACACATCTGAAAGAAAGAGGCGTGACGAGTGGTTTTACCTACTTCATCAATATCGAGTGTGCGAACACATTTCTGAACAGATGTTGCACGCGCATACGGTGGAGTTACTTCACCCAAAAAAAATGGTTTAAACGGCACCATGCCGGCATTTACTAGTAAAAGATTAGGATCATCAGCAATCAAAGAGGCTGATGGAACGACCGTATGGGTTAAACCCTGTCGGTTATCTGATTCAAAGAAGCGCAGCCAGCGCGAACGGATCTCGGCGGATTCCACTAGCTAGGATCACTCCGCCTTCTTCTTCTTTGAGCGGCCTTTGCTCATCTGCGCCGCAGACAAAAGTGCACCTGCAACCTTTACTGCAGAACCATTCTTGTTCATGAAACCAGTCGTTGCTTCATTTACTTTCTCTGACATCTCTTCAATGTTCTTAGTCACTCGATTGATGCTGTGAAGGGGACCATTAACCAGTGTCACTGTTGTGTGCACCTCATCGATCAAAGGTGCTGTTTCATTAGTAAGGACCTTCAGAGAGGTCTTTGCCTCATCGATCAAACGCCCAACACGGATGACCACGTATGCGATAGCTATCGCAATCACCGCTAGTGATGATGCTGCAATTATTGTTGCAATTCCGCCTGGACCCATACCGTTAGCCTACCTGACCCTTACTTATCTTCACTGGTTTTTACCTGTGGAACCCAGTCGATTCCGCTCTCTTTACGTTGAGCGGGAGTAATAGGAGTTGGAGCACCTGTTAATGGATCTCCACCACTTGCTGTCTTTGGGAAAGCAATAACTTCGCGAATCGAATCGGAGCCTGTAAGCAGAGCACAGACACGATCTAAGCCAAGTGCAATTCCACCATGTGGAGGTGGTCCGTAATTAAATGCCTCCAACAAGAATCCAAACTTGCTGTTAGCTTCTTCATCGGTTAATCCAATAACAGAGAAGACATCCTTCTGAATGGTGCGATCGTGAATACGAATCGATCCGCCACCTAACTCTGTTCCATTCAAGACAATGTCATATGCATAGGCAAGAGCCGAAGCAGGATCAGATTTAAATGTTCCTGCAAACTCTGGCTTTGGTCCAGTAAATGGGTGGTGTACAGCTGTCCAACCGCCATTATCTGTCGGCTCGAACATAGGTGCATCCACAACCCACAAAAATTCCCACTTACCATCCGGGATGAGGCCGCATCGCTTTCCTATTTCCAAGCGAACAGCACCTAACAGATTCAGTGAACCAGTGCGATCTCCAGCAGCAAAGAAGATGGCATCTCCTGGCTTAGCACCTGCAGCTTGAACAACACCTTCTGTTTCTTTTTCAGATAAATTCTTTGAAACCGGTCCGCCTAATGTTCCATCCTCATTAACCAAAATATAGGCAAGTCCCTTAGCACCGCGCGCTTTTGCCCAGTCCTGCCACGCATCTAACTCGCGGCGAGCAGATGATGCTCCCCCAGGCATAACAACAGCACCGACGTAGGGTGCTTGGAAAACTCTAAAAGGAGTCTCTGCAAAAAATGTAGTCAGATCAACCAGCTGATTACCAAAGCGTAGATCTGGCTTGTCAGATCCATAATTAGTCATCGCATCGGCATACGTCATGCGCTTCAATGGAAGAGGAATGTCGTAGTTAACAGTTTCTTTCCAAATACGAGCAACAATCTTTTCAGCAACAGCCAGAATGTCTTCTTGATCGATAAATGACATCTCAATATCTAATTGAGTGAACTCTGGTTGACGATCGGCACGGAAATCTTCATCTCGGAAACAACGAGCAATCTGGTAATACTTCTCCATGCCGGCGACCATCAAGAGCTGCTTAAACAACTGTGGTGATTGAGGCAGTGCATACCAACTACCAGGCTGCAGTCGCACAGGGACTAAAAAGTCACGAGCACCTTCTGGTGTTGATCGAGTCAAATAAGGAGTCTCAATTTCAAGAAAGGTTTCTTCCTCCATCACACGACGAATCGTTGATGTCACCTTTGAACGCAAACGCAGGTTGTGTGCTGGCTTTTCACGGCGCAGGTCCAAATAGCGATAACGCAAACGAACCTCTTCATTAATGTCCGTATCATCTCCACTATCAACTGGGAAAGGAAGTGGCGCGGATTCGGATAAGACAACAACGGTGTCACCCATTACTTCAATTTCACCCGTTGCAATATTTGTATTCTGATTTCCGTCAGGGCGGGCAACTACCTCACCTGTAATGAGCAAGCACCACTCTGCTCGCAAGGAGCCTGCGACCTTCTCATCGCGGATAACAACCTGAACTGAACCTGATGCATCGCGTAAATCGATAAATGCAACGCCACCATGATCGCGACGACGAGAAACCCATCCTGCGAGAGTTACTGTTTGACCCGCATGGGATTTGCGAAGTGATCCTGCTTCATGTGTGCGCAACATTAATTAGTCCAATTTTTCCGATTTAGAGTGCTTCGAGCAATGAGTCAATCTTAACTGAAGAAGTGTGCCCAGATTTCATCTCTTTTAATTCAACAGTTCCGCTAGAAATCTCTGACTCCCCTAGGACAATGACATGTGTGGCACCACTCTTATCCGCACCCTTCATGGCCCCTTTTAGCGCACGATCGCCAAAAGCTATCTCCACTGTTTTTCCACTGCCACGCAAATCAGAGGCAATGGTGAGCGCTTTAACTTTAGCTGCCTCCCCCAACGGGATGATGAAAAGATCTGAAACAAAAGCATCCACCTCGATTACACCTTCAGCCTCTGCGGCTAAAAGAGCGCGATCAACGCCTAAACCAAAACCAATACCTGAAAGAGATTGGCCACCGAGTTGTTCCATCAATCCGTCATAGCGACCACCCCCGCCAATTCCTGATTGGGCTCCAAGGAGTTCGTGAACAAACTCGAAAGTTGTGCCTGTGTAGTAATCCAAACCGCGGACCATTCGAGGATTGAGCACATACTCAATACCTAGCGCATTTAAATACTGTTGTACCAATTCAAATTGCGTGCGAGATGCATCGCTGAGGTAATTGATCAGCAATGGCGCATCTGCCATAGCCTTTCGCATCTCTTCGCGCTTGTCATCAAAGAGTCGAAGAGGATTAATGACCGCTCGTGCCGCAGTTGCCTCATCCAATGTGAGAGTTGAAATGAACTGTATTAAGTCGATGCGGTGCGCCGCGCGTGATTGCGCATCTCCCAATGAGGTTATTTCCAACCGGTATTTACTCAGTCCGATTGCTTTAAATCCTGCATCTGCGATGGCGATTACTTCAGCATCAATTGCTGGATCATCCAAGCCGATTGCTTCTATTCCAACTTGATAGAACTGGCGATAGCGACCAGCTTGTGGGCGTTCTGCTCTAAAGAACTGTCCGGAATACCAGACTTTGACTGGCAGCTGTCCGCGATCTAATCCGTGTTCAATAACTGCGCGCATGACACCAGCAGTTCCTTCAGGACGCAAAGTAATGGAACGCCCACCACGATCTTCAAATGTGTACATTTCTTTAGAGACAACATCTGTTGATTCACCAACACCGCGTGTAAACAATTCTGTGTCTTCAAATACCGGTAGTTCGATTAATTCATATCCTGCTAGTTTTGCAGGTGCAATCAAATTCTCTCGAACAAGTTCAAATGCGCTGGATCTTCCAGGAACGTACTCACTGACACCCTTAGGTGCAGATATCTTTTGACCCGACATTAGTATCGACCTACCAAACTCTTGAGATACGGATTGTTCTTTTTTTCATAGGCCATCGTTGTATCCGGACCATGTCCAGTTAACACCCGTAAATGATCTGACAAAGGCATTACCTTTTTACGCAACGTTTCTTCCATCTCCTTGGCCGACCCTGTCGGTAGATCTGTTCGTCCAATGGAACCAGCAAAGAGCACATCCCCGCTGACTAATACTTCATTGGAGACTTCAAACATCAGCGAACCCCGCGTGTGACCGGGAGCGTGGATTGTCTTAAAGGAGAGACCAACGAGATCAAATACATCGCCATTTCGAAGCTCACGAACATCCTTAGGCTCAGAAAAATTCATTCCGGACAACATGCTTTGAAATTCTGAACTAACAAGTTTTTCTGGGTTCGACAACGCCGCCCGATCTTCACTATGGATGTAAGAGGGAATGTCGTATCCATCTGCGATCGGTTGGATGGAAAAGGTGTGATCCAGATGGCCGTGTGTGGCGATTACGGCAACTGGCTTCAAATTATGCTTTTCCAGAATCTCGGTTAATTGAAGAGAAACATCTGGCATACCAGGATCAATAACCACGCACTCGGCCCCTGGCTCTGTTGCTAGGACCCAGCAATTGGTGGCATACATGGGAGCGGCAAAGGAGTCGATCAGCATCGCTCATCCCTCCCCATTCCACGCTCAAATTGAGGTGCGATTGACGCTCACACCATGAGACAGGGTACCTTTTGCACACGAATACACCCTCCACCCACGCTCAGAAGCCTCGAAACTTCTGGGCATCGCACCCACCACATAGCGAACTTCGCAAAGAAGAAACGCGCTGAAAGGATCACTCTCATGACAGATATGAATTTCCCACACCAGGCCAGCGCTGCAAGTGCGTTAATTGGAGATCCTTCAGCTTTTGGTCGAGTCGCAGAAGATGGAACCGTATACGTTCGAACATCACACGGTGAAACAGCCGTAGGTTCATACCCAGGTAAAACTCCTGAAGAAGCATTGTCATACTTTGTTCGCAAGTTTGAAGTTCTTGCAGCAGAAGTTGCACTACTAGCAGCACGCATCAAAAGTGGAGCAATGGTTCCATCAGATGCATACGCTGCGGTTAAGAAATTGCGTGACCAAGTCAAAGAACTCAACGGTGTTGGCGACCTTGAAGCGTTAGCTGCTTCAGTTGAACAAATCGAACCGTTGATCGAAGGTCATCGCGAGGCATATGAGGCAAAGAAGGCGGCAGAGACTGCTGCAAAAGCTGCACGCCGTGAGCAAATCATTGTTGAAAAAGAGAAAATTGTTGTTGAAGCAGAAAGCTTGGCTCTTTCTGAAAGCTGGAAGAGTACTGGAGATCGCCTCAAAGTCCTTCTTGATGAATGGAAGGCAGCACCTCGTTTAGACAAGAAGGCAGATGCCGATTTGTGGAAGCGTTTTTCTTCATCACGTAACAAGTTTGATAAGCGTCGTCGCACGCACTTTGCCTCTCTTGAGGCTGTGCAATCTGTTGTTGCAGATGCTAAAAAAGCAATCGTTGAAGAAGCAGAAAAGCTCGCCACATCCACAGAGTGGGTACCAACAGCAAAGCGCTTTAAGGCATTGATGGATCTTTGGAAGGCTGCTGGGCGCGGTAAGAAGAATGATGATGCCAAGCTATGGTCACGCTTTAAGGCGGCGCAAGATCAGTTCTTCGCTGCCAAGAATGCAGATCTAGAAAAGCGCGATGTCACAATGGCGACCAACCTAGCTAAGCGAGAAGAGTTACTGACGCTTATCGAAGCGGTATTACCTATCACCGACATTAAGGAATCACGCAAGGTACTCAATGAGCATCTACGTGCCTGGGAGAAGATCGGTATGACCCACCGCGATAAGCGTGCTGCTCTAGATGCACGCGTTGCAAAGGTTGAGTCTGTGATCAAGGAAGCTGAAGCAGACATCTGGCGCAAGACCGATCCTGCAGCTAAGAAGCGTGCAGAAGAAGTTGTCGCACAATTGACTGAATCTATTGCCAATTATGAAAAGGCTGCCGCTAAGTTTGCTGCAAGCGGCAACACGAAGAAGTCAGAAGAGGCTGCCGAATCTGCAACAGCACGTAAGGTGTGGTTAGCTGAAGCCGAAAAGGGTTTAGCTGAATTTAACTAGTTGTTAGTTGTTCGGTTAACATCGTAAACACCTTCGATTCCTCGCACGGCGGCAAGTACTGAATCCAAATGCGTCGCATCTGCCATCTCGAAAGTAAAACGAGACAATGCTGTGCGATCTTTGGATGTACTAACAGATGCACTCAAAATGTTTACATGCTGATCAGATAATGTGCGTGTCACATCAGCTAACAAAGATGCGCGATCCAAAGCTTCAACCTGAATGTTTACCAAGAAAACAGATGATGCACCGATGCGCCATTTAACCTTCACAACTCTGTCTAATTGATGCACTTGTAAATCATGGGCGTTGGTGCAATCTGATCTATGAATTGACACCCCACTGCCCTTCGTAATGAAGCCCATAATTGCATCACCTGGAACAGGTGTGCAGCAGCGTGCGAGCTTGACCAGTACATCATCTACTCCTTCAACATCAACTGCGTTGCTAGAGCGTCTAGTAGTTGGTGCTCGACTAGGAAAAACTTCCATCGTTGGTTCTGGATGTGAATCCTCAGCACCCATAGCCGCTACTAATTTATCGATGATGGAAGCAGCTGAAACATAGCCATCCCCCACTGCAGAATACAAAGCGTCGATATCTGGATATCTAAGATCATGTGCCAATTCCAAAAGGGAGTGACCTGCAAAGATTTTTTGTAACGGAAGACCGGCTTTGCGCATTTGTCTGGCTATGGATTCACGGCCGGCATCTATCGCTTCTTCGCGACGCTCCTTGCTAAACCACGCTTTTATCTTTGAGCGAGCACGCGGACTTTTAACAAAGTTGAGCCAATCGCGACTTGGTCCGGCTGATTCGCCCTTGTTAGTAACAATCTCAACTACATCACCGTTATTCAGGCGTGAATCAAGTGGTATCAACCGGCCGTTTACCTTGGCTCCTGCACATCGAAGGCCTACATCTGTGTGAACTGAAAATGCGAAGTCCACAGGGGTTGACCCACCCGGCAAGGCAACAACGCTGCCTTTAGGAGTGAAAACAAATACTTCCGGTGAACCTAAATCAAAACGTAAGGCTTCTAAAAACTCTGAAGGATCTTCGGTCTCTTTCTGCCATTCATGTAGCTGTCGAAGCCAGAGCATTTCAGGTGAAGTGTCAGTATTTTCCGGACCCTGTTTATATTTCCAGTGCGCTGCGATACCGAACTCAGCACGCGCATGCATGTCATAGGTGCGAATCTGAATCTCAATTGCTTTTCCTGTTGGACCAATCACCGTGGTGTGTAAGGACTGATACAAGTTGAACTTCGGCATCGCTATGTAATCTTTGAAACGACCTGGGACAGGACTCCATCTAGCGTGAATAGAACCCAAAACTGCGTAACAATCGCGAACATCATTGACAAGCACACGGATACCCACAAGATCATAGATTTCATTGAATTCGCGACCTCGAACAACCATCTTTTGATAGACGGAGAAGAAGTGTTTATTGCGACCAGTTACGGTGGCCTCGATACTGTCACGTACAAGATCTTCTTTGACCGAAACAATTACCTGCTCCGTTAAAGCATCTCTGGAGGGAGATCGTTCGGCAACCAAGCGAGAAATTTCTTCGAATTTCTTTGGCTCTAAAACCTCAAAAGAAAGATCTTCGAGCTCCCACTTAATGGCATTCATACCCAAACGGTGAGCTAATGGTGCGTAGATATCCAGAGTCTCCCGAGCTTTTCGAAGCGCGCTTTCTGTTGAAACAAATTTCCATGTACGCGCATTGTGCAAACGATCAGCTAACTTGATCACAAGAACTCGAATATCCCGAGACATGGCAATAACCATTTTTCGGACAGTCTCAGCTTCAGCTGTTGGTCCATAGGCTAATTTGTCTAGCTTTGTAACACCATCAACTAGATTTGCTACCTCATCACCAAAATCTATTCGCAACTGCGTTAATGAGTACTCAGTGTCTTCAACGGTGTCATGTAACAATGCAGCGATAACAGTTGGCTGATTTAATCCTAAGTGCGCAAGGATTTCTGCAACCGCGACAGGATGCGTTATATACGCTTCACCGGACTTGCGAAGCTGACCCTTATGGGCATCTCGCGCAACATCAAAAGCGCGAGATACCTCATCAGAATCTACTGACGCGTGATTTTCTTTGAGAGCACTGATTACTGGTGCTATCAAAGTATCCACAAGAAACCCTACTTACGACCCTTGCGCTTTGGTTGATTGCGAGGACCACGTCCATTAACGGCTTCAGTTGCAACAGCAGTCACAACAGTTCCACCTGAGCGAGCGTTAACGCGCTTTGCAAGAGCTTGCATTGCAGGCTCTCTTTCGCGTAGTTGAGCAAGCACTGGTGGCGCGATAAAGATTGAAGAGTATGTTCCAACAGCAAGTCCAATAAACAAAGCCAATGAAAGATCCTTCAAAGTTCCTGCACCTAGTAAGCCAGCTCCCACAAAGAGAATGGATCCAACAGGTAGAAGTGCAATCAGAGATGTGTTCGCAGAGCGAACCAGAGTTTGATTAACTGCATGGTTAACTGCTTGTGAATATGTCTTTGTTGAATTAGAGGTAATGGCACGTGTGTTTTCGCGAACTTTGTCGAATACAACCACGGTGTCATACAACGAATAGCCCAAAATCGTTAGGAACCCGATAATCGTCGCGGGAGTAACATCAAAACCGACTAGTGCGTAGATGCCGACGGTGATGAAAACGTCGTGAACGACGGCTGCAATAGCAGCGATAGACATTTTTGGTTCAAACGCCATCGCCAGATAAAGCATGACAACAATTAAGAAACCAACAAGTCCATAGATGGCTTTTCTCGTGATTTCCTTACCCCATGAAGGACCAATGATTTGTGTATCAATTGATTCCACTGACACACCAAACTCTGCTGCTAACGCATCCTGAACTGCATTGTTTTGCACAGTATCTAGCGCGCCAGTTTGTACTCGAACCTTATCGCTACCGATTTCCTGAACAATGAGCTCTCCTGGAATACCAACTGCTTCGACAGCAGAACGAGCTTGTTCGATAGTCGCAGTAGCTTTATTTACCGTAAATGATGATCCACCCTTGAATTCAATACCAAGATGCAAACCCTGTAGTGCTAGAGCTGCAATAGAAGCAAGGATGAATAGCGCGGATACGGAGTACCAACGACGACGCTTTCCAATGAAATCAACCGCTGTCTCGCCGCGATAGAGGCGACCGCCAAGACCTGACATCTTCGACATCTTTATGCCTCCTTCACAACGACAGTACCCAAGCTCTTGCTTGAGAAACCAGATAACGGGTGTCCTGAATTAAAGAATGTAACTCGTGACAACAACGACACAAGTGGCTTTGTAAAGACAAAAACAACAACAAGGTCAACAAGTGTTGTTAGACCGAGTGTGAAAGCGAAACCTCGTACGCCGCCGACGGCAAAGAAGTAGAGAAGAGCTGCTGCAATGAGTGAAACAAAGTCTGCGACCAGAATTGTGCGACGGGCTCTCACCCAACCGGTTTCAACTGCGGTTCGCAATGTTCTTCCCTCTCTCATCTCATCTCGAACACGTTCGAAGTAAATAATGAATGAGTCAGCGGTAACACCAATAGCAACAATTGCTCCGGCGATTCCTGCCAAAGTCAGCGTGAAGCCGATCCACTGTCCTAGAAGTAGGAAGAGAAGGTAGATAAGTCCACCAGCAACCGTTAACGATCCAACGGTGACGATTCCTAATCCTCGGTAGTAGAGCAATGAATAAATCATTACTAGTCCTAGTCCAAGTGCACCTGCAAGTAGACCAGCATTGAGCTGATCAGCACCAAGCGTTGGAGATACTTGCTGCACCTCTCCACGATCAAAAGCAAGTGGCAATGCACCGTACTTAAGAACATTTGCTAAGTCCTGGGCTTCCAACTGCGTAAAGCTTCCTGTGATTTGCGCAGTTCCAGAAGGGATCGCTTCATTAATTCTTGGTGAAGAGACAACCAATCCATCAAGAACAATTGCAACCTGATTAGTTGGTTCTGGAAGAGCTGTAACACGTGCTGTTAAAGCACCAAAAGCTGAAGTTCCTTCATTATTAAAGGTAAGACTTACATACCAAGCACTACCTGCTTGAGTATCTAATCCAGCAGATGCCTTTGAAATTTGACGACCTAATACCTCGGCAGGTGCCAAGATGTATTTAGTTCCACCCGCGCGATCGCATGCAACTAATGTGTCAGTTGGAGCATCTACGCCGGTACCTTGAAGATTTTCAGCCTTAGTGCAATCAAGTGCTGCAAACTGTGCATTCACATCTGCGCTAACACCAGCAACCGGGGTTGAAGCAGCGTCGGCTGCACTTGGAATTCCAGATCCTGATGCTAGAACTTGGCGAAATCTAAGTTCGGCAGTCTGTCCAACTAGTTCAACAACACGGCGACCTGTATCACCTGGAACTGAGATAACAATCTGACGATTTGTTCCACTTCCCTGGGCTGCAACTTCAGATTCAGCAACACCCAAAGAATTAACACGTTGGCGGATGATTGAAACCGCCTGGTCAATTGCTTCGTTTGTTACTTTTCCTTCTTCACCCGGTGCAATACGAGGCTGCAACGTCACAGAAGTTCCACCACGAAGATCTAGACCTAAGCGGATAGAAGTTGACCCTTGAATGAAAACCAGGCTGGTCATGGCAATCAGCACCAAGCCCAGAATCGCTAAAGAGCGGCCAGGGCGGGCAGCCGTCTTTACTGGTTTATTAGTTGTAGACATAGGGCGAGAGTCTAGGCGTCAGATGCGGGTAAGTCGAAAAGCGTCGAAATTTCCGCAGGTGGTGTTCGTCCTATATGGCGCCAACCCTGCGCTGTGGCCACCCGTCCGCGTGGAGTTCTGGCCATAAACCCGTTTCGGACTAAGAAAGGCTCAGCCACAGATTCGACGGTTTCAACCTCTTCGCCAACGGCAATCGCAAGAGTCGATAATCCAACCGGTCCCCCATTGAATCGCTCAACGAGTGCCACCAAGACACCTCGGTCCAAACGATCAAGACCGAGTTCATCTACTTCATACATCTCCAATGCCGATTTAGCATCAGCAAGAGAGATACGTGCACTGCCTTGAACCTGGGCGTAGTCGCGAACACGACGTAACAATCGATTTGCGATACGAGGAGTTCCACGTGAACGTCCCGCAACCTCAACGATTGCATCCTTATCGATAACAATTTTAAGGAGCTCTGCGCTTCGAGTAATTACGTGGGCAATATCTTTTTCGTTGTAGAAATCCAGGTGAGCAGTAAAACCAAAACGATCACGCAAAGGACTTGGTAACAAACCAGCACGTGTAGTGGCTCCCACTAAAGTGAAATGTGGAAGCTGTAATGGAATAGCAGTTGCTCCAGGACCCTTGCCAACAACTACATCAACGCGAAAATCCTCCATTGCTAAGTAAAGAAGTTCCTCGGCAGGCCTTGGAAGACGGTGGATCTCATCCAAAAACAAAATTTCACCTTCAACCAATGATGAAAGAATTGCCGCTAGATCACCAGCATGCGTAATAGCAGGACCACTTGTAATGCGAATGGGTGCCTGCATCTCGCTAGCCAAAATCAGCGCAAGTGTTGTCTTACCTAATCCTGGCGGGCCAGATAACAAGATGTGATCGGCGGGAGAATTGCGGTGTCTAGCGGCGGTTAACAAAACATCGATCTGCTCGCGCACGCGCTCTTGTCCAACAAAATCACTTAAAGTTTTAGGGCGCAGCGCATGTTCTACCGCGGACTCTTCACCCTTAATTTGTGGAGTTACTAATCGCTCGTCAGCCACGAGCACTCTTTCCACTGGCAAGGGTTAGCTTTAGCAACTCACTTAAATCTAATTGTGCTGCGTCAGCACCATCTGCTTGTAAATTTGAAATCACTTGCGAGATGGCACCATCAGATTCCTTTGGAGAGAAACCAAGAGAAACAAGTGCACTTGTTAACTGTTCTCTCCACGCTGGTTGATGACCCTTATACGGATGCACAGATGAGAGATCACTCAATTTCCCTTTGAGTTCAAGGATCAAGCGCTGTGCTCCTTTGCGCCCAATTCCAGGCACTTTCTCAATCGCGCCAATATCTTCTTGCGAGATAGCTCGACCTAGATCTTCTGGGGTCAATGCACCCAAAATAGAAAGTGCAACCTTTGGCCCTATTCCTGAAACTGTTTGTACTAATTCAAAGAGTGAACGTGATTCATCATTGATAAATCCAAACAGAGTCAGTGAATCCTCACGAACTACGAGTGAAGTGAACAGTTGTACTTGGGACCCAAGTGTTACCTGCGCAGCGGTCTGTGGATTTACTAAAACTGAAACTCCAAATCCCCCGACTTCAACAATAAGTCGATCTGTGGAAATGGATCTAACAGATCCCGTTAAAAGTGAAATCATCTGGCACGCAATTTCTTCAACCGAGACTGTTCTGCGGCCAACGCTTGTGCGATTTTAGTATTCCCACCGCCGCGCCAAATGTGACAAATAGCAAGAGCTAAAGCATCGGTTGCATCTACTGGTTTTGGAATAGTTTCAAGATTAAGAATTTTTTGAACCATCAATGCGACTTGAGCTTTATTTGCCCGACCACTTCCAGTAACAGAAGCTTTCACCTCAGATGGCGTATGCATCATCACGGGTATTCCAGCTTTTGCAGCAAGAAGGAGTGCGATACCTGCAGCTTGCCCGGTACCCATAACTGTTCTCACATTGTGTTGTGAGAAAACGCGCTCCACCGCAATCACATCTGGTTTCCAGAGATTGATCCATTCAGAGAGTTGCTGATCTAAATCCAACAAACGATGTTCAAGTGCAGCCTCTGCTGGTGTCAGAATGACGCCAACTCCAACTAATGAAATGGGCGAACCAATAGCACCTTCAACTATGCCAACACCGCAACGAGTAAGGCCTGGATCAACGCCTAAAACTCTCATTGCTTAGCCTCGTACTTTCTCGTTAGTTCAGTCCTCAAGCCTAGAGATGAGAAACAGTTACTTAATCCAGGCTCGCCATAACCTCATCAGAAACATCAAAGTTGCTATACACATTCTGCACATCATCTAGCTCTTCGATCGCATCGATTAGTTCAAAAACCTTTTTCGCACCCTCAGCATCTAATGGGATAGACATAGAGGGAAGGAATGAGGAATCGGCTGATTCGTAATCAATGCCTGCATTTTGTAGCGCAGTACGCACCGGAACAAGATCCACCGGTTCGCTCACAATCTCAAAGGCTTCACCCAAGTCATTTACTTCCTCTGCGCCAGCTTCAAGTACAGCCTCAAGAACTGAATCCTCGGTCAAAGCTCCATCCTTCTTGACGATCACGACACCTTTGCGATTGAAAAGATAGGAAACAGAACCAAGATCTGCCATTGAGCCACCGTTGCGCGTTACAGCAACTTTCACTTCAGATGCAGAACGATTTCGGTTATCAGATAAACACTCAATCATGATTGCCACACCATTTGGACCATAACCCTCATACATGATTGTGATCCAGTCTTTAGCGCCTGCTTCAAGACCAGCACCACGCTTTATCGCACGATCAATATTGTCTGCCGGCATCGAAGACTTTTTAGCTTTTGCAACTGCATCAAAAAGAGTTGGATTGCCATCCATGTCTGCGCCACCGTTACGGGCCGCAACTTCAATTGCACGGATTTGCTTTGCAAACACCTTTGCACGACGACTATCGATAATCGCCTTCTTGTGCTTGGTCGTCGCCCATTTGGAATGGCCGGACATTGGAACACCTCTATCTACCCTACATACTGGTTCAGTTAAACGATGGCGCTACTTTACCTTCTCTAATGCAGGCCGTGCCACTTCCTCAATAAAGTAGCGGTGAATTCGATGGTCCCCCGTTAGTTCAGGGTGAAAAGAGGTTGCAAGCAAAGTGTGTGAGCGCACGGCCACGGGGTGCTTATCAACAGATGCCAGTATCTGAACACCCTCCCCAACTTTTTCAACCCATGGCGCACGGATAAATACAGCACGGATCAAATCTGTAGAGCCATCTGCAAATTCAATATCAGATTCAAAAGAATCAACTTGGCGACCAAAAGCATTTCTGCGCACAGTGATGTTTAGTCCACCAAAACTTTTTTGCCCTTGCTTTGCATCCAAGATTTCATTAGCTAAAAGAATCATTCCCGCACACGAACCATAGACAGGCATGCCCTGTGCAATTCGGTTCTTCAGCTGTTCATATATTCCGAACACTTCAGATAACTGAGCAATCGTTGTTGATTCCCCGCCAGGCAAAACTAAAGCGTCTATCTGATCTATTTCGGAAGAACGTCTAACAGCTATTGGATCCACCCCACAAGCAATCAGTGAACTTATGTGTTCACGAACATCACCTTGTAGAGCTAGAACTCCTACCTTCATGCTTTAAAAGATTACCAACCGCGTTCAGCAAGACGGTGCGGTGCTGGAAGGTCTGCAACGTTAATTCCAACCATTGCTTCACCAAGGCCGCGTGATGCATCTGCAATCACCTTTGGGTCATCCCAAAATGTTGTTGCCTTAACGCAAGCTGCTGCGCGTTGAGCTGGATTCCCAGATTTGAAAATTCCTGAACCAATGAAAACGCCATCTGCGCCCATGCTCTTCATCAAGGCTGCATCTGCTGGTGTTGCAATACCTCCAGCAGTAAAGAGAACAACTGGAAGCTTCCCAGTTTCAGCAACCTCTTTGACTAATGCATATGGCGCTTGCATTTCCTTAGCTGCCACATATAACTCATCTTCACGCATTGAAGATAGGCGACGAATTTCTCCGCCAATCTTGCGCATGTGTTGCATTGCATTTGAAACATCGCCAGTGCCTGCTTCACCCTTTGAGCGGATCATCGCAGCACCTTCATTGATGCGACGCAGTGCTTCTCCAAGATTTGTAGCACCACACACGAAAGGAACCTTGAAATCCCACTTATCAATATGGTTTTCATAATCTGCAGGAGTTAAAACCTCTGACTCATCGATGTAATCGACACCGAGTGATTCCAACACGCGTGCTTCGACAAAATGGCCAATGCGCGCCTTTGCCATAACAGGAATTGAAACAGCAGCTTGAATCTTTTCAATCATGTCTGGATCAGACATACGAGCAACGCCACCTTGTGCGCGAATATCAGCCGGTACGCGCTCAAGTGCCATGACTGCAACAGCGCCAGCATCTTCGGCAATCTTTGCTTGTTCGGCGTTAACGACATCCATGATGACGCCACCCTTAAGCATTTCAGCCATTCCGCGCTTAACGCGAGCCGTGCCAGTTACTTCAGTCATGTCTTCTTACTCCGCTTCGATCGAAAGATAGGACGCAATACTACTTTGTCTTTGCCACGGGTGGCGAGGTGAAAACAGGCTCACGATCGGTCAGTGCAATCCAGATCTGACCTGGATCGAAGTTCATGATCGTGCCATCGGCAAACGTGAAGGTAGTGCCAGCCTCAGCAGATGGCCTAGTCCATGTTGTTGTAAAACGCTGACCATCTCGAAGGACATAAGCCTTGCCGCTACCAACAGTTTGGGAAAAGGGCGTTACTCCCCCAACTTTATCCTTGTACTCCGAAGGAGTAATAGAAACCATTTGAATAATGAGAGTCGAAGGCCCGAGCACCAGACCTGAGTCTGCATAGTTAACTGCGTTGTTGTGCGAGAGCAACCATCTTCCATCCTCTTCTGACCATGTTGCTGAATAGGTGGCAGCTGGCCAATTCATGACAACTTTTTCAGTTACGGCCCCTCCTTCAGGTAGCGAACCAAAAGTAAAACCGATGCTTTTTGCTGAATCAATAACAAAGCCTTTTTCGTGAATTAGTTGCATTAAGAGATCAGCACGCAAAACCATTGCATACGGTTGTATGCGTTCTGGATCAGTTGTGTAAATAGTTGGACTCTGTCTTTGCGCGCCAAGGTCCTGAAGATTAGCTGCTGCAATAACTGGCAGTAATTTGCTTTGCGCTCCGCTATAGGCAAAGGCAACACGACCAAATTGCGACAGTATTTCAATATCAGAGATGCGTGCACTACGAACA
>JBILAD010000012.1:0-20353 GCA_044354355.1 Candidatus Planktophila sp. | reverse complement strand
CGCGCGTGGTTTAAGGTCAGGGGTAGGAAATATCAATGTTCTAAGTCAATTGTCAGGTCAGAAGGGGTGGTTACATGACACTCATAACAATTTATGGGCGAACTGGTTGCCATCTCTGCGAGGAAGCCTTATCGCTTCTTCAATCAATGCAGGAAGAGCTCGCGTTTGAAATCGAAGAAATTCTGATTGACGGAAATGAAGAGTTAGAAAAACTCTATGGCGAGAAAATTCCTGTTACACAGATCGATGGAACACACCATGATTTTTGGCGCGTAGATCCAGAACGGTTTAGATCTTCCCTTGAAAAACATCGTCAGCATCAATAATTTTGTATGAATAACCTTGTTCAGCCAAAAAGCGTTGACGGTTCTGAGCAAAATCCTGATCGATAGTGTCACGAGAAATTACTGAATAAAACTTTGCACCGCGGCCATCAGATTTTGGTCTCAAGATTCGACCTAATCGCTGGGCTTCCTCTTGACGGCTCCCAAACGCACCCGACACCTGAATTGCAATTGTTGCGTCGGGTAGATCAATTGAAAAGTTAGCAACCTTTGAAACCACTAAACACTTTATTTCGCCAGTTCTAAACTTATTGAATAAAACTTCTCGTTCCTTAATAGGAGTCTCGCCCTTGATTAAGGGAGCACCTAAGACTTCCGATAACTCATCAAGCTGATCGATGTATTGGCCAATGACTAAAACCTGATCATCTGCATGCTTTTCTACCAATGCTTGAACGACCTCTCGCTTGGTGCGAGTCGTTGCACAGGTGCGATATCGATTTTCTGGTTCAGCAGTTGCATAGGCCAAGCGTTCAGCTTCAGTCAGATTAACGCGCACTTCAATACATTCAGCTGGTGCAATGTAACCCTGGGCCTCAATCTCTTTCCATGGCACATCAAAACGCTTAGGTCCGATGAGTGAGAAAACTTCACCTTCCATGCCATCTTCGCGAACCAAAGTTGCCGTTAGTCCTAAGCGGCGCCGTGATTGGATGTTAGCGGTAAAGCGAAAGATTGGCGCAGGCAGTAAGTGCACTTCATCATAAATAATCAGGCCCCAGTCATATGAATCAAAGAGATCCAAGTGGGCGTAAACACCATTCTTTTTCTTGGTCATAACTTGGTAGGTAGCAATAGTTACTGGGCGAATCTCTTTTTTAGCCCCTGAGTACTCACCTATCTCGTCCTCATTAAGAGTTGTCCGCTTTAGTAGTTCTTCACGCCACTGACGCGCAGCAATTGTGTTTGTTAC
This sequence comes from Candidatus Planktophila sp., assembly GCA_044354355.1. Classification (GTDB taxonomy): domain Bacteria; phylum Actinomycetota; class Actinomycetes; order Nanopelagicales; family Nanopelagicaceae; genus Planktophila. The sequence goes on along the minus strand of JBILAD010000012.1, from coordinate 19,096 downwards.
CAAAATTAATGTGGTTGCCTTTGCATGTGCCATTGCCGCTGCACCAACAATAGTTTTACCTGCACCGCAGGGAAGAACTACAACACCTGAACCGCCATGCCAAAAACCTTCAGCTGCAAGCTCTTGGTAGGGACGGATTTTCCAATCCTTCTGCACCAAAGAAATATCATGTGCTTGGCCATCAACATAGCCTGCGAAATCTTCAGCTGGCCAGCCAAGACGCAATAGAGATTGTTTAATTTGTCCACGCTGGCTTGGAAGCACTGCGATTGTTTCAGGATCAATTCGAGCACCAAGTAGTGGGGCAATTTTCTTAGCTCTAATTACCTCTTCAAGGACTGCAGTGTCAGTTGTAATAAGAATGAGGCCATGCACAGGATCCATCTCAAGACGCAAGCGGCCATAGCGTGACATTGTTTCGGCAACATCGATAAGAATTGAATGAGGAACCGCGTATCGAGAGTATTTAATTAATGTATCGATTACTTGTTCAGCATCATGTCCTGCAGCCCGTGCATTCCATAATCCAAGCGGTGTTAAACGATAGGTATGAATATGTTCTGGGGATCGCTCTAATTCAGCAAATGGCGCAATTGCTCGTCTACATTCAGTAGACATTGGATGGTCAATATCGAGCAGTAGCGTTTTGTCGCTCTGAACAATCAGTGGACCATCAGTCATTAAGTAAATCCTTTATTAGCGCGTGTAATAGCTTGCTGCGATCTTCAAGGGTAGTGATGTCTACCCATTCATGGGCTGCGTGAGCTCCATCGCCAACTGCTCCAAGTCCATCTAGAACTTGCGCACCTGCAGCTGCGGCAAAGTTGCCATCACTTGCTCCGCCAACAGATGCATGGCCAAGTGGTGGCATGCCAAGTTCTTTAGCAACTCTCTCTGCTCGCTCATACAAGGCCATTGTTGAGGTTGTCTCTAAAGGAGGACGATTAAATCCGCCAGTAACTTCATAGCGAGCAGCAGCATTGACAGGTTTTAATCCCTTAATTGCAGCATCGACTCGCTTGAGATCATCCATTGAGTATGAACGGATATCAATATCTAAAATCGCTAAGTCTGGAACAGTATTTGTTGTGTTACCAGAATGCAGTGTTGTTGGGACAACGGTTGTTCCATGTTCTGGATTTTCCATCGCAGTAATTGCCAAAACAGCATGAGCAATTTCAGTTGTTGCGTTGATACCTTTTTCTGGTTCTAATCCAGCGTGTGATGCCTTGCCATGAATTTTCACTTGATACATCGCGGTGCCCTTGCGCCCAGTCTTGACCTTGCCATCAAGAGTCGCCTCAAGAACTAGAACAGCTTTTGCTTTCGCAGAAATTTCTTTAATGAACTCTTTACTTGTTGCACTTCCTGTTTCTTCATCAGTAGTTGCAATTAAAGCCGCACTTCCTGTAATTCCCTTCATGGCATAGAGGGCCTGAACAAATCCTGCCTTCATATCAAAAATTCCTGGACCACGAGCAGCTGTGCCTTCAACGCTCCACAAAGGTTGAAAAGATCCTTTTGGCCAAACAGTATCTAGATGAGCAAGAACAATCACATCAGGGTTAGGTGCACCCCACCAGAAAACTGGACGACCATTTACTTCTCGAATTTCTGCCGGCGTTCCTAAAATTCTGGTTGCTATGTCACTTGCTAAATGAACAACATCACGGCAGGCATCTAGATCATCAGATGGTGATTCCAACTTAACTAATGCTTCAAGGGCTGCCAACATGGGATAAGTCTATAGCGGTGCGACGCCAGTGATGCGTGGAATTCTGAAGGATTGGACCTCACCCGTTGCATGATCGCGCGCGACTAAGGCACCAGCGCTTATGCGAATCGGGTCAATAATTCGATGTGTTACTCCGCCATTGTTATCGGCATATCCAATTGAAAGGGTTTTCTCATCGATAATGAATTGATTGAGAATTTCCATTGTTTCATTTGCAGTTGTGCGTGGAAGCTGACCTAAAGCCTCACTTGCTACCTGACGTAAACGTGTTTGACGGTAGGTAGATTTTTCTCCGGTGCGTAATGCGCGAATAGCTGTCTTTAAACTCTCGATATCTGGAATTTCAACCTCACCAATAACACGCGGAGGACGTGGCTTTGTTAATGCACGATTAGTTTTTGGTCCTGTCAGAATCATTCCATTTGCTGATTCACCTGCAGGCAAATATCCACATTCACGAAGCACTCGCATGGCATCTGTTGCATCCATGTCGCAGATAACAACTTCAGGTGCGATGCGTCGAAGAGCCAAAATTTCAAGCTTCTTGTCATTCATTATTTGTGAGATGAGAGCTGTATCTTCACATCTGATAAATGAGGATGTGTTTCCAACGCGCAACTTTCCATGCTTCTTTGCAACATCTGCAATTAAATATTCAAGTGGCTGTGGCATTGGGGTCTTTGAAGTCTTGATTAAAAATGTCTTTATTTCATCGCCCGTCTTACCGTGATCTAAGGCGCGCCTAATTGTGCTTTCCGTGAATCTGTAAACAGTTGCACCACCGCGGCTTTCAATCTCGGCCATCATTGCAAGTGCTTGAGAAATCTCATGCTCAAGAGGTCCTGGTGCAATAGCGGTGTTATCACTTTGAATCAAGATGTGATCAACCGTCTTTGGCAGATCTTCATTAATCGAACTTAAATCGTCACCATCAAGAAATTGAGCACCGAATTTGGATAGTGCACCCTGGCCTGTAATTCCTAGCCATTCAGCCTCACGAAGGGTCCATTCGGCGAGCTCATCTTGCAGAGACGAGTTACGACGGACAGGGGCGCGCCATGACAAAACTTCTTTAAAGCTGTTCCATTCAGGAGCAATACCGTGGTTTTCGCGCAGTAGATCAAGGGTTAAAGCGCGTACTCGTGCAGCATTTACCCGATCCAGCTCAGGGCCAAGTGCTGCAACATTTTTAGCTTCTACTCGACCAACTAATCCGCTGACACGCGATGTGATCAGCCACTGGGATGCCAACATCTGCCAGCGGTCTGCAGGAGTTTGCATTAACCAAATATCAAACTTGTTACTTGGCAAAATCCGATCATCGGCGTCAAAACTAATTAATGATGCAAGGTATGCCAATTCAGCCACAAATGCTGTGCAGGATTCATCAACACCCAGATGCGTTGAAATAATCTTTAGATCACGAACTCCTAAGCCACCTGCACGTAAGGCATCTGCTGGTTCATCAGCCCAGAAATTTAGTAACTCTTCGACCCAACGCAGGACTGTTGAAACATTCGCGATTGCCGCAAGATTAACTTGGCGCTCATCTCGCTTAGAGCCACTCAGTACTGGTTGTTTAATAAATCGCTCTTTGTGAATTTTTCCACCGCGCAATGCAATTGCTACTTCACGAGGCAAGATAACTGTTCGTTGATCAAGTGGTACCAAGAATTTCTTCTCAAGTAACCACGTCACGCCAGGTCCAGGGTTCTTTATATCTCCAACACTTCCGCGCGGAGGACCCCACACCAATCGCTCCAAAACTTTCTTGGCATCTGCTGGTGCGCTCTCTAATTCACTGAGCTTTAGCTTTGCCATTGAAGCCGGTCCTAAACCTGCAGGCTCTGTTCCAATTACATCGCGTAACTGTGTTGGTAAGCGCATGCCATCTTCTGAAGGGTAGACAAGCCCGACTGTTACAAGATGTTCTAGAGCGCTCTTTGCCTCTTTATCTGTAAGGGAGACAACGCTTTTTTCTAAGAATGGTTCATTCAAAGATGCTGCCGCTTCTAAGACTTGGAACTGCCATTGATTGAGTGAATCGATGGCTCTTGCCAAACTTGGCGCAGAACAAGCGCGCACTGCAAGAGAGGCGATATCTGGTGGCACAGGTGTCACAAGATCTGGACGAGCTGTAAATAAATTTAAAAGGGCAGCGTCATCAACACTACGTAGGTAGTCAGAGAAGGAGCGCATTTCCATAACTTGCCTACATTACTGGCATATCTGATGTTCTTGTTAATTGCCCTTAACGTTTGCGTGGGGTCAACCAGGTTCCAAGCGCAGCGAGTCGAACCACGATTGGGGAGATAGCGCGGCCAATAAACCGTGCGCGACGAAAATCATGAATTGGCCAGCCCTCAGCCATTGCTCGCAAACCTAAGAGAGCATCTGGATTGATTGCTGATGGATGGCCGACACATTGCAGCAGTGGCAGATCATTGTTGCTATCTGAGTAAGCAAAACAGTTTTCTAGATCGAAGCCTTTTTCCTCTGCTAACTTGCGAACCGCTACCGCTTTTTCTTTTCCATGCAATAGAGCGCCATTCATTTTTCCTGTGTAAAGACCATCTTTAATTTCTGCACGGCTTCCAAGTGCGCCAGTCAAGCCCAATCTTTTAGCAATTAACGTAGCCATATCTTCTGGAGCGGCGGTGACTAAATAAACTTCAACTCCATTTGCGATATGTGATTGCGCGATATCAATCGTTCCTTGCCACATTGCAGGAGAGACAAACTCATCATAAATTTGTTGCGCAATTGCTTCGATATCTTTGACGTTATGTCCACCAATAAAATCTGTAGCAGCATCCTGAAAACGTTGGATTTCATCTTTGTTTTCTTTTCCTGTTAAGCGAAATCTCAGGTTGGCCAAAACGAAACGCGAAATGTCCTTCTTGGTGAAGTAACCACGCTGATACATGCCGCGGCCCAAGAAATAAATGGTTGAGCCACGGATAAGCGTGTTATCGACATCAAAGAAGGCAGCTCTTTTGCCCGTGAGTGCCATGTCACTACCTTACAGATAGACGGGGTTTCGGGACGCTTTATGCTTTCCCAATGAGTTCAACAGTGCACGTGGTCCGCCACGGAGAAGTCCATAATCCTGAGAAGATTTTGTACGGGCGCCAACCTGGTTGGTATTTGTCTGATCGTGGACAAGAGATGGCACGCACACTTGGTGAGTGGTCTAAGGCTCTTGATTTAGGAGCACTTCACGTATCACCCTTACAACGTGCACAAGAAACCGCTGCCCCGATTGCCGCAGCTCACAATATTTCTATAACAACTGATGAACGCTTGATAGAGGCTGCAAACATTTTTGAAGGAAAACCATTTGGCGTTGGCGATGGGGTATTGCGTCATCCTGCTGCTTGGAAACACTTATGGAATCCATGGAAGCCATCATGGGGCGAGCCATATGACGAGCAAATTAATCGCATGCTTGCAGCGATCTTCGCAGCTAGAGATGCGGCTAATGGCAAAGATGCAATTTGCGTGTCGCATCAATTACCAATCTGGATTTTGCGCAGTGCTATTGAAAATCGTCGCCTCTTGCATGATCCACGCAAACGTGAGTGCACACTTGCATCTGTTACCAGCGTTCACTTCGATGACGAAGGATTTATTTCAGGGCTCACGTATTCAGAGCCTGCTCGTCATCTATTGCCTGAGAAAAAGTAATGAAGAAATTCGCACTCCTTATTGCATTAGCAATTGCACTTACCGGGTGTGGCGGGGGAGGAACTTCTTCAGCTGAAGAAAGTTTTGTCTCTGGTGATGGGTCAACAACATTTATAAAGATTCAGGATAGAAAAATTGCTCCAGCAATTACAGGTTTGACTTTGTCCGGAACCAACTACACATACACAAAAGACAAGGTTGCCGTCGTAAATGTGTGGGCATCATGGTGTTCACCGTGTCGGGCTGAAGCACCGATACTTGTTTCATTAGCTAACAAATATACAGATGTTGCCTTTATCGGAATCTTGACTCGCGATAATCCTGCAAATGCAGAAGCTTTTGAACGTAGATTTAAGGTCCCATACCCAACGATTATTGATGATTCTATTTTGATTGGATTTAAAGGCTCGTTACCTGCAAATGCCATTCCATCAACGGTAATTCTGGATAAGAATGGGCGGGTGGCAGCGCGTATTTCAGGTGTCATCACCGTGGCTTCTCTCACGGAGCTGATTGAAAAAGTGAGCGCAGAATGAAAGAGTTCTTTGTAGAGCAGATTTTTTCAGGTGTTCTGGTAGCAGCATTTCCTTTTGCATTTATTGCCGGTGTAATTTCTTTCTTATCACCATGTGTTTTACCGCTAGTGCCTGGCTATCTTTCATTTGCTGCAGGGTTTTCAGTTAGCCGTGGAAAGGTATTGCTGGGGTCCTTTCTATTTGTAATGGGGTTTAGCGCAGTATTTGTCTCTTATGGCGCACTATTTGGGGGATTAGGAAATACGTTATCTGCCAACGAAGAGATCATCTCTAGAATTCTTGGCGTTATAACTATTTTCTTGGGTTTCATTTTCTATGGGCGTTTTCCGTTTTCTCCAACAATTAGACCAAAGATGCGGACAACTGGTGGGTTGCTTGGTGCGCCCCTACTTGGCGTGCTCTTTGGAATTGGTTGGACACCATGTATCGGGCCAGCATTAGCTGCGGTGCAAACGTTGGCATTTCAAGAATCAAGTGCAGTGCGTGGAGCGGTTCTCTCCTTCGGTTACTGCTTAGGTTTAGGTCTGCCGTTTATTCTTTCCGGCTTATCGTTAGACAAATCTGCAAAACTTCGTTCGATTATTTACCGCCGAGGTGATCTGATTTCAAAAGTCGGTGGAATCTTCTTAATTGCAATTGGAGTTCTTCAGGTGCTTGGCTTCTGGAGTCAGATATTGAATTCAATGCGCTCACTCATTTCTGATTTCATACCGGTGATTTAATGAGTCAACAAACTGAGCTACCGGAGCTAGATAGCGTTGGAGTTTTGCGTTATGCCTGGCGCCAGCTAACCAGCATGCGCACCGCACTCATTCTGCTTTTGATGCTCGGCGTTGCCTCTATTCCTGGTTCATTGGTTCCACAGCGCACCCAAAATCCAATCCAGGTGGGCCAATACTTTAAGGATTCACCAGAGCTTGCACGCTGGATGGATCGTTTCTATCTATTTGATGTTTATGGATCACCTTGGTTTAGCGCTATTTACATCTTGCTATTTATATCTTTAATTGGCTGCGTATTGCCTCGAACAATTGAGCATTTCCATGCTGCACGCGCTTTTCCACCTGCAACACCTAAGAACCTCTCACGGATGGAACATCATTCAACATGGGCTGCCAATGGAACTGAGTTAGATGCTGCACGTGCATGGTTTAAGTCAAAGCGTTTTAGAACCTTAGAAAAAGATGGAGCAATATCTGCTGAAAAGGGTTTTACACGCGAGACTGGGAATCTCTTTTTCCACTTAGCATTAATACTTGTTCTATTGGGAATCAGCTTTAGTTCACTATTTGGCATGCGCGGTGAAGCAATCATTAATGTTGGCGAGAGATTTGTTAATACACCGACAAGTTATGACACATTGACTTACGGAAAGTTATATAGAGATGCAAACCTACCTGCATTTATGCTGACTGCAGATAAATTTGATGCACAGTACAACCTTGAAACAAGTGCGCCAGAAGATTACACACTCAATGTTTCATTGCTGGGTGATAAATCAACCGTAGTTGAAAAGAAAATCATTAAGGTAAATAGTCCATTAACAATCGGAAGTACTCGTATTTACTTGCAAGCTAACGGTTACTCACCTGTTGTGACCGTTAAGGATTCTAAAGGTAATGTCGCATTCCAAGGCCCGGTTCCTTTCTTGCCACAGGATGCAAATCTTCGATCAATTGGGGCAATAAAAGTTCCAGATGCAGAGCCACAGATTGGTTTTGTTGGATCTTTTGTTCCTACATATGTTCGGGATGCTAATGGCGGGGGCGCACTAAGTGCTTTCCCTAAAGCACTTGATCCACGTTTGTTATTAGCAGCGTGGGCGGGTGATCTTGGATTGGATTCTGGCGTTCCCCAATCTGTGTACAGAATAGATACCTCAAAGATGCTGCAGGTCGGTCTTAAGTCGTTAAAGCCAGGAGAAGTCTTTGAGTATCCAGGTGGATCAATTACTTTTGAAGGTTATATCCAGTGGGTCAATCTTAATTTCGTAGCAGATCCCGGAAAGAAGTTCGCATTGCTAGGCGGTATTGTTGCCATCCTTGGGTTACTCGCTTCACTATTTACTCGCAGACGACGTATTTGGATTCGAGTTGGATCACAGGTGGAGGTTGCTGGATTAGCTAAAAATAGCGCTCCAGGGCTAGATGTGGAATTGGAACAGTTCGTTCGGATGTTAGAGGGAGATAAATAGATGTCACGTTCGTGGGCTTTTGCCTCAAACTATCTAATTTACTCTGCAATGGCTGTGTATACCTTGGCATTTTTAGCTCATGCAATAGAGACAGCCTGGGCGGTAAAAGTTCCTAATGACACAACAAAGACATTAGATTACAAGCGCACAGAAAAGGTTGCGCGAATTGCAACTGCAATGATGATTTTGGGATTCATTCTTTTGTTCGCAGGAGTAATTACTCGTGGCATCTCAGCAGGTCGTGTTCCATGGGGAAACATGTATGAATTTTCAATTACAGGTGCACTTGCATTTACCGGCGCGTATCTAGGAGCGCTGCGCAAATATGATCTTAGGTGGTTAGGTTTACTCGTTTCAATCTCAGTATTACTAACTCTCGGAACTGCTGTCACGGTTTTATATGTGCCAAGTGCACCATTAGTTCCGGCACTTAAGTCCCCATGGTTAGTTATTCACGTGTCCACTGCAATCATTTCAGGTGGCGTGTTCTTGTTAGCAAATGTAATTGCAGCGGCTTATTTGTATTTAGACAAAATGGAATCAAAGGGGGAGCGAACAGCCTGGGCTAAGCGACTTCCTTCTTTAGAAGTTCTGGATCAACTCTCCTATCGATTGGTTGCATTTGTATTTCCATTGTGGACTTTTTCAGTTATCGCCGGAGCGATCTGGGCTGAAAGTGCTTGGGGTCGTTACTGGGGTTGGGATCCAAAAGAGACATGGGCATTTATTACATGGGTTGCATATGCGGCTTACTTACATGCGCGCGTAACTATTGGTTGGCGTGGACGCAGAGCTGCATGGCTGTGTTTATTTGCAGGATCCACATTCTTGTTTAACTACGTCTACGTCAATATTTGGGGAACCGGAAAGCACACCTACTCAGGTCTTTAAAGCTTTCCTAAGAAATCTGGATCATCATCGGGCGGCAAAATACGTCGCTTAGGAGCCTTGCGTCCCTTTGGCTTATTTCTTCCAGCGATCAAATATGCAACTGGACCGATTGCAAGTGCCTGTGGTCCAAGAATAATTATGAGAAGTAGCCAGCCCCACTTTGGAAGAGTTTTAATCTGGGATTCATCAGTTCGGGCACAATCAATCAATGCATAAATTGTTAGTCCAAAGACCAATATGAGTGGAAGTACCCGTGACATGGTTTTATTGTATCGCTAAGGCGAGTGCAAAAAGTATTGCAAAGATAAGTTGAAGCTTGCCAGTTCGGCCTAGAGCAGGAATCAACTCTTTTCCAGAAGCGCCGCTGAGAACTAACTTTGAAATTGAGAAACTCATAGGCGCAACTAGCAGAGTGAGCATTGCGGTTGGATTCAAGGTGGCAACCGCTGCCATATGAGCTAGTACCAAGAGCGATACAAATAAGAAACGGGCCTTTCTATCGCCAAGTCGCACGGCCAAGGTTCGCTTTCCAACTAATTCATCTTGAGCTCGATCACGAATGTTGTTGACCTCCAAGATTGCACATGCAAATGCACCCATTGGAATAGCCACAATGAAACTGAGCACAGTGAGGCTTTCGGTTTGAACGTAGTACGTGCCCATAGTCGCAACTAATCCAAAGAAGGTGAAAACTGAAACTTCACCTAGGCCGCTATAGCCGTAAGGATTCTTTCCGCCGGTATATCCCCACGCTGCAGCAATTGCCAGAATCCCAATCAGAATAAGCAGCGGTGATGTCAGTAGGGATAGCCAAAGACCCGCAATACTTGCAATCCCAAAAGAAATAAATGCAGCGTTCTTAACGGCTCTAGCCGAAGCCAATCCACTTGCAACTAACCGAGTAGGGCCAATTCTGTTCTCATCTGTTCCTTTAACGCCATCACTGTAATCATTGGCGTAGTTAACGCCGATCTGCAGCCAGACCCCTACCTTGAGCGCTAAAGCAGCACGAAACCAGTTGAAATCTGATCCTGCTAATGCTGAAGCAACTACTACCGGTGCAATAGCAGCCGGCAGAGTTCGGGGGCGTGCACCCAGTATCCATTTATTCATGTGCAATACCTTTCGCCAAACTCATTCGATCGATCTTGCCAATACCCAGCAATGGTAACGAGCTCATGTGATGAATGCCTTTTGGTTTTGCAAAAGCTCCAAGATTCTTTTCAAGATGTGCTGTGATTTGATCCTCGCTAATTGTGCCAACAACGGCAAGTTGCAAACTCTGTCCCCACTGCGGATCTGCAATGGCAAAGGCTGCGAATTGAGTATTCGGAAATGCAATGCCCAGCGAATCTTCTACAGCGTTTAGTGAGAGATTTTCGCCACCAGAAATAATGATGTCGTCAGATCTTCCAATCACAACCAGGCGATCATTGTCGTATTCACCTAAATCATTTGTTTCATACCAGCCATCGTTAAGTTCAAGAGAGGCTGCCAATACTGGACCCTTGATACAAATTCTTCCATTTCGGATTTCAATCTCGACACCATCAAGTGCTGTGCCATCGTAAACACAGCCCCCACAGGTTTCGGTCATTCCGTATGTTGTAATCACTTTGATTCCAGCTAACTCGGCTTGGTTGCGCAATGATTGAGATAGAGCGGCACCACCAACTAAAACTGCCTTAGCTGATTGAAGATGGTTGAGTAAACGTTGGTCACCATTTAATGCCCGAAATAATTGTGTTGGAACAATCGCGGTGTAGTCCGCTCTTGGATACTCGCCATCAAAATCACGCAGATCAATAGGAGTTGTTCCAAGTTCCATCGAACGCACGATGACATTAACTGCTGCAACGTGAGTTAGCGGAAGTAAAAGCGACCACGTTTGCCCAGGCTGTGCGCCTATAAATTTATTAGAAGCTCGCGCAGATGAAATCAATGCAGTTGACGTTAGTAAAACTTCTTTGGATACGCCGGTTGTTCCTGATGTGCCGATCGCAACGGCGGCATGGCTTGGAGCGTATTCTGATGAGATCTCTCCGAAACCAAGGGTCGGGCCATCACCCACGAGGGCCGCTGTGATTTCTCTCGCTAGTTGGGAGATTTCGCATGCAGGGCTGACCCGGAGAATTTTTCGTTGTGACGAGGTATCCATTGCCACCGTAGGCTATCGCTAGCAACGACGATGGAGGAAATGTGAGCAAGCCGATCAAGCGCGAATTTGGTAGCCGAGAGATTCCACAATGGGTCACCGCACCCGGCGGAGAAGAGTTCGTAGATATCAAATACCAAATGGGTGATGGCATCGCCAAGATTACGATTAACCGTCCGCAGGTTCGCAATGCTTTTCGCCCTCAAACAATAATTGAATTAATCGAAGCATTTGACTTAGCGCGTGATAACGAAGAAGTCGGAGTGATCATCTTTACCGGCGAAGGTACTGAAGCCTTTTGCTCTGGTGGAGACATAAGCGTTCGCGGTGATGATGGCTATCTAGGCGATGACAAGTTAGCTAAAAAAGGAATCGGTCGCCTGAATGTTTTAGATCTTCAGGTGCAAATACGTCGCACACCAAAACCAATTGTTGCAATGGTTGCTGGTTGGGCTATCGGTGGCGGTCACGTATTACATGTTGTCTGTGATTTAACTATTGCGGCAGATAATGCAAAGTTTGGTCAGACCGGACCAATGGTTGGATCTTTTGATGGCGGATATGGCGCTGGATTATTAGCAGCACATGTTGGTCAAAAGAAGGCTCGTGAGATTTGGTTTATGACTCGTGAATACAATGCGCAAGAAGCATTGAACATGGGACTGGTAAATACAGTCGTACCGATTGCTGAACTAGAAGCTGAAACTGTTTCATGGTGTCGCGAGATGCTTCGCAATTCACCAATGGCCCTGCGTTTGCTTAAGGCAAGTTTAAATGCAGCAACAGATGGACTTGCAGGCGTGCAACAACTTGCAGGCGATGCAACCTTGTTGTTCTATATGACAGAAGAGGGCCAAGAAGGTCGCGACGCATACAAAGAAAAGCGCGCCCCTGATTTTGGAAAGTTTCCAAAGCGCCCCTAACCTATGGATCAATTGCTTCTAGAGAGTTTGCGTGTAGTAGCGCTGCCAACGACAACAAATTTTCGTGGCGTTACTGTTCGTGAAGTTGCTCTAATTCAAGGCGAATATGGTTGGGGAGAGTTTTCGCCCTTTCTTGAGTATGACGATGCTGAATCAGCGCCATGGTTAGCCTGTGCAATCGAAGCGGCAACCACGCCAAAACCAAAGCTATATCGCACTGAAGTTGCTGTTAATGGAACGATTCCAGCCCTCAACGATGAGGTTGAACTTGAAAAGATTGTTAATTCATACCCCGGTGCAACCACATTTAAAGTAAAGGTGGGTAGTAACGCCCACGAAGATATTGCAAGAATCAACACAATTAGATCATTACGTCCAGGAGCAAAAATACGCATTGATGCGAATGGATTGTTAAGTGTTGATCAAGCTGTCTCATTATTGCAATTAGTAGGAGAGATTGAATATATCGAGCAACCATGTGCCACTCTTGAAGAGTTAAGAGAACTAAAGAAACGGATTGATGTCAAAATAGTTGGTGATGAGGTCCTGCGCAAAGCTAAAGATCCATTCGCAGTTGATCTAGCTGGTGCGATTGATTATTTAATGCTGAAAGTACAGCCACTTGGCGGGATCACTCGTGCTCATCGTCTGGCAGAACACCACAAGTTGCCTGTCGTAGTTTCAAGTGCTTTAGAAAGTGCAGTCGGTATCAATTATGGACTTATCTTGGCGGCATCATTTGAGGATATGACATTTGATTGTGGACTCGGCACAGGCTCACTTCTGGCAAAAAATGTTGCTGAATTGCCAATAGTTGATGGAAAAATCCACATTAGTGATGTTGTTCCTCACCTAGACGGCTTAGATGTGACTGCAGATCGCTTTGAATGGTGGAAGAATCGCATCATGAGAAGTGCGGAGCTATTGAAGTGAATAACTCCACCTCACTTGCACGAGTAATCGTCCGACAAATAATTGAAGCCGGAATTACCGATGTTGTTATTTCACCAGGATCTAGAAACGCGCCATTGTCTTTAGCATTTTTTGAGGCATCACAAGAGGGATTGATAAAGATCCACGTGCGCATAGATGAGCGAACAGCAGCATATTTTGCTCTAGGAATTATCAAATCAACAGGCCGTCCAGTGCCGGTTGTGTGTACTAGCGGAACGGCTGTTGCTAATTACCACCCAGCTGTACTTGAAGCGAGCCATACCAACGCACCGCTGATGGTTTTAACCGCAGATCGCCCAGCCATGTTACGTAAAACAGGTGCGAACCAAACAACTGAGCAAGCGAGAATATTTGGTAAAGCAGTTCGGTACTTTGCAGATATTGATGGCCCTGTTTATCCAATGGAGTTGCCACTTGATAGTTTGCGAACTGGGCCAATTCACTTAAATCTTCAGTTCGATGAACCACTACTGTCAGACGATTCCTCTGATTGGCTCTCGCAGATCAATGGTGCACCAAAAGAGTTTGTTGCACGAACCAAGCCTGGCACATTACGTTTGGTTGGCGCACGAGGTGTAGTTGTAGTGGGGCATGATCGTGGTGGTTTAACCGTTGCTGAAATAACAAAGTTTGCAAAAATATTAGGTTGGCCGTTAATCGCCGAAGATCCACTTTCTTTCCCTGATGCGATTGCACACGCATCTATCTTTTTAGCCTCTCCAGAAATACGCAGCACGTTGATTCCACAAGCAGTGTTGGTAATTGGTCGCACAACTTTGTCACGCTCGATAAATGCATTCATTAAATCAAGCCCGATCACATATATTGTTGATCAAAGACTTGCGACCGTGGATTCTGATCGCCAGGCTGATCGTAAATTCACAGAATTGCCTGATCTTCAAGGTGTCATTCAATCTGATGAGTGGGTTGCAAAGTGGAACAAAGTTTCCGAGCGCGCACAAAAGCTCATTAACTCATTAGATGGATGGAACGAAGCGGTTATTGCACGAACAATCGCAGCAACAATCCCTAACGACACTGCGTTGTTTGTATCCTCATCACGGCCAATTAGAGATCTTGAAGGGTTTGCTCATCCGCGCGCAGGTGTTCATACATATGCCAATCGCGGATTAGCTGGCATTGATGGGAACATTTCAACGGCGCTAGGTGTTGCTTACGGCCATAACGCCACAATTGCGGTGCTTGGCGACCTTTCTTTCTTGCATGATTTAACAGGGCTGATTAATAAGGAAGCCATTAACTGCCGCTTTATTGTCATCAACAATGATGGTGGTGGAATCTTTTCAACACTTCCGCAGCGGGGGGTTGAGGGCTTTGAAACTGTTTTTGGAACACCGCATGGATTAAATCCAGCTGCGATTGCACAAGCGATGGGTGTTGATGCCAAACAAATTGGTTCTCTCAAAGAGTTAGAGGCAGAGATGAAAGCGCCAATCTCTGGAATCAGCGTTGTTGTGTGCGATGTACCTGATCGTGAGTCGAATGCAGATAATTTAAAGAAGATTGTGGAGGCACTAGCCTCTATTTAAGAGCACTACGCATAGGTGAAAACTTTGCATACGTTTCAGCTAATTCAATATCAGGATCTGATCCATCAACAATTCCACATCCAGCAAAAATCCGAATGGTGTCACCATTTATTTGACCGCATCGCAGGGCAATTCCAAGTTCACCATCACCTGCTGCATCGATCCAACCAACTGGACCTGCATAGCGACCACGAGACATACCTTCAATTTCAGAGATCAAAGAAGCAGCAATTGGTCTAGGAGTTCCACACACAGCAGCTGTTGGATGTAATTGTTCAAGAATTGTGAATGCATCTGTATGAGCAAGTGTTTCAACCAATGCACCGGTCACATCTGTTGCAAGGTGCATCACATTTGCAAGGTGCAAGACAAACGGGGACTCTGGAACATTTGTTGATGAACAAAAAGGCTCAATGGCATCGGCTACAGATCGAACGGCATATTCATGTTCAGCAAGATCCTTTGAGGAACGTGCAAGAGAGGCGGCAAGTGCTAAATCTTTTGCGTCATCACCAGTCTTGCTAATAGTTCCTGCCAAAACTCGGGAGGTAATCATTCCGCGTGACAAACGAAGCAACAGCTCGGGCGTAGCGCCAACTAATCCTGAAATTAAGTACTTCCAAGTTGATGGATATTCCACCGCCAATTTGTTCAAGATAGCCCGCGGATCAATGCTTTTATTGGATTTAATGGTGATATCTCGTGCAAGAACTACCTTGTCTAGATCTCCTGATTGAATGCGCGTAACGGCGGTTGCTACCCGGTTTTTCCAATCGATATCGGACTGTGGTTTCTCATCCCATGTCATGTCCTCGTTAGAAACATGATCAGGAGCGGTCTTAAGAACTGGTTGAGGATCTGAACCAATCCACGTAATCCAAGATTTTTCACCTTTAGAGCCCACAACGACCTGAGGAATCACAAGTACTGAAACATCTTCAGGAGAAAATGAAAAAGATGTAAAGAGAATTGGGCCTGTTCCGCTGCCATGAACGGTGTTAGTGACCGCCAACTTCTCTAACTGCTTCTGCCACCAGTGTCTGGCATCTGCAAATCTGTGAGGACCACTAACAGTTGTTGTTGCATAAGTTCCCCAACCAACCAAACCATCACCGCTTCGGACCCATGCAAGTGGATTTGTATCTGGAAGTAATTCCAGCAATGGCAAATGCTCGCCAAGGCGAGTTGTAGTGATTGGAGTGAGTTGCGACATTGTTATGAGTTTTTGCGATTAACAACTCGCCAAATAGCAGGCAGTGAAGTTCCAGCTATTGCAATCTTCAAAACTTCTCCAACAATAAATGGAGTCAATCCTGCATTAACTGTCCAACTCCAGCTCTGGCCTGTGTATTGGTATAACCAGACAAGGCCAAATGAAAAAGTAATAACTGTTCCGATTAGCATTGATGGAAGCGCTGTTACGAATTTTTGATCTAAGCGAAAACGTGCAAGCTGACCTAAGACAAAAGTTGCAACCAACATGCCGATTAAGTAACCGCCTGTTGCCCCAACTATGCGTTCTAAACCGTGGCCGCTATTTGCAAATACGGGTGCACCTGCAATTCCTGCCAAGATATACATTGCAAAAGTTGTGACACCCAAGGTTGATCCGTAGGTAGTTCCAAGAATTAAGACACCTAACGTTTGACCTGTAACAGGAACTGGTGATCCCGGAACTGGAATCGCAATCTGAGCCAATGCTGCTAAGCCAAGAACTCCACTGACAACCAGAACAGCGTTTGAAAGAGCTGTTGAGCGGGGGATTAGTGAAGAACGAAGCGAGGTAGCAGATAGCGACATGGGGAACCTTTCGATGTACCTAAGTTGTGGATGAGCCTACTTCAAGGGAGAATATGCCTATGTCCCGCGCGAATTTGAACAAAGATCCCGATGAGGTCGCGGCAATGTTTGATGGGGTCGCCAAGCGATATGACCTGGTCAACGACCTTTTGAGCTTGGGACGCACCAAGGCCTGGCGCAAGGCAGCAACCAAGATCATCGCCCCTAAGCCTGGAATGGTGATTTTGGACCTGGCAGCAGGACCTGGTTCCTCATCTGAACCCCTGTTTAAGGCGGGAGCGACAGTTTTTGCCACTGATTTCAGCGAGGGCATGCTGGCCCAAGGTAGAAAGGCTCGCCCTTACCTGAACTTTTCCAAGGCTGATGCCTTAAATCTGCCCTTTGAGCCGGAGAGATTTGATGTTGTCACTATCTCCTACGGGCTCCGAAACACTGTTGATGTCGATAAGGCCCTTGCGGAGGCTCTCCGAGTAACCAAACCAGGCGGACGAATGGTTGTCGTTGAATTCAGTCACCCAACCTGGCGCCCCTTTCGCACCATATATACGGAGTATTTGATGCGCCTACTTCCGGCGATTGCCAAGAAGACCGCTTCCAACCCGGATGCCTATGTCTATCTGGCCGAATCGATCAGGGCATGGCCCGATCAGGCAGGCTTAGCGGCCCGAATGGAAAAGGCTGGCTGGAGCCAGGTCACCTGGAAAAACCTGACTTTTGGGGTTGTTGCAGTTCACAGCGGGATTAAGGGCTAGCGGTCACTGGCATAGGCCTTTCGACCTTAGGATTTCGACCGTGATGTCCACAGGCAATCCATACGTTCCGATTTTGGTGATAGGCGCCATAGGTTTTGGCTTCGCGCTCTTTTCGGTCATTGCTGGCGCGCTCGCAGGCCCTGCTCGATATAACCGAGCAAAGTTAGATGCCTACGAATGCGGAATTGAACCATCACCTCAGGCAGCTGAAGGTGGACGTTTTCCCATCAAGTACTTCTTAACTGCGATGCTTTTCATCATCTTTGATATTGAAATCGTTTTCCTATACCCATGGGCAGTTTCCTTTGATGCCCTTGGCCTGTTTGGTTTAGTGGAAATGGCAATTTTTATCGGAACAGTTTTTGTTGCCTACGCATATGTGTGGCGCCGTGGCGGATTGGAATGGGACTAAACAATGGGTCTTGAAGAGAAAATCCCGAGTGGCTTTTTACTAACCACTGTTGAAAAACTTGCCGGTTACATGCGCAAGAACTCATTGTGGCCAGCAACATTTGGACTTGCATGTTGTGCGATTGAAATGATGGCGGTTGGTTCTGCTGCAAAGTATGACATCGCACGTTTTGGTGGAGAAGTTTTTAGAGCCTCCCCACGCCAAGCAGATTTAATGATTGTTGCAGGTCGCGTCTCCAACAAGATGGCACCAGTACTTCGTCAAATTTATGATCAAATGTCAGCACCAAAGTGGGTTCTAGCGATGGGCGCATGTGCATCATCGGGAGGAATGTTTAATAACTACGCAATTGTTCAAGGCGTAGACCACATTGTTCCAGTTGATATTTACTTGCCTGGTTGCCCACCACGTCCAGAGATGTTGCTTGATGCAATTTTGAAGTTACACGAACAAATCAATGAGACAAAGCTTGGTGCAAACCGCGCTCAAATCATCAAGGAAGTTGAACTTGCAGCTATGAATGCAAAGCCAACACATGAGATGAAGGGCTTGCTTGCATAATGAGTGATGGAATGTTTGGCGCAAAGGGAACTGGCGACACATCTGGTTATGGTGGCTTAGCTCGTAAAACTAGTACTGCAGGCTCTTCAGAGCGTCCATACGGAGGTTTTTTTGATGACGTTGCCGACGACCTAGAGCGCGCATACCCAGAGTTTTCAGAAGCAATCGAACGTGTAGTTGTTGATCGCGGTGAACTCACACTTCATGTTAAGCGAGAGAAGTTAGTTGAAGTTGCTTTGATTTTGCGTGATTCCCTGAAGTTTGAAATGTGCATGGGTGTCAATGGTGTTCATTACCCAGAACAAACTGGCCGTGAATTACATGCTGTTTATCCATTACTTTCAATGACAAAGAATCAACGAATTCGTCTTGAAGTTTCAGTTGCAGATGCAGATGCTCACATTCCATCATTGGTTGAGGTATGGGCTGGAAACAACTGGCATGAGCGTGAAACTTTTGACATGTTTGGAATAATTTTTGATGGCCACCCAGGTCTTACTCGCATCTTGATGCCAGATGACTGGGAAGGCCACCCACAACGTAAAGATTATGCACTCGGTGGAATTGCAGTGGAGTACAAGGGTGCAACGACACCACCTCCTAGTGAAAGAAGGAGCTACAAGTGACAACTTTTGATCCATATGCACCTTCACGTGATACAACTGAAGGAAAAGTTTTCTCTGTTACAGGTGGAGATTGGGACGCACTTGTTCAAGACATTGGCGCAACCAAAGAAGAGCGTGTAGTTGTCAACATGGGTCCTCAACACCCATCAACACATGGCGTGCTTCGTTTAGTTTTAGAACTTGAAGGCGAAACTGTTACAGAGGCTCGATGCGGAATTGGATACCTGCACACAGGTATTGAAAAGAACATGGAGTACCGCAACTGGACTCAAGGAACCACTTTTGTAACTCGTATGGATTACCTAGGTCCACTGCACAAC
>JBILAD010000082.1:0-5624 GCA_044354355.1 Candidatus Planktophila sp. | reverse complement strand
TTCCGAGATGAATACATTGCACACCTTACTCAAGGTGGATGTCCATTTGATCCAGTTGCATCAACACTATTTGTTGGGGCTGGTGCATAAATGACAACTGAAGTTGTTGACATGATCACCGTTGTAATCGACGGTTTTGAAGTGACGGTTCCAAAGGGAACATTAGTTATTCGCGCAGCAGAACAACTTGGAATTCAAATTCCACGATTCTGTGATCACCCATTGCTAGATCCAGTAGGAGCTTGCCGCCAGTGCTTAGTTGATATTGAAATCAATGGTCGTGCTTTTCCAAAGCCACAAGCTTCGTGCACGATTCCTGTTGAGCCAGGAATGATCGTCAAAACACAATTAACTTCAACAGTTGCTGAGAAAGCACAACGTGGAGTGATGGAACTATTACTTGTAAACCACCCACTTGATTGCCCTGTTTGCGACAAGGGTGGCGAGTGTCCATTACAGAACCAGGCAATGAGCACAGGGCAAGGTTCAAGTAGATTCGAAGGCGTAAAGCGAGTATTTGAAAAGCCAATCAATATCTCTTCACAGGTATTGCTTGATCGCGAACGCTGCGTTTTATGCGCACGTTGCACCCGCTTTTCAGAGCAAATTGCGAGTGATCCATTTATTACTTTGAACGAACGTGGTGCATTGCAACAAGTTGGCATCTACGAGAACAAACCTTTTGAGTCTTACTTCTCCGGTAACACTGTTCAAATTTGTCCAGTAGGTGCATTAACCGGTGCGGCATATCGATTCCGCGCCCGCCCATTTGATTTGGTATCAACACCATCTGCTTGCGAACACTGTGCATCAGGTTGCGATATGCGAACCGATGTTCGTCGTGGAAAGACATTGCGTCGCCTTGCAGGCGATGATGCATCTGTTAATGAAGAGTGGAACTGCGATAAGGGTCGTTGGGCTTTTAAGTATGTAACAGCCGTTGATCGCTTGAAGGTCCCACAGATCCGTAATTCAGAAGGTGTGCTTGAAGAAGCATCATGGCCTGAAGCACTTGCAGTTGCTGCAGCAGGATTAAAAGCAGCAAAGTCAGCTGTTCTAGTTGGTGGCCGTGCAACATATGAAGATGCATACGGATATAGCAAGTTTGCTCGAATTTCACTTGGCACAAACGATATTGACTTCCGTTCACGTGTTTCATCTGATGAAGAGCGTGAATTCCTTGCAGCTCGTGTAGTTGGTTCATCAACAACCTATCGCGACATTGATAAGGCAGATCAAGTTCTACTAGTTGGTTTTGAGCCAGAAGAAGAATCTCCGATCGTTTTCTTGCGCATCAACAAGCAGTTCCGCAAGCGCGCACTAAAGGTTGTTTCAATCGGTTCTAAGGAATCTATTGCTGTCGATAAGTTAAAGGCTGAGTTTGTAAAGGTTGCACCAGGACAAGAAGCTGCAGCCATTGCAGCACAATCATTAACAAACAAGTCCGTCATTCTTGTTGGAGAGCGAGCCGCAGAAAGTGCTGGTGCGTTGAGCGCTGTTGCAGCACTTGCAGACTCAAGTGGCGCAAAGCTTGCATGGATTCCTCGTCGCGCAGGCGAGCGTGGAGCACTTGAAGCTGGAGCAATTGGCAATGTATTGCCAGGTGGTCGTCCAGTAACAGATCCAGCAGCCCGTGTGGATATGGCGGCGCTGTGGAACACAGATTCATTGCCAACTGAAATTGGTCGAAGTACTTCACAAATTATTGACGCTATACATGCCGGACAAATCGGTGCCCTCGTAGTTGGTGGAGTTGATCCGCTTGATGCTGATAACAGCGTTGCAACACTTGCAGCCCTTGATAAAGCATTTGTTGTTTCACTTGAAATCGCGCCAAGTGCGGTTACAGAGCGAGCAAATGTGGTTCTTCCAGTTGCTGCAATTACCGAAAAATCTGGTTCATTCCTTAACTGGGAAGGCCGTCCACGTGCTTTCGATGCAGCCGTCAGTGATTCCTTAAATCGCAGTGATCTTCGAATCCTTTCTATGATCTCTGAGGAAATGGGCGTTCCGCTTAACTTGGGAACTGTCACCGCAGCAATCAAAGAGATTGCATCAATTGGTAAATGGGAAGGCGCGCGCGTTTCTTTCAACACAGTAAAAACTTCAGCCCAACCTGCACTTAACGCAGATCAAGCACTTATTACTTCATGGCGTCGCTTACTAGATCTTGGAACCTTGCAACAAGGCGAAGAGAACCTTGCCGGAACTGCGCGTCGCACCGTTGCAGTTATATCTCCCAAGCGAGCACAAGCTATTGGTGTAGTCGATGGTGACCAACTCAAGATTTCAACAAATCATGGATCAGTAACACTTTCAGCTTTAGTTGAAAACATTCATGACGATGCTGTGTGGGCTCCTCGTAATTCACGTGGATCTCAATTGTTGTTAAACCTAGGCGTCGCACATGGCGGAGTAGTTACGGTGGTGAAGGCATGACAACTGCACAACTCATTGGAGCAGATCCAGGCTGGTTAATCGCAGTAAAAGCATTAATTGTTTTTGCTATCTGCGTATTGCTAACACTTATGTCAGTGTGGGGAGAACGCCGTGTTGTTGGTCGCATGCAGCAACGACCAGGTCCAAACCGCGTAGGACCATTTGGCTTAATTCAGGCACTTGCCGATGGAGTGAAGTTGGCACTGAAGGAAGACATCATTCCTACAGCTGCCGACAAGGTTGTATTTGTTTTGGCACCAATTATCAGTGCTACTACCTGCTTTATGTCATTTGCAGTTATCCCAATTACGGGCGAAGTGACGATGTTTGGTCGCCAGACCGCAATGCAGTTAACTGATATTCCAGTTGGAGTTTTGTACATTCTTGCAATCGCATCAGTGGGTGTTTACGGAATCGTTTTGGCTGGTTGGTCTTCAGGATCTACTTACCCATTACTAGGTGGACTACGTTCAAGTGCGCAAGTAATTTCTTATGAAATTGCAATGGGGCTTTCACTTGTAGCTGTGTTTATTTATGCCGGATCAATGTCAACATCTGACATCGTGGCTGCACAATCAACATGGTGGTATGCAGTCGTCCTGTTCCCATCTTTTGCTATCTACGTAATTTCGATGGTTGGCGAGACAAACCGCGCACCATTTGACCTTGCTGAAGCCGAAGGCGAACTTGTCGGTGGATTCCACACCGAGTACTCATCACTTAAGTTTGCACTCTTCTTCTTGGCTGAGTATGTAAACATCATTGCAGTTTCAGCGTTGGCAACAACCTTGTTCCTTGGTGGCTACAAAGCACCTCCAGGACTTGGATTTACTGAAGCGTGGCTTGGTGGCTGGTTCACCGCTATTTGGTTCTTCCTGAAGGTTCTTACATTCTTTTTCGTATTCGTCTGGCTTCGTGGAACGTTGCCACGTTTGCGTTACGACCAGTTCATGCAATTTGGCTGGAAGGTTTTGATTCCAGTATCGATTTTGTGGATCTTGGTTGTTGCAACTCTTCGCGTACTTTCATTGCAGAATGCACCTCGAATAGTCGTGATTGCCTTTGCAAGTAGTGTCGTCTTCATAATCATGGCGGTTAACGTGGGATTTGAAAGCGTTAAGAAGAAGAAGGAGCAAGCTGTTGCCGAAGGTGACAATAAAGCTGCGCCGAAGTTTGCTGTGCCTTCCTTGCCGATGGAAGTTTCAACTATCAACGTTTCACAGAAGGTAGGAGACAACCGTGAGTGAAAACCTAGAGCCATTAAAACCAAAAGATCTTGGCATTAATGATGTTGAATTTTACGAAGTAGAACAGACCCCTGCCGTTGGCTTCTTTGGAAGCATGAAGGGGTTTTGGGTCACCTTCTCGACGATGTTTAAGAAGCCTTTGACAGTTGAATACCCTGAAGTTAAGGCTCCAACACAAGAGCGTTTCCACGGCCGTCACCAACTCAATCGTCACCCAGATGGCTTGGAAAAATGCATTGGGTGCGAGCTATGTGCTTGGGCATGTCCAGCAGATGCGATTTATGTTGAAGGTGAAACAAATACTGAAGAAAATCGTATGTCACCAGGAGAGCGATACGGCAAGGTCTATCAGATTAATTATCTGCGTTGCGTCTTTTGTGGATTGTGCATCGAAGCATGCCCTACTCGTGCACTCACAATGACAAACGAGTACGAACTTGCAGATGACACTCGTGCCAAGTTGATCTTTGAAAAGCAGGATCTTTTGGCACCACTTCGTCAAGGAATGTTGATGCCACCTCATCCGATGTATCCAGACATGAACGACACAAATTATTACAACGGTGATGTTAAGCAGTCTCACCCATCTCAGGAGGGCAAGTAAGTGTTGCAATTAGCCCTTGAGGTCGGACAGACCGCTAAACCAGAAGCTGTGATGTTCTGGATTCTTGGTCCTCTTGCAGTGATTGCTTCACTTGCAATGTTGTTAGTTAAGAAGGCAGTTCACTCGGCAATCTTGATGGCATTTGTCATGGTGATTTTGGCAATTTTCTACATCGCACAAGATGCAGCGTTCTTAGGAATTGTTCAGGTTGTCGTTTACACCGGCGCAGTCATGATGCTCTTCCTGTTTATTTTGATGCTAGTTGGTGTTGATTCATCTGATTCATTAACTGAAACAATTCGTGGACTTCGTCCAATTGCAATTACTGCAGCGATTGGCTTTGGTGGATTGATGGTTTCACTGCTAGGCCAAGCAACTCTTGGTCGACAATCAGTTGGTCTGTCTGCGGCAAATGCAGATGGAAATGTTCAGGGGATAGCAACACTTTTGTTCAGTACTTACGTTTGGCCATTTGAAGTTGTTTCAGCACTTTTGATTACAGCTGCTATGGGTGCGATGGTTCTTGCTCATCATCAGCGAACAACTATTCGACCAACACAGCGTCAGCTATCTATCAATCGCTTCCGCGGTGAGTCTCTGGGAACTGCAGCTGGTCTGCCTGGCCCGGGTGTTTACGCTCGCCACAACGCAGTTGATGTCCCGGCGCTACTTCCAGATGGAACTCCAGCGGCAGATTCAGTAAATGCAACTCTTTCTGCACGCGGGGACATGTTGGATTATAAGAAGTTTGATCTCAGCGAAATTAATACCAAGGTTGAGGAGGAGAAGTAAATGGATGCTTCCAATTACCTCTACATCTCAGCACTCCTCTTTACCATTGGAGCAGTTGGTGTTGTCGTTCGTCGTAACGCAATTGTTGTTTTTATGTGTATTGAGCTCATGCTCAATGCCGCAAACCTTTCTTTTGTAACATTTTCGCGGATTAACGGTGACCTTAATGGTCAGGTCATGGCTTTCTTCACAATGGTCGTTGCAGCATGCGAAGTTGTAGTTGGCTTAGCAATTATTGTGACTATCTACCGTTCACGCCGATCAGCATCTGTTGATGATGCAAGTTTGTTGAAACGATAACGATGACAACTTCATCCAGTCTTGTTTATTTGATTGCACTGCCTTTGGCAGGAGCAGCGCTACTTCTTCTCGGTGGACGTCGCACTGACAAGTGGGGCCATCTACTAGCTACTGCGCTTTCTGCTTCATCATTTGGAGTTGGCATGTACCAACTCTCACAGATGCTTGGACGCTCAACAGAGTCTCGTCCTGTTTCTCAAAAACTCTTTGAGTGGATCAATGTTGGAACATTCAATGTGGAT
>JBILAD010000080.1:0-5728 GCA_044354355.1 Candidatus Planktophila sp. | reverse complement strand
ATTCAGACGCAGCATGCGATAGACATCAATTGCATCTGCCTGACATGGCATTGCAAATCGTTGAGATAGGACTACTTGAAACGCCTCACCAGCAAGGATCTCTTCCTTAACCTTAAGAATATTCTCCTTGAACTGCTCCCCCGAAATGTTGCCAATGTAATCAGGCAAAAAGAAATCTGGAATCTCTGCAGCCTCGCCTGACAAAGGAGTCGATAGATCTGCTTGCATGCGATCTAAACGCTGCACGCAGGATTCATATGCTTCATCAATGCGATCATCACTTCCATCCCAGTTAATGGCATTTGCAATCAAAGTAATGGTGCCATCGCTGTGATCTAGCACCGCTAAATCACTTGTTAACATAAATGAAAGTTCAGGCAACGGAATATCTTTTGTTGTTAAATCAGGCAAACGCTCCAGGCGTCGCACAACGTCATAACCCATAAATCCAACGAGTCCACCTGTAAGTGGTGGCAATCCTGCAATTTGTGGTGATTTGAGATGAGCTGCAGAAAGTCTTAACGCTTCCAGAGGATCAATTCCAGTTGGCGCACCAGCAGGTGCCGTTCCCTGCCAGTATGCAAGACCATCTCTTTCACTCAACGTTGCTTCACTTCGCACGCCTATAAATGAATACCGTGACCATGCACCGCCGTGCTCTGCTGATTCAAGCAAAAAAGTATTGTCGGCACTCTTAGCAAGTTTGCGATAAACGCCAAGTGGGGTCTCGCCATCTGCCAGCAATCGTCTAGAAACTGGAATTACATTTGAAACCTTTGCATATGCACGAAACTCATCCAGGTTCATCTACTGACCTAATTCAAGTGGGGTGTGAAAACAGGTGCGATCCCCCGTATGGCATGCAACTCCAGTTTGAGTAACCTTCAAAAGAAGTGCGTCCCCATCACAATCTAAAGAAACAGAGTGAACTTCTTGGAAATGTCCAGAGGTTGCACCTTTAACCCATAGCTCATTACGGCTGCGGCTCCAATATGTTGCTTTGCCGGTTGAAAGCGTTAACGCCAAAGACTCAGAGTTCATATAGGCAAGCATGAGTACTTCATTGTTTAAAATATCTTGCACAATCGCTGGAATAAGTGCAGCGGGATCCTTAAGCAGTGCTTCCACCTGAGGATCAATTGTCGTCATGTGCTTATTCTGCCTTAACGAGGAGCCATCGTGCGCACTGGATAATTGTGCTTACCCAGGTATGACTTCACATCACCTATGCGGTGAATACCAAAGTGAAAGACGCTTGCAGCAAGTAATGCATCTGCCCCAGCATCAAGTGCTGCCGAGAAGTCTTCCAAGCTTCCTGCTCCACCACTTGCTATCAATGGAACCTTAGACACTGCGCGCACTGCAGTAATCATTCCAATGTCATACCCCGCGCGCGTTCCATCAGCATCCATCGAATTCAGGAGAATTTCACCCACACCCAAAGCGCACGCTTTCTCAACCCACGCTAGTGCATCAATCCCAGCACTTTCTCGTCCGCCATGTGTTGTGACTTCAAAACCAGAATCAGTTCGTGCACGTCTTGCATCAACTGAAAGCACAAGGACTTGAGATCCAAAGCGATCAGCAATCTCAGCTATTAGTTCTGGGCGAGCAATCGCAGATGTATTAATTGAGATCTTGTCAGCACCGGCACGTAGTAAGCGGTCCACATCATCAACACTTCTGATCCCACCACCAACTGTTAATGGAATAAAAACTTGCTCTGCTGTGCGACGAACAACATCAAGAGTTGTTTCGCGACCAACAACACTTGCTGAAATATCTAGAAAGGTTAGTTCGTCGGCACCTTCTAGGTTATACAGCGAAGCCATCTCAACTGGATCGCCAGCATCTACTAGATCTGTGAAGTTAACACCCTTGACCACACGGCCATCGGTGACATCTAGGCAAGGAATGATGCGAACAGACAGTGTCATTTTCCGCTGACCTTAAGTGCTTCAATTAATGTGAACTTGCCTGCATAGAGTGCTTTACCAACAATTGCGCCTTCAACACCAACACTGCCAAGCGCGGCAAGTGCTGCGATGTCATCAAGTGAAGAAATTCCACCACTTGCAATTACCGGCTTGGTTGTTGCAGCACAGACTGATTTAAGCAATTCAATGTTTGGCCCAGCCAATGTTCCATCTTTAGCTACATCTGTAACAACATAGCGCGCACATCCATCACGATCTAGGCGCGCTAATGTTTCAAAGAGATCTCCGCCCTCTTTAGTCCAGCCGCGTGCTGCAAGAGTATGTCCACGAACATCTAAACCAACTGCAATTCGATCTCCGTACTCTGCGATGACTCGCGCAGTCCAATCAGGATCTTCTAGTGCCGCCGTTCCTAAATTAACTCGTCTGCATCCAGTTGCTAGTGCTCGCTTTAATGATTCATCATCACGAATACCACCCGAAAGCTCAACTTTAATATCTAGTTTTCCTACAACCTCGGCCAAAAGTGATGAATTTTCGCCGCGACCAAAAGCAGCATCTAAATCAACAAGGTGGAGCCATTCAGCACCAGCTGCTTGAAACTCAAGTGCAACATCTAGAGGTGCGCCATAAATACTTTCCTTATCGAGTTCGCCCTGAACTAAACGAACTGCGCGGCCATCCTTAACATCGACAGCGGGCAATAACTCCAAGTAACTCATAGGGAATCCACCCAGTTTTTTATCAGCGCTAGGCCAGCATCACCAGATTTTTCTGGATGAAATTGTGTTGCGCTGATGTAACCATCTTCTACCGCTGCCAAAAACTTTTCACCATGGGTGCTCCACGCTTGGGTTGTTCCAACAGCCTTTTTCGCAGCATAGGAGTGAACAAAATAAAATGACTCGCCTTCAACA
This sequence comes from Candidatus Planktophila sp., assembly GCA_044354355.1. GTDB lineage: Bacteria > Actinomycetota > Actinomycetes > Nanopelagicales > Nanopelagicaceae > Planktophila. The sequence goes on along the minus strand of JBILAD010000080.1, from coordinate 2,874 downwards.
CCATTAAACAGGGTTGAAGTAGAAGCTGCTTCAACTGTGTTCCAACCCATGTGAGGCAAGATGGGTGCAGCTAGTTGGGAAACTACTCCATCCCAAATTCCGATTCCTGCATGTGGTGTGCCATCAGAGTGTTCTGTGCCCTGGCTAAACATGATTTGCATTCCGATACAGATACCAAGTGTTGGACGCTCTTTTGCTAAACGCTCACGAACTATCGCTGCACCATCAACGGCATTTAATCCATTCATGCAGGCAACAAATGCACCAACACCCGGCACTACTAATCCTTCAGCTTCAAGTGCAATAGTGCGATTAGATGTAACAATCACATCCTTACCAGCGGTTGCAAATGCGCGCTCTGCAGATCGTAGATTTCCGGATCCGTAGTCAAGAATTGCTATCAAAGAGATCCTTTAGTCGATGGAATTCCGGCGACTCTGCCATCTAGTGAAACTGCATCGCGCAGTGCGCGTGCAACAGCCTTGAACTGTGCTTCGAAAACATGGTGAGCATTGCGTCCTTCTAGAACACGAATATGCAATGCAATATGTGCTTCAGCAACAATTGACTCCCAGATGTGCTTACCTAGTGTTGTATCAAATGTGCCGATCAACTCAACTATTTCTGGTTGACGGTGCACTAAATATGGACGACCTGAAAGATCCACAGCTGCCTGAACTAAAACTTCATCTAACGGAACCATTGAATCGCCAAAGCGACGAATGCCAGCCTTATCACCTAACGCTTCACGTAGTGCCTGACCAAATGCAAGTGAGGTGTCCTCGACACTATGGTGTGAGTCAACCTCAACATCACCAGTTGTCTTGACGGTGAGATCAAAACCAGAGTGCTTACCCAATTGAGACATCATGTGATCAAAGAATGGAACACCTGTGTCTACGTTGATTACACCTTGACCATCGAGATTGAGCTCAACGAGTACATGTGACTCTTTGGTCTTTCTTTCAACGCGCGCTGTTCTCATGGCATTCTCCTTTAAATGAGCTCTTTGAGGGCTGATACAAATAATTGGTTCTCGGCTTCATTGCCAATTGTCACTCTTAAGTACCCTGATAATCCCACATCTCTAATCAGAACACCCTTTTCTAGCATTGCCGCCCACAACTGTGGCGCTTCTTGCTTGAAACCAGTAAACAAAACGAAGTTAGCACTGCTGGGAATCGTGGTCAGACCCATGTCGTGAAGTGCCTGAACGACAGACTCTCTGGCAGCAATAATGGTTGCAACGCCACCTAATAACTCAGCTCGGTGATCGATGGCAACTTGTGCGGCAACTTGCGTCAGAGCACTCAGGTGATACGGCAAGCGAACAATCATCATCGTATCTTTTACTGCCACATCACTGACTAAGTAGCCAACACGAGCCCCAGCAAAAGCAAAAGCTTTACTCATTGTGCGAATGACAAGAACGTGAGGGTTGTTAGAAATCAATGTGACCGCAGATTTTTCTTGTGAGAATTCAGCGTAAGCCTCATCAACAACAAGTAATCCGCCAACAGCCTTGCAAGCATCTGCCAGCATTTGAATCTCATCTATTGTTACCGCACCACCTGTTGGATTATTAGGTGTTGTAATGAAAGTGAGAGTCGGCTTGTTTTTTTGAATCTCAGCAATTGCATCCGTTGTGTTCAATGAAAAATCGGGATTGCGCTTGCCATCAATCCACTCTGCACCTGTCACCTTGGCGATCAGAGGGTGCATTGAATAAGAAGGCGTAAATCCAAGGACTAGTCCCTGAGCAAATGCTAAAAAGATCGATTGAATAATTTCATTACTGCCATTTGCCGCCCACACATTGTCAGCTGAGAATTTGGTGCCGCTTAGTTCATTGATGTAGTCAGCAAGTTTGGTGCGCAAAACAGTTGCATCACGATCTGGGTAGCGGTTTAAGTCGGCAGCAACCTCTGCAACTGCATCGGTAATCGCCTTTTGCAAAGCAGGTGAAGGCGAGTATGGATTCTCGTTTGTATTAAGTGATGCTTGTGCCGGAACTTGCGGAGCACCGTATGGCGACATAGGGGCAAGGGTGTCGCGCAGCGGTAACCAACTTGGCCAACTCATGACAAGTTCTCCAAGCGCGCGGCCATTGCTTCACCGTGTGCTGGTAAATCTTCAGCGTTCGCAAGTGTCACAACGGTATCTACGATGTCGGTAAATGCTTTCTGGCCATACTCAATAAAGTGCAATCCACGCAGGAAAGTCTGCACAGATAAACCACTTGAGTGGCAGGCACATCCGCCAGTAGGCAAGACATGGTTTGAACCAGCTGAATAATCACCCAGTGAGACTGGTGAGAAACGACCAATAAACACAGCCCCGGCGTTACGAATCTTTGCAGCATCAGTACGTGCATTTTGAGTTTGAATCTCAAGGTGCTCTGCAGCATAAGCATTAACAACATCTAAGCCTTGAGCGATTGAATCAACTAACACAATTGCAGATTGAACTCCAGATAGTGCAGTTTTAATTCGATCGCTGTGCTTAGTTGCTTCTACTCGAACCTTTAGCTCTGCCTCAACCGTCTTTGCCAATTCAGGAGAATCCGTAACAAGAACTGCAGCGGCGATAACATCGTGTTCTGCTTGGCTAATTAAATCTGCAGCAACATCTGCGGCAATTGCAGATGAATCAGCAAGAATTGCAATCTCTGTTGGACCTGCCTCTGAGTCAATTCCGATGATTCCGCGCAGTGAACGCTTTGCTGCAGCAACATAAATGTTTCCTGGCCCTGTGACTAGGTCCGCCTTTTCGCAGACACCTTCCATGCCATAAGCAAAGAGGGCAATCGCTTGGGCTCCCCCGACTGCATAGACCTCTGTGATTCCAAGGAGTGCACACGTTGCAAGAATTGTT
>JBILAD010000011.1:0-21916 GCA_044354355.1 Candidatus Planktophila sp. | reverse complement strand
TGGGTTAGCTTGGGTATTTGAAATAGTAGATGTAGAGGAAATCACTGGCGCAACCGCATTGGCTGTTGTTGTCCCAACAACTGTAATCATTGAGGTCAATAGAAAAGTAATAGCCGTAGCAGAAATTATTTTCTTCACCATGAAAGCTCTCCTAAACGCAACGAGTTTGCTAGATGCAACTAATCTAAAGTTTAAACTCTTAAGTAAAAATGCTTTTCTTTTTACCTAGTAATGAACTGTAAGTAGGGGTTAAAGTAAGGGGTGAAATTCACCCTCATTTTTTATTGAAAGCAAAAAAAGTGCATGGCCTAATGAAAAGAAAAGGCCTCATCGTGAAAACGATTCTTTGGCACGCCCAGCTCCTCTGCTGCAGATCGCACCGCACTAACTAACGGCTCTGGCCCACAAATATAAATATCACTATCTGCAATCTGTGGCACAAGCGCCTTTAATGACTTTGCATCCATCGGATGGTTCTTGCGTGGTCCCACCAAGTAATGAATGCGCATTGATCCACCGCTGTTGTTTGCTAAATAATCCATCTCGGTCTTAAGCACTAAGTCCTCTTCTTTAGATGCCCTAAAAATCACATCTATCTGCGCTCCACCATTGAACTCATCCATCAATGCACGCACCGGTGTAATCCCCACGCCACCGCCCACCAGCACCACATGTGGGCTAGTTGAACGCCCTGCTGTGAAAGCACCATAGGGTCCTTCAACAAAGACCCGTGTGCCAGGCTTTAGAAACGCTAATGAGCGGGAGTGATCCCCTAAATCTTTAACAGTAATACGCAAGTGATTCTTTGTGGGAGCTGCCGATAAAGAATAAGGGTGTGACATCAACGCATGTCCTTTAGCTAGAAATCTCCACCCAAAGAACTGTCCACCTTGTGCCCCTAGGTCATCTAAGTTGCGACCTTTCATGATCACAGAGACAACACCAGGGCCCTCAATAACAACTTTTGCAACTCGCAGATTAACTTTCATTGAGCGCCACAAAGGAACCCAGAAGCGCCAATACAGTATTGATGCAGCCATCACCACATAGAGCCCAGTCCAATAACCACGATTGAGTGGATGACCAATAAACATAGAACCATTAATCACCTGGTGCATAAATGATGCAGCAACTGCGCCGTAGGTAAGGATGTGAACCATCCACCATGTTTCATAACTCATCTTTGCTCTAGCTTTTTTATACGATGTCACACCAGCCATCACCATCAACACAAAGCCAGCTAGTGCAAACCACATCCAGTCATAGGTAGTTAAGAACTGCCACATCTCTTTATATAAAGGAATTGAATCCTGGCCTGCAAAGCCAAAGAGAATAAGAAACACATGAGTGCCAATTAGATATAAAGACCACGGACCTAGCTTTCTATGCCAGGTCACCAAACGATCATGGCCAACCCCACGCTCCACAACAGGAATACGTGCCACTAAGAAGATGCCAACAATTGAGAGGTATGTACCAACCAGCGCTGCTAAGCGACTGATCGTCACAACCACTGAATAGAAATCCTTAAAATCACCACTACGCATTGTCGTTGCCTGCAAAGCCAAGGTCAGACCTAACCCAGCCCCCACAAACAAAGCCGCCCAGTCTGTGCCTGCAGCAGAATGCTTATAGATACGGGTTGCTGCAGTCATGTCTCCATTAGACCGCAAAAGCCTGTGAACTGGCTGTATAAAGATGAAGGCTTCCTCTCGTGTTTTTCACAATACTTGGAATACTTACCCCACAGATATTCACTGGAGAGGTGATCGGTTATGGCACGGATCCGCGGGTATCACCGCATGAGCTCTGCCTTGATCATCCGCTTTCTTGCAATAACTCTTACCTTCTCTCTTGCACCCATCTCTTTTATTCAAGAGGTCTCTGCTGCACCTATCCCTGTTTCTGAGTGCAAGTTAGTCGATCCATTCAAGTCAAATGTGAGACTGGGTTTTCCAAAAGATCCTGCGCGACTAAGTGCCACTGGAGTACAAAAAGTTCTACTCATGGCTATCGATTATTCAGATGCACCAACAACAGAGAATGCAACTGAAGCGCTAAAACTTGCCTTCGATACGGATAAAGTTAATAATTTCTATAAATCAGTTTCTTATGGTCAGCTTTCACTTACTTTTGATATTCATCCAACAGTGGTTCGAATGCCTAAGACCTCATCTAACTATGTTGGAAAATTAGGAAATACATACCCGCAACCAATCTTTGTTGACAACATCATGCAAGATGCGGCGCAAGCAGTCTCTGGCCAAGTTAATTTTTCAACATACCAAGCAGTTGCAATCTTGGACTTGGCCAGAATTAACTCGTGGGGGTATTGGGGATTTGCAATTCCATATGCAGCACCGGGATATGCAACAACAACTGGTTACATCAAAAACGCAACTGTTATCGGCGCTTGGGAAGGAAACAACAATAATCTTGCAAAGGGGTATAAGGATTTCGTCCTCAAGCATGAACTAGGGCACCTGTTTGGCTTTATTGATCTCTACATCATCGCGCCAGGAAATTATTTCATTGGACAAACCCCTGGCCCATTTGATGCAATGAATGCTGGTGGTCCTGCCCAAGAATTCTTAGCATGGCAACGTTGGCTCCAAGGATGGATCACTGATTCCAATGTGAGCTGTTTTTCTTTCGGAGACCCAACTGCGACTATGCAATTAAAGCCGCTTGGTAAAGCATCAACAGGCACTCAAATGACTGTCATTCGAGTCTCTGCTCAAAAAGCACTTGTTCTAGAGTCACGAAGAGGAACTTCAACCGATGAATTGAACGGCAATGACGGTCTTTTAGCTTACGAGATAGATCTTTCAATATATTCCTTACAAGGTCCAATAAAGATCATTCCTAAGAATTCAGCATCCGCCTTAGCGGCGTTAAGTCCTGATTTAAGCGACGTAGAAAGATACATAGACGCAACAGCTCAAACTGGTGAATACATCCGCTATAAAGATATTTTGATAGAGAACAAATTGGGTAATCAAGATGGTGAAAGCATCCAGATCTATAAGGGCGAGGCAGCAGCCACGCGTCAAAGAGAAATGGATAACATCAAGAAAACTGCATTGATCGCAGAGTTCAATGCAGTTAAGGCAGCAAAGGCCAATAACACTTACTTTGAATCAGCCAATTGTTCATTCAGGGGAGACAAACTTACTTTTCAAATCCTTGATGAAAAGAGAGTCTGGAAAGACCTAGATCTGCCCGTTAAATTTGCTAGCGATCCCACCTGTTACAACTCATCCTATACAAAGCCCTACGTCATTACCCAAATGCCTTCTCGAACTTTTTACCGAGTTAAAACAGTTTCCTCAGGCAAAGGTGGGGAATGGTTTTCACAAACCGTTATAACCGATGCGGTTCCACTCAGTGATCAAACACAAAAGGATCTAGAGATTTCACTGGCTAAGCTTGAAGATAATTACCTCGTAGACTCAGCTGGTTGCCATTCTCGTGGCGTAACTGGAACTCTCCAGATTGAACGAGATGGTACCTTCATTGATTTTGCGGCAGCTACCGATTGGGTGCCAACTAAAATTTGCCCCAATTCTGTCTACACAGTTCAGCCTTATGCGATTGCACGCCTTGCAGCCGGTACCAAATACAGATTCAAACTTCAAACAGTTGGCTGGGATCGTGACTACTTCACCCAGGTCTACACCAAAGCAAAGACAGTGCCAGAACTACTTGCCGATGTCACAAAAAAGAGCGCAGAGCTCAACACCCTTAATTTGACCTTAGGCAAAGAAAAAGCTGCCCTAGATGCCCAGGTGACTTCCCTGACTCAACAGATCGCACTTGCTAAATCAGAGATCGAAAAATCCAACACAGCAAAAGCAGCTTTAAACACTGAATTATCAGCAATCATTGCCACGCTGCGAGCTGAGAAAACTGAACTACAAGGATCTGTTGCCACCCTAACAACCCAACTGGTGACATCTAGCGCCCAGATCCAAGCCCTAGAAGAAGAGATGGCAAAACAAAGGAGCAGTTTTGAATCTGTCTCTGGTGAACTCATCACCGCCAAGAGCAAGCTTGAAGGTGATGTGGCATTCCTTCAAAAAGCCAACACCTCTTTGCAGACAAAGGTCAATTCTCTGACCAAAACGACTATCACCTGCATTAAGGGAAGCACGCAGAAGAAGGTCACAGGGATAAAGCCGGTGTGCCCTACTGGATATAAGAAGAAGAGTTGAATTCTTAACCGATACCCTTAGCCCATCATGAAATATGCACAACTAATTCGCCTGCTCGTAGGGCGTGAGTTAACCCTTCGCTACAAGCGCAGCGTTATAGGTATTGGCTGGACCTTGTTAAACCCGATGCTCACCAGCTTTGTGTTGTGGGTTGTTTTCTCATTTGCCTTTGGATCACGCTTGATTGAAGATCAACAATTCGCACCATACTTAATGGCCGGAGTTTTGTTGAATACCTTTCTTAATCAAGGAACTTGGTTATCAGCTGAATCAATCGCGGTCAATAGTGAGATTTTGACCAAAATTTATGTTCGCCCTGAATTGTTCACCATCAGTGCGGCAATTTCAGCATTAATTAACTTTTTAGTCGGACTAGTACCGTTAGCGATAGTGGTCCTTATTAGTGGCCAAACCATCTCATGGGCTCTTCCGCTTGTCTTAATAGTGGCAATCTGCATGACTCTATTTGTCTCCGGGCTTGGTCTTTTTCTATCAACACTATTCGTAAGATTTGATGACACACGAAACATTGTCAGCGTTCTTCTTATGATTGCACTTTATATCACGCCTGTTTTTTACCCTATCTCAATTTTGAGTAAGAGAATGCAAACAATGATTAATGCAAACCCAATTACAAGCTACTTAGAAATTTTTAGATGGGCATTTTCAAACAACGCCTCCCCATCGCTTCTTGACTGGGTTTATATGATCGCATCTTCTCTTATTGTATTCTTCATTGGATCTGTTGTATTTAAGAAATATTGGCCAAGAACGGTGGCGATGCTCTAATGGCAGTGATCGAAGTAAAAAACGTAAATGTCACTTACCGAGTCCTGATGAACAAATCAGGCTCGCTTAAAGAGCTTTTTCGGGATGCGCTAAAGGGTAAAGCCCGTATTCTGAATTACGTCGCCCTTCAGGATGTTTCCTTTAATGTGGATAAGGGTGAAGTTGTTGCCATCCTTGGCCGAAATGGTGCAGGTAAATCAACGCTTCTGAAAGTTCTAGCTGGGGTGCTCCCGCCGACCAAGGGGACATCAAAAGTAAACGGCATGATCGCACCTATGATCGAACTTGGAGCAGGTTTTCATCCAGAAATGACGGGTTCCGAAAATGTTCTCTTCTACTCAGTGTTAATGGGACGTAATGCGAAGAGGGTTAAGTCTAGAACATCAGAGATTGGTCATTGGGCCGGCGTGAGTGATCACATGAATTTTCCACTTCGCACATTCTCTTCAGGAATGGTTGCACGGTTGGCTTTTGCAACAGCAACTGATGAGCAAGCTGAGGTGCTTTTAGTGGATGAAGTTTTATCCGTGGGAGATTCAGATTTTCAGGCAAAGTCTCGAGAAAGAATGAATACTCTGATTTCAAGTGGGGCAGCGGTTGTTTTAGTCTCACATGACATGAATGCTGTTAGGACCCTAGCCACACGCGTAGTGTGGCTAGAAAATGGTCATGTAAAGATGATTGGCAACCCAGCAGAGGTTGTTGCCGCATACGAAGCAAACTAGCTATGCGTGTTTTGCATGTTATTGCTCGTCTTAATGTTGGTGGCACTGCCAGATATATAACTCAACTTGCACATGAATTACCAAAGCATGGGATTGAGACCTTTGTAGCAACTGGTTTTGTGCAAGGCGATGAAGTTGAAGATCCATCTGCAGCTTCAATTGATGTCATCCGCATACCATCTCTTGGTAGATCCATTAACCCCATAAAGGATCACCTGGCACGAAAGCAATTAGAAAAGATCATTGCCCAAGTTAAGCCGGACATCATTCATACACATACCTTTAAAGCTGGCTATATCACCCGCATGAAAAAGCTTGCTGTGCCAGTAGTTCACACCTTCCATGGTCACTTACTTGATGATCCAGAGTTTTCTGGCTTTAAGTCCAAAGTAATTGTGGAAGTTGAAAGAAAACTTGCTAAGAACTCTACAAAGCTCATAACAGTTGGACGCCGTGTTGCTGATGAGCTACTGGAACAAAGAATTGGGCATCGCGCGCAGTATGTGAACATCCCACCGGGGGTCATAGCTCTAAATGTGACCCCCAGAGCCCAAGCACTGGCTAACCTAAATCTTGAAGACACAGGAAAACCAATTGTTGGGTGGATCGCCCGTGTGACTGGGGTAAAAAACCCAATGCGCGCACTTGAGGTTGCAGATGCAATGCCTGATACGCACTTTGTAATAGCAGGAGGCGGCGACCTGTTGGATCAAGTTAAAGCCACAGCACCATCTAATGTCAGTGTTATTGGTTGGGCAGAGGCTGCTGACCTCTTTGGTGCATCAGACATCATTATCTCCACCAGTGAAAATGAAGGAATGCCGGTGGCTTTGATTGAAGCTCAACTAGCTGGCAAACCAGTTGTTGCCACAGATGTTGGCTCTGTCTCTGAAGTAATTCTCAATCACGAGACTGGAATTGTGACAAACAAGAATGCTGGCTCTATTGCACATGCCCTTGAATCCTTGATTCTAGACAAAGCCAAGCGTGATGAAATGGGCCGATTAGCCGCTGCTCGCTCGCAAGCACTTTTTTCTGTTGACCGCATGATCAATGCCCATATTGAACTTTATACATCGATTGTGAAATAGGCTTTACCCATGCGTGTATTTATCACTGGTGGAGCTGGGTTTATCGGATCCCATTTAGCAGACCATTATGTGAGCGCCGGGCATGAAGTGAGCTTGCTAGATAATTTTTCTACAGGATCCCAAACAAATATCGCACACCTAGCAGGCACAGTAAAAACTATCGATGGCGACATCCGTAATATTGATTTAATTGATCAACTCACAAAAGATACAGATTTAGTCCTACACATGGCAGCAGCCCTTGGTGTTAACACAATCCTTGAATCACCACTTGAATCCATGAGTACTAATATCACCGGCAGTGAGGTTGTGTTACTTGCTGCTGCCAAATACAAAAAGCGCATAATCATCGCAAGTACCTCTGAGATTTATGGCAAGAATCCTAAGCAACCATTGTCTGAAACAGATGACCGTGTAGTTGGTGCCCCGCAAAAGATCCGCTGGACATACAGTGATGCAAAAGCAATTGAAGAGGCCATGGCATTTGCCCTTCATCAGGAAAAGAAGCTGGCTGTGACCACAGTGCGTTTGTTTAACACGGTTGGCCCTCGCCAAACAGGACGCTATGGGATGGTTGTCCCACGCTTTGTGCAGGCAGCACTTAAGAATGAGCCAATCACAATTTATGGTGATGGCAATCAATCACGAGTCTTTTGTCATGTTGCAGATGCAGTGCAAGCAATCTCCACCATTGCACAAACAGATTCGACTATCGGTGATGTCTATAACGTTGGTGGCATCGGCGAAGTCTCCATCAAAGAACTTGCCGAAAAAGTAATTGCAATAACTGGGTCTAAATCCACCATTACCTACACCTCATACTCAGATGCATACCCAGCAGGCTTTGAAGATATCCAGCGCCGTGTGCCTGATATTTCTAAGATTAAATCCGCAATCAGTTGGTCACCAACTAAAGACTTACATCAAATAATCAGCGATATCGCTGCCCAGTAAATCTAAAATCTAGCTAGATACCGTCAACCCCGGCGATCGTGCCAGTGCAATCAAATACATAACCACATGCCTGTAGCGCTGCTAGATCAAGCCCGTCATGCCTTGTGACAAGCACCGCCACATCACCCTTGAGAGGCGCTGTTGCCTCCCCGCGCCAACTGCCCACCAAATCATCATGCCAAGTAACAGTTGCGCCATATTCACGCAGCAAATCAATTACCGCAGCTGCAGGTGTTTCACGAGTGTCTGCAACGTTAGACTTGTATGAAACACCAACGACAACAACTGACTTGCCGGCGATAGATCCACCATTGCCGGCTATCACTCTCTTCACAACATATGCCGGCATTGCAAGATTTACTTCATTGGCCCGCTTGATAAATGTTGCTGGCACACCAACCTCATTTGCAACATGTGCCAGATAACTTGGATCGACAGGTATGCAGTGCCCTCCCACGCCTGCGCCAGGTTTAAACTCCATAAACCCATATGGTTTTGTTGCAGCCGCGCTAATTACTTCACGCCCTGAAATCCCAAGAGAATCAGCAATCTGAGCAAACTCATTAACCAAAGCAATGTTTACTTGGCGGAAAGTATTTTCAAATATCTTTGCGGCTTCTGCGATCTCAGGTGATGAAACTTCAATGATTACATCGCAGAAACTTCCATAAAACTGCTTAGCTTTTGCGACCGCAGCAGGAGTTAACCCACCGATTAAGCGTGGGGTGTTCTTTGTCCCCCATTGGGTATTGCCTGGATCCACACGCTCTGGCGATGATGCATACAAATGATCCACCCCTGTAATGCGGGCTGCTATTTCCTTTCGAAGTGTCCCTGGATAAGAAGTGGATTCATTAACTATTAATGCCGGGGATTTAACATGGTGCGCAATAAGGTCAGCGGCTGAATGAACATATGACAAATCAGGGTTTCGGTCCCCATCTAGTGGGGTTGGGACCGCAATGACAATTACATCAGCACCATCAAGTAACGTTGCATCGGTGCTTGCACTGTAATTTCCGCTGGCAACAAATCTAGCAAGTGAGTTATCAGATATACCTTCGATATGAGAAACCCCAGAATTTAGCGCATCTGCCAAAGACTTATTAACTTCAAAGCCCACAACGTTGTGACCGGCACCTGCAGCACCAACGGCTATCGTCAGCCCCACATATCCCTGACCAATGATTGCAACGCGCATGTTCCTAGAATACCGATCTATTTCAAGTTCGGATTAAGGGGATCTAACCGCTTCATTTGACGTTTTGCCTCTTCAACCTGCTCTGGAGTTGCAGACTTCAAGTTAGATAAAGCCAGCCACATTTGGTAAGTATCCGGAGAATCAATAATCCCTTGATTTAAAATTTCTAAAGCCAGGTTATCGAAGTTGCTCTGAGACAAGAGCACCGCAAGCTCAGTTTGAACCCCTGACGATCTTGGCCATGCCTTTGCAGAGGCAGCAATTGACTCTGCTGTTCTCGACATCAAAGCACTCTTTACCTTACTTGATGCTCCAAGGGCTGGTGCTACAAGAATCCCACCAATAATTCCACAGATCAAAGTGATTACTACAGTTGATGTTGAAATCTTTTGTGACGCGACTTTGCGCACATTTTTGCCCTTGCTCACAATTGTTTGCTCAACGGCACCTGCATCATTTCCCCTGGTATTGATTTCATAGCCAATGATCAAGCCTGAAATTATCCATCCCCACACTGCAAGCCCCAATTGATTGAGAGAGATTACAGATTGAGCTAAATAGGCTATCCAAGCACCAATTAGACCAAATAAGACTGGATTAAAACCTTGACTTCTTTTCGATAACTTGATGATCGCACTAAATACAAGCAAAACCATGAAAAGATAAAGCAGAAGCATTGGAACGCCGCCATTAGATGACATGTCTAAAAAGACATTGTGGGCAGCATTCGAAGTGACATCTGGGCCTCTTCGCAGAGTTGCCTCGATACTTCTAGCACGGCGATACCAACTGCCATAGTTGTCCAGGCCAACACCAAATATGGGATTTTGAGTAGTGATATTCCATCCAGCTTCCCAATAGTCACCTCTGTAGGTGACTGAAGGTTGGTAAAGAATTCCAGCTAGGGGGCCCTTATTTAAGGTGCCGAGAACAACCCCACCAAACCCCAACACTAAAATGGCAAAGTAGGACGGTGTAAATTTCTTAAACCTTGATTTAGACAGCCAAATCCAAAGAACAATGGCGCTTCCACCGACTAAAACTAGTAAACCTTGTTGAGAATCGGAACTAACGATTAAAAATACATTCACAAGAACTAGCCCGATAGAAGCAAGTCGTATTTTACTGTCAATGGAGTTACTCAGTACAGTCGCAATTAAGGCAATGCTATACATTCCGATAAATGATGATTGAAAGTTAGGGTTGCCTAAGAAACCTAATATTGGATTGTATGGATTGCTCCAATCAACTGGATCCAACTTTGCAAACTGCAAGAGTCCATACATGGTGGATAAGAACCCAGCAAGAATCAAAGCTTTAAACACAATTGACAATAGGTTTGGAGATGAACCTATTGCTCCAGCAAGCAGTAACACACTTAAAGACAGGTAGGCAAGAAATCCAGTTGACCTTCCATCGACTCCAAAGAACTCTTCAACATTGTTTGCCTTGGAAATGAACATAACTAGAACCATGTGAAAATTGAATAAAACCGCCCAAACAAAGACTTTTCGATATTTGCTTGAGCTCAACAACTTTGGGTTATCGATCATGGTTCCCAATGCCAAGAACCCACCTATTGCAATCACCGCCAACTTCGGGAGATTGATTGGATCAAACAATTGTCCTGGGGTAATCAGAATTGTTGCTAAAAGGGCGGTAAGGCTCAGAATCTTCCCGAGGCCATTGGTACTCATCAAGTCACGCACCTTTAAATAGTACCTCGCAGACTCCCCAGCATCTGTGAACTTCCGAAAGTGGCCACCCACAATAAAAGGGCTATCTCTAGAAGTTGCTCCACTCGGCTATTTGAAAGGAAAAAGCATCTTTTAAGCTACTACTGAACCCGCTGCATTTAATGCAGTAACAGCGATTACATCAATTCTTATCGACTGTCTTTTCTATGAGTCCTGCGACGTTCTCAATTCAAGTAGCAAACTTCCTGTAGAAAGGCCGAAACCCGGCTCCCTCCGAAGAGGGAACCGGGTTTCGGTTCTAGATCTTTTTCAGATCAAAGGGGGCTTACGCCTTTACCTTCTTCTGAATACGGATTACTAGGTTAGTAAGAGCGGTGATCTGCTTCTTAAGTGAAGCAACTACCTCTGTTACCTGTACTGAAAGTGCAGCTACTGCATCTGCTGCATCTTGTGCTGCTGCTGTTGAAGCATCTGCCGCTTCAGCTGCTGCGTTAGCTGCATCAGTTGCAGCTGTTGCTGCATCTGTTGCCTCTGCTGCTGCATCTTGTGCTGACTGAGCTGCCTCAACTGCTGCTGCTCCTGCTGCTTCTGCTGCTGCAACTGCATCTTCGCCAGCCTGCTGAGCTGCAGCTGTTGCTGCATCTGCTGCATCTGTTGCTGCGTTAGCTGAATCGTATGCATTGTTACCTGCATCGATTGCCTCTGCTGCTGCATCTGCTGCTGCCTCTGCTGCTGCTACTGCTGCTGCCTGTGTTGCTGCGATCTGTGCTTCAAGAAGCTTGATCTTTGCATCAGACTCAGCCTTATCAGCTGCTGCCTTAGTTGCGATAGCTGCAATTGCATCCAAGATGCTCTTGTTAGCTGCTGCATCTGCAAGTGCTGCTGCATTTGAAGCAGTGATTGTTGCAGCTGTTGTCGCTGAAGCAACCTTTGCAGGTAGTGCTGTAACGCCATCTACGTTGAGTAGAACTGTTGCAGCTGATGCATCACCCATAGTTCCAGCAACTGTAAGAGTTCCAGTTCCTGATTCAGTAAGTGCTGCTGTGATGTCGATGATCAGATTTCCATCTTCATCTGTTGAGCCAGTGCTTCCAATGACGCCACCGACTGCTGCAACACGACCTGCTGTTCCAGCGTATGAAACGGTTAGAGACTGACCTTCAACTGCGTTTCCATATCCGTCACGAACTGTTGCTGTGATCTTCTTGGTGTCTCCACCTGTGATCGCAACAGTTGCATCGCTGAGTGTGATTGCGCGTGACTTAGCAGTTGATGTGATTACCACAATTGCATCAGTAGCTGTCTTATCGCCAGCTGTTACTGTCACAGTTGCTGTGCCTACAGTCTTACCTGCAAACTCCATAACAACTTGACCTGATGAGTTTGACCATGCTGTCAATACTGTTGACACTGCATAACCATTTGCTGAGATTGACATTGTTACAGGGATACCACGAAGTGCAGTGTTAGAAGAATCCTTAACAGTTGCTGTCTCGATGATAACAGCATCAACCAAGTTACCAGTTGTTGCTGCAGCCTTGTTTGAAGTTACTGTCAATGTGGTAACAGCAACAGATGCTGCTAATCCGAATGCAACTGATGTTGAACCTTGGAGCGTTGTGGTTGCAGTAGGTGCACTCACGTTCGCATTGAAGGTTTCAGACCCAGCTGTAGCAACTGTATCGGTGTAAGAGTAACTTGACTGGCCTAGTGCATCTGTTGATGCATTTGATGCCAAGTTTGTTGTCTTACGTGTGTTAGCTGACCAAACAACGTTTGCTCCAGCAAATGCCTTACCGAATTGATCCTTAACAGTTGCTGTAACTGTTACCGCTGAACCAATAAGAGCCTTTGCAGAATCACCAGAGGTTGGTGTCATTACTACAGTGCCTAGTGTGCTGCTAACTGTTGGTGCAGCATAAGTAACATTGAAAACAATGTTTGTTGTTGCGCTGAAAGGAATAGTTACCTTGTAACCAGAACCTGAAGTCGCAGCAGTTGCTGTGACTGTGAAGTTTGTGTACAAAGTTGTGCTTCCAACAGCCGCAGTTGTGTAAGTACCAACTGTGACGCCTGTAGGTAGTGGAGTTGTAGTACTTAGAGCAGCGATTGTGTAATCAAATGTATCTGCTGCTGTACCGATTGCACGGAATGTTGCTGATAGACCGTGAACTGTGCTTGCTGTTACTGCGTAACCTGTAGTTGCTGCAGTCTGTGCTACTGGTGCTGTCAATGTTGCGCCTGAACCGACACCAATAGTAATAGCAGTGTCACTGAATGTCGTTCCACTGCTGACATCCACAGAAGTTGGGTAACTTACTGAGATAGTTGTCAGAGTAGAAGATGCACCAGTGATGCCTGTAATTAAGCCAGCGCCTGCTACTGCAACTGTTGTTGATGTAGCAAGTGAGTTAGCAAGTGCAAATGACCAGTTATTAATATAACCAGCAGCACCTGAAGCAACTGCATTGCTTGAAGTAAGTGCAGTTCCTGTAGTTGCAGAGGTAGCCAGTGATGATCCAGCACGAGCTGTTGTTGTATCGATAACAACTGCTCCAACTGTGTATGCAGCACGTACTGTGATTGTCTCAGATGCACCAAGTAGAGTGTTTACTCCGTTAGCATCCTTTACAGTCGCTACGTATGCAGCATTTGTTGTTGCACTTGCTGCAACTGATGCAGCTGGTGATGTCAACGTGATTGACGCAGGTGCGCCCGCAACTGTTACTGTGTAGCGTACTGATGGATCAGATACTCCAGGAGCGGCCTGTGATGAAGAATCAGTTGTGTTTACCCATGCTAGGAATGTGTACACACCCGGGCGCAAGTTAATTCCTGTGCCGGTATGTGCAAGGTCAACTGTTCCCTTGTTGCGGGCTGCCACCTCAGCTGCTGTTGCGCTTGAACCTACATATAGGCCCAATGCGACCTGTCCTGTTGTAACAGCGATTGGATTTGTTGAATCAAGTGGAGCTGCTGTTGACGATATGAAGCGATAGTGCGCATACTCTTGAGTCCAAGCTGAGCCTGTCCCAATCGCTGCGTTACCAGTGAAGGTCATGGTCATACCATATGCATCACGGCCGATACCTGAAGCCGTCAATGCTGTTGATTGCGTAACAGTCGCGCTTGAAGGCGCAGCTGACAACAGACCAAAGCCCAACGCTGATACTGCAACAAGCGCGATGCGCTTGCGTAGTGTCTTTGTAGACATTTGTTTCCTTTCGATTAGTCAAGATCAGGAATTTCCTAATCTTGGCTTGAATCAGATTTCTCTGATTCGTTTCGATGAATCGCACGTGCTGATTCACCAAATTCCCCACCGCGTATCCGGACCCGGCGAGGAAACCTATTTATTTGTTATTCACCTGCGTTGCTTGCGCAATCACCTGTGTTTTGCCGTTATTGAGTAAAAGTCGAGTTGTGATTGATGAGGGAGCAAAGTTCACGTCATAACCACGCTTGCCTGTTGGGATCAGGTATTCAGTCTGTTGCATATCTCCCAGGTTCATCGTTGCTGTTACTAGGAAGGTGCCGTTTGAAAGGCGCTCAATAGATGAATCAACTGAGTTGATTGCAACTGCAATCCAGTTACCTGCAAAACCAATGTGGAGAGAAGATGGTGTGTAGCTGGTGCCGGCACCGTTAACGATGATTGATTGATTCATCAAGATATTTGGACCAACTGAGCCTGTGATGAACTGGTTATTAAGAACTAGTCCATCAGTACCAAGTGTTGAAACTCCCTTAGTAACACGAGCCTTGCCAAAGATTGAATCTTTGTCAGTGACTGTGAATCCTGATGGGATGCCTTCATTATCAAGACCAAAGAATGATGGGGCAGCAGCCTTAACGTTGATAGCTGCTTGACGTGCCTTTTGTGCTGCAGCAGTTGCTGCAGCCTTTGCCTTTGCTGTCGCAGTTGCTGATGGAGCAACTGCTTCTGCTGAAGGTGTTGTAGTTGAAACCTCAGCTGCAACTGGAAGAACTGGTGATTCATTTCCAGTCATTGAGTTAAAGCCAAGGAAAGCTGTAATAACTAGTAGAAGTGAAAGAGCAGCCTTTGAAGACTTCTGGGCTAGCTCTGCTGCCTTCTTATATGTTGTTGAAAGAGCGTTAAGGGCTGTTAGGCCAGTCTTCTCATCAACAATCCACTCTTCAAGGACGCGAACCATAGATTTGCGAGCGCGAACAAGAATATGTCGAACATTGGCAGGGGTTGTGTTAAGAGCAGATGCAATCTCTTCTGTTGTGCGGCCATCCATTTCCCACATCACTAGCGCTGTGCGCTGATCTGGGGTTAGGCGTGAAAGTGCTTCGCGGATGATCGCGGCATCTTCTGCTGCAGTAAGAGTTGTATCAAGATCAATGTGGTTCTCTGCTGCGATCTCGTTGAGGCGTTCCTGAGTTGTGTCAGCATCGATTGCAACCAGGTTTGGACGAGCACCGCGAGCGCGGATTACGTTCAATGCCAGGTTGGTAACTGATGTGCGAAGGTATGCAAGAGCGCGATCTGATGAATCTAGATCAGGGGCAGCCAGCATGAACTTCAGGAATGCTTCCTGAACTACTTCATGTGCCTCAGCCTCGTTCTTTGTGATGCGACGAGCCTGAGAGACGAGCTGAGTGCGGTGCTCTGCATAGATGGCTGATAGTTGTGCGATTGACCAATCAGCTGATGAGCCTTGTGCGGGGGTGTTGATAAGAGCGTCTGCGGGATTTGCGCTCAAAATGCGGGCGGCATCGGTCGCTGCAGCTGCTTTCGCCGCTTTCGACTTCAATAGTGCCATTGTGTAACTCCCGCGAGTTTATGAATCAAAGGCAACGTCTTGCCCTCTACTTAGTAAGACACCGCTGGAGGGCAAATGTTGTGCCCTTTTGAAAAGAATCTTTAGAAAGATTCTCGGGTTGCGGTGGATTGAGCGTAATTGGGGGCTGAATCTTTCAAAACAGCCAGTGGGGATAGAACGCAGGGCTTTCGCCGAATGGCAGCGTAAACAACCCTGCCGGAATCAGATCTCTAGTCTAAAGGATGGGCAAGGGTAAAGTCGGTATTGAGGGTTTGAGCGTGTCTGGGGTAAAGACTCCCAAGAGTGAAAGAGTGGGCCCAGACGGGCTCGAACCGTCGACCCACGGATTAAAAGTCCGTTGCTCTACCGACTGAGCTATAGGCCCCACTGCACACTGCAATCACGGTTTTAAGCGTGATTTACGGTTGCGGGCGCAATCGTATCGGAGATTTACGGGCTCTGCGCCATGCCCCAAATCAATGCAGAGATGGATTTAGTCGCGCGATGGGGTACGAAGAAAGAGAACTAGCGCCAGCAACCAACCAGCTGCAAAAGTAGTGATTAAGAAAGAACCCAGTGAATCTGGGTATTGATACACAAGAACAGCCGTTGCAGCACACACCCCTGACGCACTCCACAAACTCACCGCTGTAACCCGACGGCTGAGCCCTGCCCGCACCAGACGGTGTGAGAGATGATCCTTGCCGCCTGTTAATGGTGATAACCCACGTGCGATACGTGAGAACACAGCAACGCATGTGTCTAGCAAGGGCACTGCAAGCAAAATAACTGGGATCGTCAGCGACTTCCAAGTTGGAGTAATTCCCGGATTTAAACGAATAGTTGCCACGGAAATAATGATTCCTAAGAACAAAGCACCAGCATCGCCCATATAGATCTTTGCTGGAGATTTGTTCCACATCAAGAAACCAATCGTCGCACCTGCCGTGACAATAGAGAGTGCACTAACTAACTCTTGTCCACGATCAAAAGCAATAAAAAAAACACCGAGAGCAGCTATTGCCACAGCACCAGATGCAGCGCCATCTAGGTTGTCAAAAAAGTTAATACTGTTACAAATACCAACAATCCAAAAAATAGTAATCACAGTATTTAAGGTTGTTGCGCCAAATGGTGTTCCGAGCGTTCCATTTTCGACAATCACGAATGCCACCACGGAGCCAATAAGAGATTGTGTAATCAACCGTGGCCAAGGCGATAATGAACGCAGATCATCAATTAATCCCAATGCTCCCAGCACTAGTGCTGGCAACAAAACAGTTAGTGCTAAATCTTTAAGCTGGCTTGTATTTTCACCGCTTTTATTTCCTCCAACAAATACTGCAGCAAAGGTAATGAGTGTTATGCCAATAGCAATTGCGACGCCACCTAAGTACGGCACTGGCTCTGACTGAGTTTTGCGTGCCAAATTCGGTGCATCCATGGCACCTAAGCGAATAGCAAGAGCTCTCACAGGCCAGGTGAGTAAGCCTGTTAAAGCAAAAGCTGCAACTCCCAAGATCACAAATTGGGCTGCACTAATGCTCATTTGCTTGTACTCACAACTGCCCACAAAAGAGATCGCTGGAGGTAAGACACATGCTGGAAATCCTAGTCACAGGATTCCCTTTTCAGGCTTGGCACACCTAATCAGATGGTCAGTTAAAGCAACCGCTTTCGCTGGTTGTCCTAATCCTTAGCGCGCAGTGCTCATAATCAACCTAGCGCGCAACCATCACCTGACTGGCTGTGAAGCCAATTGCGTTTTTGGAGTAGGCAAGGGTTGCACAAGTAATTTCTTTGCCTTTATAGGCATCACTCATCGCCCAGGTAGCACTTGTCAGCGAAGCAGTTCGTGTAATGGTGCTAGATGTTGCCCAAGGAATAATCCAGTCAGGCAGATATTCACCCAGTGCTGAGAAGTTTGATGAGATGTGCTTGCCATCGACAAAGAGTGAGAAGGCAGATGAGGTTGGTGTGGCTGAGTAAGAGCCGATGGTGCAAGTGATTGCACTGTCAGTAGTTGTGACCACTGGCTTTGTGCCAGGCAACATAGGAGCAACTTGTGATCTGCCGGTTATAGATCCAGATCCTGATGCATAGCCAGTTCGTGTTGTTGTCACATTGACTGTAACCGATTGATCTGGACGCAATCCTGTGACGGTAATCAATCCCGTTGAGTTAATGCTTGCTTGGCCTGCGCTGGATGTAACCGCATATGTAAAGGCTTCGTCGTAATCTTTGATTTGCACAGTGAAACGGCCATCATATGAAGAAGCTGCGGTAAACAAAGGTGCGACGCCAGCGGCTAATGCTGAAGAAGTTGTAATCGAGTTAGAGGCAGCAGATGCAAGTGAAGTTCCAACTGCATTTGTTGCAGTGACTGTGAATGTGTAAGAGGTTGAAGGAGAAAGACCGGTCAATGAAATAGTTCCAGAGCCGGCCTGTGCGATGGTCGCGGTGACGCCGCCAGGATTTGAGGTGGCTGTGTAGGAAGTGATTGTTGAGTTACCATCAGATGCAGGAGCTGCAAAAGCTACAGTTGCTGTGGTTGTTCCCGTAGTAGTTGCAGTACCGATTGTTGGTGCACCTGGGACGGTTGAAGAAATTGTACCGCCAGCACCGTAATCAACTACAAATATTCCCAATGAATCTGAAAACTGGGTGCTGGGGTTAATGGCTCTGGAAGCATTTATCAATGCGTACTTAGTTGTGCCAATCACGATTCCGAGCCCTGAATAAGTTTTTGGACTCAATGCTTCGTAGCCACTGTACCGTTCTATCTCATAGAGAATTTCACTGGTAACTGTCCCTGTTGGAGCAAGAGAACTAAAAAAGGAATCTTCCGAAGCAAGGCAAAGTCCGTCGAAATCGGCGGCGTAACCAAGGTTCACCGACGCATCATTGTTCCAGCCATTTGAAACCGAGAAGCCATTTGAAAATGTCCACTCGGTAGCTTTTCTGTCTGTTGGACCACCAGCACTCGGTGGCGTTGCAGAGGGTCCATAAAAAACAATTGCATTATTGCCGGCACAAAGTATCAATGTGAGGTGGCCATTGGAAGGTAAATCAACAGCACTTGCAGATGGAGTTGCCACAGTAAGCAAGCTAGTTACCAATAAAAAGGGCAGTACAACTCTTACGAATTTTGATTTAGTTAACATCGGGCACTCTCCAACGCTCGATAATCAAAAGAGCGGGTTAGCCCAATTGGTAACCCCAAAAGGCTACACCGAAAACATAACCGAGGTGCAATTCCTTTTCTAGTTGAAACGCCTCTTAATGCGCCTAAACAGATGAGTTAATCAGATGTGCTTGGGTGGGCTGCCCGCTTGAGGCGATCGCGAATAGCGATTGCTATCCCATCCCCTGCAGGTTGTTGAACTACAACTGTTTCTAGCCCTTTTTCATCTGCAGCCCTTAGGGCTGAGTACAAAACCCTTGCAAACTCTTCATGCGTTGTGGGGGCGGCCAATCGGATAACACCATCTGGGGTTTGGATGTCAGATAGTGCGATAAATCCTTGTCCTGCAATTGGGGTTTGATCCAAGAGAACTGTTGCGGCCGGTGCGTAGTGGGCATCTAGTGATCCACTGACTCGGATTGTGCTTTTCTCAACAACTCCAACAACTAACAGTCCTGTGTTTTTAGTAATCATCTCTTCGGTGATTGCACCTGGTCGCAATATCTTTGGCGTATCTCCTGTGCAATCAATGATTGTTGATTCAACACCAACATCACATGGGCCACCATCAAGAATCTGATCACCATCTATTAGGTAGTCACTTAGTTCATCACTAACGGCTTGGGCTGTTGTTGGAGAAACATGTCCAAAGCGATTAGCACTAGGTGCTGCAATGCCCTTGCCACCGCTTCTTTCAAAGGCTTCAAGCAATCCCAAAGCAACAGGATGATTAGGCACTCTCACGCCAACGGTGTCTTGCCCGCCTGTTACAAAATCGCCAGCTAATTCAGAGCGCTTGACGATTAATGTCATTGGCCCTGGCCAGAAATCACGTGCTAATGAAATTGCATACTCCGGCACATCACGGGCCCAAGCACCTAAGCCATCGATTGATGCAACATGGATGATCAATGGATGATCTGCTGGTCGTCCCTTAACGGTGTAAATACGCGCAACTGCCAGCTGATTACAGGCATCTGCGCCCAGTCCATAAACAGTCTCTGTTGGGAATGCCACTAATCCGCCAGTAGCAAGCACCTTTGCGGCATCACCCATCGCTGATGCATCGCAGGTGCTTAAGAACTGGCTCACCTGCAAATTCTCTCACTATTCCCAGCAATATCTAACGCCCATCACAATAAATACGAGATACTTAAGGTATGAAACTAACAAAACTTCGCACACTCGCATCCATCATGACCATCGCCTCTGTAGCAGGTGTGGTCGCCCTAGCGATCCCAGCCAATGGCGCAGGAACTGCAGATAACCGATACATCACCGTCACCGGTGTTGGCACAATCTCGGTTGTCCCAGATGCTGTTCGCTTTAACGCAACTGTCTCTGCCGTTGCACCAACAAATGCAGCAGCCCTTTCATCTGCAAGCAAATCAGCAGCAGCTGTGCGCGCAGCGCTAAAAGATAAAGGAATTGCTGTTAAGGACATTCGCTCTGCAAATATCTCTGTCTATCCTGAATACACCTGGACACAGGAAACTGGCACAAAGATCACTGGCTACCGCGCATCACAATCATTTGATGTACTTGTCAGAAAAGCATCAGATGCTGGCACAATCATCGAAGCAGTTGTCACAGCAGGTGGCGATAATGTGCAACTTGGTGGAGTAATCCCAACAACACTTAATCCTGCAGCTGCAACAGAAGAAGCACGCGCAGCAGCTGTATCAAATGCGAAATCAAAAGCATCTTCTTATGCAAAGCTTCTTGGCACATCAATCGGCAAGGTCTTATCACTTGAAGAGCAATCTTCACCTGTCTACTCATCACCATTTCCAATGGCAAAGGCTGGCATGGCTGCAGACTCTGCAGCAGTTGAGATTGACCTAGGCGAGCAAGATGTAACAGTGTCAATTACTGTTCGTTGGGCGCTTAATTAAGCACCAATAAGTTTTAACCAGAAGAGCCACGACCGCCCACCCGGCAGATAGTGGCTTTTTTGTGCCTAATTATCGGGTTTGGATCTAAGCCCGCCATGGCGAACTTGCTCGAGACTTAGCATTGAAACTGGCTTCATTAAATAGTTGCCAATTTAAGAACTGTTTTATACAAAAGTCTTTTTTGAGGATGAAGCATCCCAATTAAAATTTTCGCACTAGTGCGATCTCCGCACCTGATGAAATTGCGTGCGGATTCGATAATAAAATTTTGTGACCAGGTTTCATTTAAAGTTTTAAGGTACTGGGACCATTGGACTTCCTGGTTAATGTCGATCCGTGAAAGAGAATTCTTGCTTGAATAGTTAATACTCACTAAACATTGCGGGTCTTGAAATACTTTGTAACCACTATTGAAGCATTCCAAAATGAATTTTAGATTTTCTCTATCTGCAATTAAATCATCGAATTTGACGCTTTTTGATATGTCTGTCCGAAACATGTATGCGGAAGTAGGCAAGTAAGCTTTACTTCGCAGCAAATGTGGTGTCCCGTATAGCAATTCAAATGGATCAGCACCAATGTGGAGAGGGGTTTTAGGACGATTACGTCCATTAACAACTGCCCCGGTGAGGCCGAAATCGATTCCAAGATGCACAAAATTCGACAACTGCCTTTCAAGAAAATCCTTATGCCAAGTGTCATCATCATCTAGGAGGGCAGTAAATTCTGTTTCAACATTCGACATTCCTAAGTTTCTAGCTTTCGATACCCCGACTAAGCCACTAGTTCTGATCACCCGGAAGCCACTTGATACCACTGATTGATCTACAGAGTCGTCAACGACAATTATTTCAAAGTCCTGAAATGTTTGTTCAGTCACTGAATTGAGTGCTGCAGGCAAAGATTCACGGTTAATGGTTGGAATAACTACGGTCACTCTCGGTTTCACAATCGAAGATTACTTCTCACCCGTTCTTTTTGACCTAAAAACCCTTTATATAGGAGACAATTTCTTTAGTAACACCAGATAAACATTGACATAATTATATATTTGAGCAATGAGGTAGATTATTGAGGCAAGAAGCTTTTCAAGCACGTACAAGTTCCAAACTTTAAGAGCACCTTAACAACTCAGGGAATCCATCAATTGAAAGTCTGCCTATCCCTCCTAAATGCCCGAAAAATTGCCCATATATTGGCTCAATAAACGGGTTTGGTTGCACGCCTAATGGCGGGTAAGATTGCGAAGCCTTAGAACGTCCCCATCGTCTAGGGGCCTAGGACATCGCCCTTTCACGGCGGTAACACGGGTTCGAATCCCGTTGGGGGCACGCAGTAACAGTTTTAAAGAAGTAAAGGCTTTAACTGTGACATAA
>JBILAD010000010.1:0-21951 GCA_044354355.1 Candidatus Planktophila sp. | reverse complement strand
TCCACCTGCAGCATCAGCTGCAGCTTGTTCTGCTGGCTTTTCATAGACAACAGCTTCAGTTGTAATGAACATAGCAGCAATTGATGCAGCGTTCGCAAGTGCTGAACGAGTTACCTTCACTGGATCGATAACACCATCTGCAGCTAGATCGCCATACACATCTGTTGCAGCGTTGAAACCTTCGTTGTGCTTCATTGCGCGAACCTTTGCAACTACTACGTAGCCTTCAAGTCCTGCATTTTCTGCAATCCAACGTAGTGGTTCATCACATGCCTTGCGCACTAAACGAACTCCGACAGCCTTATCGCCTGTGAATCCAAGATCGCCTTCTAGGGCATCAGCTGCATGCACAAGTGCTGCGCCTCCACCAACAACGATTCCTTCTTCAACAGCGGCGCGAGTTGCAGAGATTGCATCCTCAAGACGGTGCTTCTTTTCATTGAGTTCAACTTCGGTGTGTGCGCCAACCTTGATTACGCATACTCCACCTGCAAGCTTTGCAAGACGCTCTTGCAATTTTTCTTTGTCCCAAGAAGAGTCACTGTTTTCGATCTCCTTGCGAAGTTCAGAAACACGTGCAGCAACAGCGGTCTTATCTCCTGCTCCATCAACGATGGTTGTTGCATCCTTTGTTACAACGATGCGACGAGCCTTACCTAGATCTTCAAGAGTTACGCTTTCAAGCTTCATTCCGAGCTCTGAAGAAATAACTTGTCCGCCTGTAAGAACTGCGATGTCCTGCAGTGTTGCCTTACGGCGATCTCCAAAGCCAGGTGCCTTAACAGCAACTGATGCAAAGACTCCGCGCATGCGGTTAACAACTAGCGTTGAAAGTGCTTCGCCTTCGATGTCTTCAGCGATGATCAAGAGTGGCTTTGAAGCCTGGGCAACCTTTTCAAGCAATGGCAGAAGATCTGACAGCGCTGAAATCTTGTTGCCTGAAATCAACACGTAAGCATCTTCAAGAATTGCCTCCATGCGATCCTGATTAGTTACGAAGTAGGGTGAAATGTAGCCCTTGTCGAACTGCATTCCTTCAGTGAATTCAAGATCAAGTCCAGTTGTTGATGCTTCTTCAACAGTAATAACTCCATCTTTACCAACACGATCCATTGCTTCAGCAATCAGTTCTCCAATTGCACGATCCTGTGCAGAGATAGTTGCAACATCAGCAATCTGTGGCTTTCCATTAACTGGAGTTGCCTGCGAGCGCAATTTCTCTGAAACCGCTGCTACGGCCGCTTCAATACCTTGCTTAATATCCATTGGCTGCGCACCAGCTGCAAGGTTACGAAGTCCTTCTTTAACCATTGCTTGAGCTAGAACAGTTGCTGTTGTAGTTCCGTCACCTGCGACATCATTTGTCTTTGTCGCAACTTCTTTAACTAGCTGAGCGCCCATGTTTTCAGCAGGATCTGATAGTTCAATTTCCTTTGCAATTGTCACACCATCATTAGTGATAATTGGTGCACCAAAAGATTTACCGATAACAACATTGCGACCCTTAGGTCCAAGCGTTACTTTTACTGTGTCAGCAAGAATGTTGACACCGCGCTCCATGGCACGGCGTGCTTGCTCATCAAATTGAAGGCTCTTTCCCATTTACTTCTCGATTACAGCGAGAATGTCACGAGCTGAAAGAACAAGTAGATCTTCTCCACCGTGCTTGATTTCAGTTCCGCCGTACTTGCTGTAAAGAACTACATCGCCAACTTTGACATCCATGGGAACGCGCACGCCATCATCAAAGCGACCTGGGCCTACTGCGATAACAGTGCCTTCCTGTGGCTTCTCTTTTGCTGTATCTGGAATAACAAGACCTGATGCTGTTGTTGTCTCAGCCTCATTTGTCTTGATAACGATGCGATCTTCTAGTGGCTTAATTGCCATTGGGTTGACTCCTTCTACGTTGATGTCCTCGTGCGACCTGAATTAGCAGACTCAGGTCGTGAGTGCTAACGCAAACTCTAGGCGTGCCAAACTCACACGGCAAATTGAGGAATTAGAGGCAAACAGTGGTCACAGGCAGGCTGGAATCGGCGTCAAAGGCCACAGGACTGGGCGTGCGGCCAGCTGAAACCATCAGTGAGCCAAGGGCGGCAACCATTGCCCCGTTATCGGTGCATAGGCCTGGGCTAGGAATCCGCAGCCTGATCCCTGCCTTGTCGCACCGCTCCTGGGCCACTGCTCGTAGCCTTGAATTAGCGGCAACTCCACCTGCAATAACTAGTGAATCAACCCCTGATTGCTTGCAGGCAGCAACAGCCTTGAGCAGCAGAACATCAACGATTGCTTCTTGGAAAGAGGCAGCAACATCAGCCCTCACATACTCAGGTGTTGCTTCTAGATATCTGGCAACAGCTGTTTTCAAACCAGAGAATGAAAAATCAAATGGACGGGTCAGCCAGTCATTAGATGTTGTTAGACCTCGTGGAAAATCTATGGCAGTTGCACTGCCCTCGTGTGACAACTTATCAATTGCAGGACCACCTGGAAATCCCAACTCCATAACACGAGCAATTTTATCGAATGCCTCGCCCGCCGCATCATCCATTGTCTCACCCAGTTTTGTAATCGAACCGGTGATGTCATCTACTTGCAACAGCGATGAGTGTCCGCCGCTAACAAGCAAAGCAATCGTTGGATCCAATGGATTGCTGTGGGTTAAGGAATCAACACTCACGTGTGCAGCTAAATGATTAACTGCATATATTGGTTTATTCAATCCCAGTGCAAGACCTGCTGCAGATCCAACACCAACAAGGAGAGCGCCAACTAATCCCGGTCCACCCGTAACTGCAACTGCGTCAATATCTTTTAAAGATAACTTGGAATCTTTCAGTGCTTGGTGCAACGTTGGAATCATTGCTTCTAGGTGTGCCCGGCTAGCAATTTCAGGGACGACTCCCCCAAATCGTGCATGCTCTTCAACGCTAGATGCAATCACATTGGCCAAAAGAGTGCGCCCACGGACAATTCCAACCGCAGTTTCATCACACGAAGTTTCAATACCTAAAACAATTGGCTCGCTCATGAGAGCTCCAATCGCATGACTTGAGCATCAAGGCCTGGACCAAAGTAATCCTTGCGCACATTGAGCCTTAAATACCCCAATGCTTCATACAAACCAATGGCTTCACTGTTGTCAGTCTTTACTTCAAGCATCATCGCCGTTGAACCTTGTGCATCAGCCCAATCTGTAATCAAAGCTATAAGTGCTTTTGCAATCCCTTTTCCACGATGTTCAGGCACAACACCCACAGTCAAAATGTCAGCCTCTGCCGCCCCTGGCGCAAATACCCCTGCATAGCCAACGATGCTTTGTTCTGCATCTAAGGCAACAACAAAGTGGCGGGTTGGAGATGAAAACTCTTCTTTGTATTGGGATGCAGACCATGGTGAGTATGGAAATAACTCTTTATCCAAAGAAACAAAAACAGGAAGGTCAAATGCATTGGCCTGGCGATAAACAATCATGGGCGATCCGCCGTTGCTACCGCATCTGGCCTGCGCAAATAAATTGGCTCGGTGATGTTTCCTTGCAACTTTACCAGTGCCTGCATATCTGGAAATAGATCTGCATGTATTTGTGCACCTGAGACATCGGCAGGAAAGTTAACAGCCGGATCCCCAACCCGAACACCATCTGTGTAACGGGCCCAATACACTTCCTTGCGTCGTGCATCAACAGTGATGATGAAATCTTTTTCATTGATCTGTGCCGCAATCGCATCAAGTGAACACACACCACGAACCGGAATGTCGCGAGCTAGAGCAAAACTTTGAGCAAAAGCGATACCAACTCGAAGTCCCGTAAATGGACCAGGACCCATTCCAACTACAACCTCATCAACATCACTAATTGCTAACGCCTCTTGAACTAATGCAGGCAGTGACGGACCATGTGCTGTTGCTCCATCTCGAAAACCACTAAATAAAATGGCCTCCCCATCGATGATTGCAACAGAGGTGCGTGATGTTGATGTATCGATTGCTAAGGTTTTACTCATAGAGAAAACCCTGCCCAGCGAGTGCCAACTGCTTTGATATCAACTTTTCTTGCTTCATCACTTCTGTCAATACTGATCTCTAATCGATCTTGACTTAGGCGGGCAGATTCAGCCCCACCCCATTCAATTAATGTGATCGATCCTGCAATATCTAGATCTAGATCATCGAGGTAAAGGTTGGGGTTTTCAGAATCAACTAAACGATATGCATCAACATGAATAAATGGCACAGCTGCTTTGTGCACTCTTGAAACAACAAATGTTGGTGATGTAATTCCTGTAATGCCAAGACCTGCACCAACGCCTTGTGCCAATACTGTTTTACCCGCGCCTAATGGGCCGTTTACAAGTACAAGATCACCAGCACGCAAATGGGTTGAAAGCCTCTGGCCCAACTGATGCATCTCTTCGGCTGTTGCAACTGTGATCACTGGCTTAGCCTAAGGCACCAGTACTTTGAACCAATCCAACGAATCAGGGTTTGCCAGAGCGTCGCGGTTTCGTACTTCACGGCCATTAACCACATCGGTGACAGCGAGTTCTACTAACTTATTTGATTTGGTACGGGGAAGTTCAGGGGCTACAACAATTAAATCTGGCACATGGCGTGGACTCGCTTGAGTTCGAAGTGCGAACTTGATTTCCTTTTCAACAGCTTCATTAAATTCTTGACCAGCCTTTATTACAACAAACAAAATGACTCGAGTGTCACTCTCCCAATCCTGAGAGACCGCCATGGCTTCCTGAACTTGTGGGAATGTTTCAACTACCCGATAAATCTCTGCGGTTCCAATGCGCACACCTTTTGAATTCAATGTGGCATCGCTGCGCCCATACAAAGTAAACCCACCTGTTGCAGACTTTGAAGCAAAGTCTCCATGTGTCCACACTCCTGGGAAACCTTCAAAGTATGCAGCTTTGTACTTCTCATCGTTGGCGTCATTCCAGAATCCAATGGGCTTTGACGGAAAGGGAACGGTACATACAAGTTCGCCCTTCACATCAATAGCTGCACTCTTGCCTTGGGCATCGTAAACATCTGTTGCCATTCCAAGACATGGTCCTTGCAGCTCTCCTCGATAAACAGGTTGCGTAGGAACCCCTGCTAAGAAACAACCACAAATATCTGTTCCACCTGACATAGATGCCAGGTGCACATCGGATTTAATTGATGAATACACATAATCGAAGCTTTCGGGTGATAGCACAGACCCAGTTGATCCAATCGTCTTTACAGATGATAGGTCATGGCTTATTGCAGGCCTTAATCCTTCCTTATTTGCAGAGTCAATAAATTTTGCAGATACCCCAAAGAAATCTAACTTTTCATTTTGCGCAATATCGAAAAGAATTGTTGGAGTTGGAGCCATTGGTGCGCCATCAAATAAAACTATTGTGGCCCCGCGGCCTAGTGCCATGATTAACCAATTCCACATCATCCAGCCACACGTCGTAAAGAAAAAAACATTGTTGCCCTTTGTAATATCAAATTGATACAGCATCTCGGCTTGGGCTTTTAACATAACTCCAGCGCCACTGTGCGTGATGCACTTTGGCTTACCTGTGGTGCCGGATGAAAACAACACAAAACCTGGATGATTAAAGGGCAATCGTTCGTATTGCGCTGCAGTTCCAATAAACGGTTTGAGCCATTCATCAAATTCGCTTATCCGAACAGTTTTCTTAAGCGTTGGTAACAGTCTTTCTATCTCTGCTGACTTTTCTGAGCAGTCAAAGTACTTTCCATTGTATTGATATCCATCTGCGGCCAATAAAATCTTTGGCTCGACTTGACCAAAACGGTCTTCAACTGCGTGGGGTGCAAAATCAGGAGAAGCAGTAGAAACAACTGCGCCAATACTTAGTGCGCCTAGACCGTAAATTACGGCCTCCATGACATTAGGTACCCAAGCAACCACTCGGTCACCAATTTCTACACCCTCAGAACGCATTGCAGCTGCAGTTGCAGCAACCTTTATACGAAGTTCTGACCAAGTAATTTCAGATCGAGATCCATCTTCAAGAATAGAAACAATCGCAACATCGCCATCACTTCCCTTTGATAAGAGATTTTCCGCAACATTTAACTGTGCGTCAGAAAAAAACTCAGTTGAGATAAAGTTGGAACCAGGGGTGTAAAAATTGCTTCCTTTTTTCCCCACGATTTCATTGTCATCCCACGCACGGGACCAAAACTGGCTAGGGTTTGTGATACTCCAAGTATGTAACTCAGAATATGAATTAAACCCAAGATCACTTTGCAGTCTTTCTATTGCCGAGTCACCGGATAAAGAAGGCTCCCAGAGTTTTTGATTCATGATGATTTACGAGTTAGCGCCCTCAACCGAAGTCGATAATAAGCACCAGATAAGCCACCTGGTGCAAACATCACAATGAAAATAAAGATTATCCCCAGCAATAGGGCTGGCTCTGCAATTGGTCCACCAATCCATTCAGGTATTGATTTGAAGGACTCCTGCTGCGTCAAATCCTGCATGCGTGTTGAAGCGAATGAGTAAAAAATTCCACCAAGTACAGCACCCCAACGAGTCACAGCGCCACCAATGACAACCATAAGCAATAGTGAAATTGTGACTCCAGATTCAGCAAATCGAGGAGCTGCGCTTCCTGCCGCAATGAGCATCACAAAGCCCAACATTCCAGCCAAGGTTCCGCTTATTACAAAGGACAACAACTTGAATCGCTGAGTATTCAATCCAAGAACCTGAACTCTTTGTTCATTATCGCGGAGTGCTGCAAAAACTCTTCCAGCTGAGCTCTCTGTTACCCACCAGATAAACAGATAAGTCACGATTAATGCTAATAGTGCGGTCCAGTAAATGTATTTTGTGTTAAAGACACCAATCCAGAATTGCGGCACAAAGTCTGCGTTGAGTGCAATTCCGTTTTCTCCACCTGTTAGGTTGAAGAAGTTACGTCCCACAATTACATGTCCAGCTTCGCCAAATGCGAGGGTTACCATTGCAAATGTGATGCCTGTTGTGCGTAAGGAGGCAGCGCCAACGAGCGCTGCTAATACTCCACTTGCAACTGTTGCAATTATTGCTGCAACCCACCACGAAACTATTTCACGATTAATTAAAATACAAGAGACATACACACCTGTTGCAAAATACAAAGCATGTCCAAATGAAAGTAATCCGGTAAATCCAAAGAGAAGGTCGTACGTCAATGCGAGTGCACCCCAAATAAAGGCAACTGCCAATGTTTGCTGTAAGCCAGGTTTACCTAAAGGAAGAGATGTAAACATGGGAGCAACTGCAAGTACTACAAGCAGTAATCCCAGAAGTGGGCGCGAATATTTCCAACGCAACATTAGGCACGCACCTTTCCGAGGAGTCCCTGAGGTCTGATCAGCAATACACCAGCTAATAAAATAACGACTACGAAGTCACCGAGGCCAGTTACGTAATAGTTAGCAAACTGTCGAATTACTCCAATAAGCATTGCTGCTAAGAAGCTTCCTGGAACAGATCCCATTCCACCGATGACAACAACAATGAATCCATAGATCAGGTAAGAGCCTGCAATAAGAGGAGAGACACCGTTTGAGTAAACAGAGACGAGTACCCCACCAACACCTGCGGCAAACCCACCTAGGAAAAACACTGTGCTAAAGGCTCTTCGCACATTGATACCCAGAGCATTAACCATGTTTCGATTCTCAACACCTGCACGAATAATCAATCCAATTCGTGTGTATTTCAAAAGAACCCAGTTGCCGAAGAGCAATAGGACAGCAGTTGCAATATAAATAATTCGGTCGGCAGGAATCATGGCTCCACCAACATTTACAGCAGTCAAGAACCACATTGGCGTTGGAAACATAATGAGATCATTTCCGAACCAACCACCAAGTAATGCGCCAACGACAAGTGCAACACCTACAGTTACTAATGCCTGATCAATGTGGCGGTCATACAATCTAGTGATTAGAAGCTGCTCCATCAATAATGCAAATAGTCCTGCCGCCAATCCTCCAACAATCATTGCAATTACAAAATCCACCATTGAAGTTTCGGGTCCAAGTTGTCTGGCAATCCAATAACCAGCAAATGCACCAACGGATAGAAAACTTCCGTGTGCAAAGTTAAGAACACCCATCAAGCCATAAATTAATGACAGCCCTGAGGCAACCAAGAAGTACAGCGCACCTAACCCAATGCCGGTGATACCGATCAGAATAAATGTATCCATTTACTTGTGACCTCCACTCACGCCTAGCATCTGATGTACCCAGGATGCATCATGGAGATTTTCAGGTCCCCCTTGATAAACAACACGACCTTGATCCATAACAATTACATGCTGAGCAACTCGCTTAACAAGGGCAAGATTCTGTTCGACTAAGAGCATAGTTGTTGATTGAGCGACCTCCACAAGAACTTCTGCTACCTCTGTTACAAGCTTGGGCGCCAATCCTTTAGTAGGTTCATCAACCAATAGAATTTCATTCTTGTTGAGAAGTGCGCGCGCAATTGCCACCATCTGCTGCTGGCCACCAGAAAGTGAACCAGCTTGTTGGGCAGCACGTGTGTCTAACTCTGGGAAAAGACCAAATACGACTTTGTAGGCATCATCATTATTTTTTCCTCGCGCAGCAAGTGAGAGATTTTCCTTTACTGTCAGGGTTGCAAAGATTTCACGATCTTCAGGAACAAAAGCCACACCTGATTGAACGATTTTATGAGTCTGCATACCAAGAATCTGCTTGCCATTTAACTCTACTGAGCCAGTTCCTTGGTAGAAGCCCATAATTGTGCGCAACGTTGTTGATTTTCCAACCCCATTTCGACCCAGCAAAGCGGTTACTTTGTTGGTGGGTACTTCAAAACTAACGCCATGCAAAATATGTGACTCATTGATCTTTACATGCAAATCTTTTACTGTGAGAGCGTTCATAGCGCTTCTCCAATATATGCAGATTGAACTATCGGGTTGTTAATTACATTCTGAGGAGTATCGCAAACAAGTAATTCACCATAATTAAGGACAGCAATTCGATCTGCAAGTCCCAAGATTACTTCCATATGATGCTCAACAATCAACACTGTTTTCTTGTGTTCAGTAGATAGGGAGCGAATGATTTCAACAAGTTCTGGAACATTTTCTACACTCATTCCAGCCATAGGTTCGTCCAATAAAACTATGTCAGATTTTGATGCCAGGACAATAGCAATCTCTAAACGTCGCTTATCTCCGTGCGAAAGCGAACCTGCGCGCTGAATTGCACGAGCAGACAAACCAACTTTTGCTAGACACTCATGAGCCGTTTGCACAACTTCTGTGAATTTGTAGGCATTCTTTGTCAGGTTCATCGATTGACCGATTGCCGCCTGAGCTGCAATCCGAACATTTTCGAGACACGTTAAATTTGCAAACACACTCGAAGTTTGGAATGTTCGAGCGATACCAGCCCGAGCACATTCATGTGGTTCAAAATTTGTGATCTCTGCGTCTCCAACAAAAATTTGACCTCGAGAAGATTTACGTATTCCGCTCAGTAGGTTGAAAAAAGATGTCTTGCCCGCACCATTTGGCCCAATAATGCCAAGAGTTTCATTTTGCGCAACGTCCAATGTGATTCCGTCAAGAATCTTTGCGCCACCGATGTTAAGGGATAGATCCTTAACGCTTAATGCCGAATTCACTATCGCAACCCCTTTGTTACTGATGGGAAAGAATATAGAGAACCCCGGTGCATTTCTACACCGGGGTTCCTCTAATCTATATGTTCTGTATTACTTGCCTACGTTGGTAATTGTCTTTAGAAGCTTTGGAACATAACGAGTTCCTGACTTCTCAAGTGCTACCAAGAACATTGGCTGAATCAACATGTGAGATGAAGCGTCAATCTTCATAGGTCCTTTAACTCCTACCCAAGACTTTCCTTCAAGGTTGCGGATCATTTTATCAACATCTTGAGTTGGGTTAGAGGTCAGAGCCATGACGATCATTTTCGCAGCATCTGCGCCAGTTGATGTGAATAGATCCTGAGTCTTCTTGTTTTCTGCATACCATTTAGCAAGGTCGGTAGCAGCAGGAGTCTTAGCTGCACCTGCGAAATAGCTATTTGTCAGGATCGCATTTGACCCTTCAAAAAGAGTTCCGTAGATGTCATAAGTTGCAGCACCTGCAAGACCTGTAATTGGACGCTGTGTAGCAAATGCACCCTGGATCTTAAGTGATGTCAACATAGCGCCAGCTGTTAGCGCGTTTGACCAAGCGATGAAGACGTAAGATCCCTTAGCATCTGCAGCCTTCTTAGCAAATGGTGTGAAATCTGAAGTAGATGTTGGAACCTTGATCTCTTCAAATAATGCACCCTTTGATGTCATTAGTGCACGTGCTGCTGCAATGTTTCCTGCACCGAATGCGTTGTCTTCAACAAACAAAACAACCTTCTTGCCTGAAATTGGCTTAATGCCAGCAAGTGGAGCTAGGTCCTGAGTAGAAGAGTTTCCAGAACGGAAAACATACTTATTGGCTGATGATGTAACGA
This sequence comes from Candidatus Planktophila sp., assembly GCA_044354355.1. Classification (GTDB taxonomy): domain Bacteria; phylum Actinomycetota; class Actinomycetes; order Nanopelagicales; family Nanopelagicaceae; genus Planktophila. The sequence continues at coordinate 11,418 of JBILAD010000010.1, read as the reverse complement.
GGTCATTCTTGGCTGGACCAGAAATGTATAGAACCTTGTTCTGTGCAGCTAGTGGGGCAAGAGTTAATGCAACACCTGATGAAGCTGTTCCAACGATTACCTTTGTGCCATTACCAACCATTTCCTTAAATGATGCAGTTGCTGATGCAGGATCTGCACCATCATCTTTTGAGGTAACAACAAGCTTGCGGCCGTTGATTGCCATCTTTCCACCTGTGTAATAGTTCAAACCCCAGGTGAGACCTTCGTTGTATGCCACGCCATATGAAGCAAGTGGACCAGATGTTGATGTGATGACACCAATTTTGATGTCTTCTGCTGCTTGGGCTGGTGACATGCTTGGTGCGAGTAGGGCTAGTGAAACAGCCGCAATAACCAAACGCTTTAGTGAGCTTTTGCTCATATAAATGCTCCTCATTGAGTTGTAAGGTCCGCGATCGTCGGACCATCTTGAGCGCCAATCTAGGGGGTAGTAAGGGCTACTGGGAAGTTGTAATGGTTGCAATTTGATTACTTTTTTTGGGCTGTTACCTGAAAATAAGTTGGAAATCTGTTCAGGCAGAGGCACACTTACCTCATGTCATTACCAACGCAGCGAGTTATGGTCCCGGTCACAGGTGGAGAGTTAGCACTATTTCAATATGGGGATGGAAAAGGCACGCCCGTCCTCTTAATCCATGGAGTTACTTCCTCTAACAGAGCCTTTCAATTATTTGCTGACTCGTTGATTTCAAGAGGTAAAGCACCATTTGCTGTAGACCTTCGCGGTCGTGGCGATTCAAATACTTTGCCTGGGCCATTTGGAATGGCAACACATGCGCAAGATATGGCAGCTGTCATCGATCACTTTGGTTGGAAAAATCCAGATGTTATTGGGCACTCAATGGGAGCTTTTGTAACGGCTGCTTTAGTTGGTTTATACCCGGAAAAAGTTGGAAATGTTGTTTTTGCAGATGGTGGAGTTCCACTCCCAATGCCACCTGGAATGACTGTTGAACAAATTATGCCTTTTGTTTTGGGACCTGCAATGGCACGTCTTGCAATGACTTTTGAAAATAAAGAGGCATACCGAAATTACTGGAAGCCTCAAGCTGCATTTGCGAAAGGATGGTCTGCCGTTCTTGATGAATATGTTGACTTTGATTTGCGTGGTACCGAACCCAATATGAAGGCTGCGACCAACCCAATTGCTGTCGAAGAAGACTCACGTGATTTGTTTGGCGATGACTTAATTGTTCGATCATTGATTGGTTTGAAGAAACAATCATTGTTTATCAAGGCAGAGCGAGGGTTACAAAATGAAGAAAATGGTTTGTATCCAATGGCGGTTCTTGACCTCGTGTTACCCACCTACCCTCAGTTGAAACTTGAGTTCTTAGCTGATTGCAATCACTATGACATGTTCCTTGAAGCAAGCGGTGCTGAAAAGGTAGCCCAAATGATTTATGGAGATCAGACATGAGCCTAAAAGGTAAGCGAGCATTCATTACCGGTTCTTTCCAGGGTATTGGATTAGGGATTGCAACATCATTAGCTGCTGAAGGGGCTGCAATAGTCCTACATGGCCTAGCCGATGAAGCGACAATCGCCACAGCAGAAAAGGCAGTTCTATCTGCTGGAGCTGCCTCAGTGGAGAGCTATGTTTCAGATCTTCGCGATGGCAAGGCAACTGAAGATCTCATATCAAAGATTCTAGCGACAGGCCCTGTAGATATTTTGTGCAATAACGCAGGCATTCAATACACCGCAACAATTGCCGAAATGCCACGGGAAAAGTGGAATGACATCGTCGCGATCAACTTGACTTCATTCTTTGACACTATGCGATTGCTTTTGCCACAGATGAAAGAAAGAGGCTATGGACGTGTAATAAACACTGCCTCTGTTCACGGGTTAGTCGCTTCTGCAGCTAAAGCACCGTATGTGTCTGCAAAGCATGGAGTAATCGGTTTAACTAAAGTTGCAGCCCTTGAATATGCAGCGGTTGGCTCACGCGAGACAGGTGGCGTAACTGTTAATGCAATTTGTCCTGGATGGGTTGAGACAGCATTAATTGAACCTCAGATTCAGGCAAAAGTTGATTTGCATAATGGTGATCGCGCAGCTGGTATCGCAGATTTGTTATCTGAAAAGCAACCTTCGCGCCGTATGTCGACTCCATCAGAAATTGGCGCGATCACAGTTTTCTTGTGTGCTAATTCTTCACACAATATAACTGGAGTAGATATTGCAGTTGATGGTGGATGGACCGCTCAATAAAGTTCTTCACTCAATGTAAAAGCAGGGCCAGGATTACCCTGGCCCTGCTTTTTACTACCCTCGATTTACTACGAGTTTGCTATTAGTTATCGCCGTATGACTTTAACCATGGTGCGCGGATTCCCTTATCAACTGAAAGGTTGCCCGCTTTACGAACCGCTGTGTACAACGCTCCACCTGAAGGAAGTTTTCCGGTGTTTGAGGCCTGAACCAATGACTTCGCAACCAACACTAATTGTGCTGATGTGAAGTTACAGTGGTTTGTACCTTGCGCTGCAGGTGTTGATGTAATTGGAGATCCTGCCTCATTAAACTTTGTGTAGCCAGCTGGAGTTGTATTCCAGAGCATCAAAAGCTTGTTAGTAGGAGTCTTGAACTCACGAGTCTTCTGGTATGCCTTGATAGCAGCAGCCTTTTCAGCTGCATACTGATCTGCGTAAAGATCAACCAGACGCTGTGAAGCACCTGCAGGAGTAATTGGATCTGCCATGCCAACCATCAACACTGTAGGAACATTGATCTTTCCTGTGTTGGTGTGTAGAGCATTCATCTTTGCAACAGCTGCTGGATTAGCAACTGCGCGAGGAGCACCTGGGTTTGCAGCTGATAGCGCGCCCAAGAGAGCATCGATCACTGTGTTACCTGAAAGTGCTGCGTTATAAATAACGCGCTCTCCATCAATGCGGGCTGCGTAGTCAGTCTTTGTGTTATCAAAGATTGCGCCGCCTACTTGATTTTCAACATCTTGTGTTGCAAGAACAGCAAGTGCTGCAGCATTTGTTCCGTTTTCAAGGATTGCAAGTGCTGGGCTAAGTGCCAATGGGAATGTCAACTTCAATGCACCTTCAGGACCTGAGATTGAATCAAAGTGTGCTGATTGTGTTGGAAGTCCAGCCATCAAACCAAGAAGCAACAATGCACTTCGTGATGGAACGCCGGCTGCTTGAAGTGCTTTACCTGTTGCAGATGAAGTATCTGGCCATGCACCAGTTGCTAGCGCTGCTTGCAACTTGCCCATAACTGTAAAGACTTTTACTAAGTCTCCGTATGACTCTGCCACACCTGCTGCGCCAGCTGAGTAGTTTCCAGCCTTGATCGATGGATCAAAGAGAACCTTTACTCCCCAAAGGAAGTCTCCAGCCATTGTTAACTGAGGTGTGATGTTGTCAGCCATACACATTGGTGCAGCAGCTGAAATGAGTTCAGGATACTTTTCAGCAAGACCCTGTGTAATTACGCCACCAAGTGATGATCCCCATGCAACAACCTTGGTTGTCTTTGGGAACTGCTTCTTGAATGTATCGATTAGCTCAACGTTTGTCTTGATCGCTGAATCTGGATTCCACCCTTGACGAGCAAAACCTGAACCAACGATTGCAACACCTTGGCTAAAGAAGTACTGAGCAACTGCCATGTTTCCACCAGGAATTGGCTCTGGAGTATTAGTGATCTTGTATCCACCAATCAGAGGAATTCCTGCAGGAATATCTACGTTGTAGCGGTATCCATGTGAGTACAAAGCAACAGTTCCGTTGAAGTTAGCTGGAACCTGCATTGCATATGGTGCGCCATCTGATGTAACACCAACACACGACTGAATTGGGCTCTTGCCATCACACGCAGGTGCTGCATTAGCAACTGTTGGTGCTGTGACTAGAACTGTTGCTACAAGTGCTGTGACTGAAAGAAGCGAAAGTAATCTTACTTTTTTCATTAGTTAGGTAATCCCTTCGCTGGCATTGCTGGACGCTTGTATGTTGACTTAACAACTGGACCAGACCCTGAATCGGTTGTGTATGTAACGTAAGTACCACCGATTGGAGCAAGATCACCTGTTGGCGAGTACTTCCCAACCCAGTATCCGGTTAGACCAACGTGGCTTGTCTTTGAGTATCCAGCTGGAACCAATGCAGAGTTTGCAAATGTTGCACCCTTGCTATCGATCGCTGCCATCAATGACTTACGTGTTGGATTTTGACCTGCAGCCTTAAGGGCCTGCGCGGTCATGAATGCTGTGTTCATTCCAAGCAATACGTTCAGATCAAATGCTGATCCTGGTACTGCCTTTGCATAGATATCTGAGAAGAACTTGACGTACTCATCCTTCATATCTGTAGTTGCTGGAACTGGTGAGAATCCAACTGCGTTATAAAGAACGCCTGCTGGAACTCCAGTTAGCTTGATTGTTGTGGCATCTCCACCAACTGAACCAAGCATCCACTGTGGTGCGTACTTCAACTGCGCTGCAACACCAAGCATTGCAGATGTCGCACTTGAAACACCAAAGAGAATTACAACGTCGGCTTCAGCAGCCTTGAACTTTGTAATCCAGCCTGCAGCAGCTGCTGCTCCCTGTGAACCTGATGCGTAAGGAACCTTTATCGCAAAGGTTGTGCCTGCAGCCTTAAATCCTGCAAGTGCATCTACTCCGAAATCGTCATCCTGGTAGAGAAGACCAATCTTCTTACCAGCAAAATTTTCCTTGATGTACTCACCCATGATTTTTGCTTCCATCACATATGAAGGCAAAACTGTGTAAGTAGTTGGGTACTTCTTTGTGTCTGCAAATCCACTAAATCCTGTATTAATAAACAACACTGGAATGCCACGACGGGCCGGGTTAACAGATGAGGCAACCGCCTTAACGTTGGCTGTTCCTAGTGGTGCAAGAAGAGCCATGACCTTATCCTTCAAGATAAGTTCATTAGTCTTTGAAACTGCTTCAGTTGGGACGTAACGATCATCCTTAACAACGAGAGTTATCTTGCGACCATTGACTCCACCATTTGCATTGAGGTAGTCAAAGTACGCCTTTGCTGCACCTGGAATCTTGTTGTAACCAAGTGATGCTGTACCTGTCATTGGCAAAGTCATACCCAATTTGATTTGAGTCGAGCTAACGCCAACTTCAGCCGCTTGTGCCGGAAGAGCTGTTGCAGCTAATCCAACGACGGCCAGTACCGCTGAAGCTGTAATCAGCTTGCGACGGTTCATTGCTTTCATGTGTTTCCTTCCATCGAGGGTTGTTACGAGAGGTAGTGCTTTTACTTCTTTGTACTGCTGTGTGCTGCTTCATGCTTTGCTTTGCGAGCGCGATGTTGTTCAACAGGACCGTTTGGAACAAACAGAACTGTCAGAATCAACAACCCACTTACAATCAAACCTGGCAGATTTGTAGTAACACTCTCAGAGCTACCGAGGCGGTGTGCAACCACATCGGCGATCTCTGGGATGGCTACCAAAACCACTGCCCCAATAATGACGCCTCCAAGGGTAGTTATGCCAGCGAGAACCGCGCCTGTCAGCAGTGAAAATGAGAGCGCAAGCGGGAAAGCACTCGGGGAAACGGTGCCAATGGTCATGGCAAGCAGCGCACCGGCCAGGCCAGCGATTCCTGCGCTGATTGTGAAGGCTAAGACCTTAGAACGGGCTGTGTTGATCCCCGCCAGCTGAGCTGCGACCTCATTGCCTCGGCCTGCTCTCCACGCACGACCATAGGCCGAGTTCAAAATATTTCTAATTGCCCACATTGAAATTAGCGCGGCAAGTGCTGCAATCCAGAAGAACCACTTGTACTGAGTGAAATCTTCACCTAAAGAAAGTGGAGGAAATCCAACATCAAAGATTAAACCTTGTTCTCCACCTAAAACTGCAAATTGATTAGCAAGTGATGGAAGTCCAATTGCAAGTGCCAGAGTTGTGCCGGCTAAGTATGGACCCGATAAACGCGCCGCTGCTGCACCTAATAGCGCGCCACCTATCGCAGCAGCCAACACAGCAGCAACAAAACACAAAATTATTGGAACATTAAATTCAATGCGAAGCACCGCTGCTGCATAAGCACCAATGGCCATCAACGCACCATGGCCCAATGAAACCTGGCCTGAATACCCTGTCAATAAAATAATTGAGGAGATTGCAATCACATAAACAGCAATGGATGCGCCTTGATAAACGCGAAGTTCATCGACCATTCCACTGAGGAAATACAGAACGACTCCACCAAGAATAAACAGTGGGATGTGAGTGCTTTCTTTTTTGCTCTTATGCACGACGCCCCGCCTTTACTCCGACAATTCCTTGAGGACGTACAAACAAGACAATGAGCAAAATAACAAATGGAGCAATGAAGAAGAGTCCGCTGCTTACATACATCAGCACAAATGAGATTGCGATTCCTAAGAATAAGCCGCCGAGCACTGCGCCAAGCAAACTATCTAGGCCACCGATAACTGCTGCAATGAAACCTGAGACAAGAAGTAGCGAGAACTCAATTGAATCTGGTGAAAAGTTTCCGTTTCCATTGACCGTTTGGAAGAGTCCTGCCACTGCGCCAGCCGCACCAGCTAATGCCCAACCAAGTGTGCGAACTGCATCCACCCTGACACCTGAAAGACGTGCGATCTCTGGAGCATGTGCTGAAGCACGCAGTGCTAACCCAAGGTTAGTTTTTTGGAAGAGAATAGAAAGGAGAATGAGCAAAATTACGACAATAACAAGCACTAGAAGCTTTAATGGTGAGAAAACTAAGGTCGAACCATTGATCGTAAATCCATTATTAGAAATCGGAGCAACAATACGTAGATCCTGTCCGCCCCAAATCATGCTTATGACAGAGCGAATAACTCCAAGTAATCCAAGTGTTGCAATAATTGGAGCAACACCAGCAATCGGCCCGGATGAGGCGTGCTTTACTAATAATCGCATCAAAACTAGTTCGACCAACGCTGCAAATAGCGCCCCACCGATCATGGCCACTGGCAGTGCTATCCAGAATGAACCTAATCTGGAGACAGCTTCATAACCAAAGTAGGTTGAAAGAAGCGCCATTCCTGCTTGAGCAAAGTTAACAACTCGCGTACTGCGCCACACCAGCACAAATGCAATAGCCATCAATGAATAGATCGATCCTGCAGTTATACCAATTAATAACGTATTTAATAGTTGCATGGTTAGTACCCCAAATATGCAGCGCGCACTGCAGGGTCTTGGATCAACGCTTGTGCGTGATCGACGGCAACAACTTTTCCTAAATTCAAAACAATTCCAAGATCTGCGATCTTAAGAGCCCCCATTGCATTTTGCTCAACTAGCAAAACAGTTAATCTCATTTGAGTAGTCAAATCTCTGATTGTTTGGAAGATCTGTTCCACAACCAATGGAGCCAAACCGAGTGATGGTTCATCCAATAAAAGTAATTTTGGCTTTGACATAATTGCACGGCCAATTGCCAACATCTGACGTTCTCCGCCCGACAATGTGTCAGAACGTTGAGTGATGCGCTCACCTAAACGTGGAAAGATTTCAACTACTTGATCTAGTGACTCTTTCATCTCCTTGCCATCTTTACGCCAGATAGCACCGAGCTCCAGATTTTCTCTTACTGTTAATTCAGGTATTACTGACTTACCTTCAGAAACATGGGAAATACCCAAACGTACTAGCTTTTCTGGTTTGACCCCAGTAATAGTTTCGCCCATCCAATTAACCACACCACTAGTTGGCTTATTCAAGCCTGATAAAGCACGTAGCAAAGTAGTTTTTCCTGCGCCATTAGATCCAATAATCGCAGCTAGCTTTCCTGTTGGAACAGCTAGTGAAACTTGGTTCACTGCACAAATAGCACCATGGTGCACAGTTAAGTTGGAAACATTAAGCGACATGATCACTACCTGTTCCTAAATACGCTGCCATAACCGCAGGATCACGGCGCACGGTTTCAGCATCACCGCTAGCAATTACCTCACCAAAGTTAAGAACGTAAAGCTTGCTACACACCGACATAACCACATCCATGTGGTGCTCAACAAGTAACACAGACATATCAACACTTAAATTCTTAATCAATGCATTCATCCACTCAATATCTTGTTGACCCAAACCACCTGCAGGTTCATCAAGCATCAAAATTGTTGGTTCACTGACAAGTGCGCGAGCAATGGCAACACGCTTTGTGTCTGGGTAGGACAAGGTGTCTGCGCGGCGATGGGCAATGCCACCTGCATACACACGTTCTAAAGCAACACGTGCCTTATCGCGAATTCGATTTTCATCTTTTCTATTTCTTCCCAACGCAGCTGAAATCAAACCAGTCTCTGAGAGATGCTGGGCACCAACCATCACATTTTCTAGAACTGTTAAATCCCCAAACAAACCAACACCTTGCAAGGTCCGAGCAATTCCTAAATCAACGAGTTCAAAGGGTTGTGGAAAATCGCTCTTCTTTCCATGTAGATGGAATTCGCCAGAATCGGGAGTAACTAATCCACACAATGCATTAAACAAAGTTGTCTTGCCAGCACCATTGGGACCAATTAAGCCAACAACCTCATTCTTGGCAATTTCCAAATAAACATCGTTAAGTGCCCGAAGACCGCCGAAAGAGACATTGACTCTTTCGACTCGCAGCGCTGCAGTATTAGTAGACATGAGGTGCGTAGATTCTAGGCACACGCGGACCGATTCGTGTGACGATTTCGTAATTAATTGATAACGATGCCGCGCCCCAGTCATCTGCGGTGTACTCACCATGCGAGCCATCACCGAAAACAATCACCCAATCCCCAGAAACGGCCGTGGAATCAGCTCCTAAATCCACCACAAATTGATCCATCGATACCCGCCCAATTATTGGAGCTTTTTTGCCATCCACAAAAACCCCAACACCCTGTGCAATGCGTGGGATGCCATCGGCATAACCCATAGCAACCACACCTAACTTTGTCTGTGTTGTTGTGTGAGCTGTTGCTCCGTAACCAACTGCAGCACCTGCAGGAACTGTCTTTACAAGATGTAGTTTTGCGCGCAGTTGCATCACAGGCTTTAGCGAAAGTTGCTTACTGCCACCTAGTGTTGAAACATCTGGGGACAATCCATACATCGAGATACCAGTGCGAACCAAATTAAAATGTGCTGAAGGATTTTTCAAAGTCGCAGCAGAGTTTGATAGGTGCTTAATTGGTGGATTGACTCCCACCTTCGCTAGATCTGCAACCATCGCATTAAATCGTTCTAACTGATCATCATTTTGCTTTTCACCTGGTTCATCAGCTCGTGCAAAGTGTGAAAACACACCCACAACATTTACTGTTGAAAAGTCTTGGCTTAGAAACTCTTGCCACTCATCCAAAAATCCTCCACGAGTCATCCCGGTATCTAGTTCGATATGAATCCGAGGCTTGTTTGGTAGTTGAGCAATCTCTTTAAATGCAGCAATGGATGAAACAGCGACATCGATATCGTGATCGGCAGCGGCTTTGAAATCAGAACCAGGTGAAACCAGCCAGGCCAAAATAGGAATGCGAACTCCATGAGTTCGAAGCGTGATTGCTTCTTCCAACAAAGCAACACCCAGCCAATCAGCACCAGCTTTTTCTGCAGATAAACCAATGCCCATTAATCCATGTCCATATGCATCAGCTTTAACAACAGCCATCAAAGAGGTCTTACTTGCCGATTTTAAGTGAGCAATATTTGATGCAAGGTGGGCTGTATCAATTCGTGCTTCGGCGCGGTTCATGTGCGCTCCACAATGACCATGGCAGAAGCAATGCCTGCATCATGAGAGAGTGAAAGATGAACATCTGCGCCATCAATTAGATCTGCAATCTCGCCTCTAAACAAAAAGACTGGCTTACCACTTTCTAAGTTAACTACCTCTGCTTCATGCCACGACAGCCCTTTGCCAGCATTGAGTGCTTTTGCAAGTGCTTCTTTGGCGGCAAATCGCGCAGCAAGTGATGCGATTGGCTTACTTCTTTCCGCGTCTGTAAAAAGCTTTTCCATAAGTCCCGGTGTGCGCTCCAGGGATGCCTTAAACCGATCAATGTCTACGACATCAATTCCGATCCCATCAATCATTAGTGGAGTCTAGTGCAACTGGCTTTTAGAGGGAACATACCGATCAATCGCAATGATGGTCACTAGCAATGCACTGCCAACAAATAGTCCACCCAAGAGATCACTAAACCAATGCGTGTGACGGATCAAAGAAACAACACACACCGTCAGGCTAATCAACACAACACCCGCACTTGCTAGTCGGCCTTGATACCTATCAACTTTTGCATATCTATAGATCAGATACGCCAATATCCCCCATGACAAAACTGCATTAGATGCATGTCCACTTGGGTATGACATGCCACCAGCATGTAATAAATCAAATCCATCACGTGGCTTGGTCCGGCCCAACAGAAGCTTTACCGAACCAACAACTAAATTAAGTGAGATCAAAGAAAGAAAGGCAAGGTTAAGTGGACGCCACGTTTTAAACTTATAAGCAATAAATGCTGCTGCAAGAAGTAATACAGTTGCTGTTAGCCCGCGGAGGCCTAAATCATCTAAGCGGCGCAATAGAAAACCAGCTAAACCTTCAAACTGAGGTTTTGGCTGGCTGTTAATTTCTTTGTCATAGGCAACCAGTGGTCCATAACTATAAACTTGTTGAGTAACAAATAAGAATCCAGCAAATAACAAGATAGCCCAACGTAGGGCACGATCCATTTGCCTGCGACGATTTTGTTGTAAATCACTCATTATTCAACCGTCACAGATTTAGCTAAATTTCGAGGTTGATCAACATCATTGCCACGCACAACAGCCATTTCATATGCAAACACCTGTAATGGAACAGTTGCTAAGACGGGCTGAAATAGAGCAGGAGCTATCGGAATACGAATCACATGTTCTGCACCTTCAACATGTGCGCCTTCTTCAGCAATTACTATGACACGTGCACCACGTGCTTTAACCTCTTGAATATTGCTCAACATTTTCTCATCCAAAGCATGTTCATGTCCTGCAGGCAAAATTGCAATAACTGGAGTTCCTTGATCAATTAATGCAATCGGCCCGTGCTTTAGCTCTCCCCCAGCAAATCCCTCTGCGTGAATGTAGGCAAGCTCTTTTAACTTCAACGCGCCTTCAAGTGCAACTGGATAGCCAATATTTCTACCTAAAAATAGAACCGTATTGTTATGTGCAAATGTTCTAGTGAGCTCTCGTAATGGTTCAACAGTTTCAAGTATCTGTTCAATCTTTCCTGGCAGTTCAAGTAACTCTTTGTAGAGGTCACGAACCTCAGTGTCTTTCAATGAGCCATTGACCTGACCAAGGTGAAGACCGATCAAATACACCGCAATAATCTGCGTGAGTAAT